>JAURHQ010000023.1 GCA_030833185.1 Gammaproteobacteria bacterium | reverse complement strand
GAGGGAGGAATCATTGCCTCTAACACGATTCGGCAGAGCCGCTGCCGGAGTCCCGACGCCCCCCGGCTTTTTTTAGTAGCGAATTGCTATAGGTCCAAACTATCCGCCGGCAACCGAGTTCGAGTTCAGTGATTCCGTTAAATCACGCCGCCCGCGGCTGAATCTGTCTCGCTAGGTCCGACCCAAGCGCCACCTGAGCCTCCTCGAGGTCATACGACGCCTGCAGTGCCATCCAGAAGTCCGGAGAGTTCCCAAAGTAGCGCGCGAGACGCAATGCCGTATCTGCAGTAATTGCCCGCTTGCCCAGGACGATTTCGTTGATGCGCCGGGGCGGAACGCCGAGCGCGCGAGCCAGTGCGTTCTGACTCAGTCCGAGAGGTACCAGAAACTCCTCGGCCAGGATTTCCCCGGGATGGATATTCGGAAGCTTATTGCTCATCACCTTTACCCCTAGTGGTAATCCACGATTTCCACATCGTGTGCGCTATCCGTCTTCCAGGCGAAGCAGATGCGCCACTGGTCGTTAATCCGGATGCTGAACTGTCCTTTCCGGTCATTCTTCAAGGCTTCCAGGTGGTTGCCCGGTGGAACCCTCAGGTCCTGGACATCCTGCGCGGCGGCTAGCATGCGAAGCTTGCGCCGAGCGGTTCTTTGGATGTCAGCCGGCAACGAACGGGCCGGCCGCCCTTCCCAGATGGCCCGAGTGGCTTCGTCCTTGAATGACTTAATCACGAACCGGACTATAACGGCGGGCGTTACAGCACTTCAAGCCACGGTAGCGGTAGGCGGCTAGCGCCTCAGGGAGGGGCCGAGCGGGTACTGCCGGAGTTTTGCCGGAGTCCCCTCTGAAAAGTCCTGCTCGGTGGTGCATTTTGCAACGGGCGTCGCCGCCGAGTTTATCTATAAAACAATTACTTGGATTTCCGGTCTCGAACTACGAACCAGGGGGTCGGAGGTTCGACAGATTCGCAACGCGAATCTGGACGCGCGCAGCGCGCCCCGCGACGTTAAGCAAACGCCCAAGCGGCAAGCGAATCCATCCTTTGTAGACGCGGCCGCACGTCTGGCCGATGCGGGCGGCTAGCTCACGGCGCACCACCTCGCGCCTGCCGGGAACTCCCGGGCCGTCACCGGCGCAGACCAAACGGCTCGTGGGCCCGCCGTCGCGGGACCACGCGGAACGCCAGCGCCTTCGCTCAGCCCGCGGCAAGTGCGCATCCGTATATCATCCACGGCTGGCGCGAGGCCCTTTAGGCCCGCGATTCCCGTTGATGAAAGGATCCTGCTTGACTGCTTCTACCCTGACGCCCGACCGCCACCGCGTGCTCGCCTGCTCGCTACTCGCTGCCCTTGTCCTGCCCGCGAGCGGCCTGGCCGCCAACGTGGTGCTGACCAATACCCCTAACGGGACGACAGGCGGCTCGACCGTCACGCATAGCGAATTCAAGTCCCTGATCTTCACCAGCAATGCGGCGGGCGGTCAGATTGAGTCGATCAGTCTGGGGCTCAATCCGGCGCCCCTTACCAGCGCCCCGGTCACCCAGAACGTCCGCATCTCCCTGTGGTCGGTCAGCGTGGTGGGCAGCGCCTACACCCCCACGACCCGCCTCGCCAGCACCGTGCTACTGCCAGCCAATATCACGGGCGCAGGCGGCATTTTTACGTTTAACCAGGTGGGGACAAATTCCCTGTTCAGACTGAGCCCCGACACCACCTACGGCCTGACCATTTCCTCCGACGCTGTCGGGATCAGATGGAGCAATACCGGCAGCACCGGGCTCGGGACCGCCGTCTCCCCCACGGCGCTGCTAGGTTACGGCTACCACACCTTCCGCGGCAGCAGCGATAGCGGCGCGACCTGGTACGTCACGCCGGGCGTTCATAACACGGTAATCATGAGCGTCGATTCGCGGATTTTCGCCGAGCATCTGGCCTATGCCAGCACGCCCTACGACACCGGCTTCAACGGCGGCACCTTGCAGGTTGATGTGCCGGGCAGCTTCAGCCAGAGCTACGACACCGGCACCGGCGGCTACCTCGACGGCAATGGGCTGAACGCGGTCTTCACGGGCATGTTCAGCGGCGCCGGCGACCTGTCTTTCATCAACAGCGCTGCGGGCGGTGCGGTTACGCTCGCCGGCACCAGCACCTACACCGGCGCGACGCACGTCGGCGCCAATGTCACGCTGCGGGTGAACGGCAGCATTGCCGCCTCCTCCGGGCTGTCGATCGCGGACGGCGGTGTGGTGGGCGGCAATGGCCGCCTGCCGGCAACGTCGCTGATGCCTGGTGCGACGCTTGCGCCCGGCAACTCCATCGGCACGCTGACGGCCAGCAGCCTTGCCCTGAACGGCGGGACGCTCGCGTTCGAGTTTCAGGGCGCCCTGCACGACCGCCTGAACGTCGCCGGGCAAATCAGCAATTTCAGCGGCACGGCAAAACTGCTGTCTTACGGCGGCGGCGCGCCCTGGCCGCTGCTCAAGTACACGCTGCTGACCGCACCCGCCAGTACCGGCTTTGCCGGGCCAGGTAGCCTCGCAATCGATCAGTCGGCCCTGGGTAGCGCGCTGCTCCAGCAGGGCGCGACTGTGGTTCAGGAACTCGACGGCAACCCGCGCACTTTTGACTTGCAATGGCGCGGACGAGACGGCAACGGGGTCGCTGAATCCGCCATGCGGACGCTGGCACAGGCGCACGCCAATCAACTGGCAACGGCCGGCGCGCTGGACCGGACCTTTGCGGCCGTGGTCGGCGCGGGCCCGCGGGGCGGCGCGCTCATCGACAACTCCGGTTTCACCACCGGGCAAGCCGCCGCGGCGGGCATTTCTCCCGGCCTGCTTAGCGCGACTTCGCGCCTGCTGGCGCTTGATACCAGCGAGCAGTTGACTGCTGCCGTGACCTCGCTTGCACCAGAACCCTGGGCCGCCTTTCAGAGCGTGGGTCTGGAAACGCTGCAGCGCCAGCGCGACACGCTGCTAAGCGGCGCCGGCCGCTGCGCCACCGGTGGCGGCGTGATGCAAACGCCGGGCGGGGCAGCGGACAAGACCGGCGCGTCTCCCGTTTGCGTGTTTGCCGGCGCCAGCGATGCCAGCAGCGAGATCGATGGCCGCGACGGGCTAAGCGACTACGACAGCCACATGCTGCTCAGCAGCTTCGGGCTGGAATACCAGCCTGTGCAGCGCTGGACCGTGGGCGCCGCCTTCAGTCACGGCAATGCAGATCTTGATCACATGCCCCGAAGTCACGCGCAAATTGGCGCCGATGTAAACAGCCTTAGCGCCTATGGCGTCTATCAGCCAGCCGCGGCGTGGACTTTCCGCAGCCTTGTGGGCTACAGCCATTTCGATATCGACGGCAGCCGTCAGCTCGCCTTCATCGGCGATGGCACCACGTTGACGGCACGCCCAGATGCGGAGGGCTACACCGTGGCCTTCAACGGCGATTACCTGCTGGCACTGCCCACCGCCACCCGCACCACGACTTACCTGCGGCCGCTGGTCGGGGTCGCTTGGGGCGCTTATCAGCAAGGCAAGGTGCGCGAAGGGGGCAGCAGTGGTCTTAACACCACGCTGGATGCGCACACCGCCCACAGCCTCACCGCAAACCTCGGGCTGGAGCTGTCTGCTGCGCCCATCGCCTTGAGCGGGTTGGGCACGACGACGCTAACGCCGCG
This sequence comes from Gammaproteobacteria bacterium, assembly GCA_030833185.1. Lineage (GTDB taxonomy): Bacteria > Pseudomonadota > Gammaproteobacteria. The sequence goes on along the minus strand of JAURHQ010000023.1, from coordinate 27,706 downwards.
TCTGACGCTTGCTTATCAACTGGACGCGCTGGCAGATGATGCCGGCACTAAGACCCTGCGCGCGGCGTTCGTGGGGAGCCCGGCGGCCGGGCGTCTGGATGTGCGCGGGGAGAATCGCGGCCTGCACGGCTTTACGCTGGATGGCGGCGCCGATTTGCAGATCGCCCGCAACGCGGCCTTGTACGCCACGCTGGGCTATGAAGCCTTCAGCACCGGCGCGCAGTTCAGTTGCGGCGGCGGCGTGAAGCTGTCGTTTTAAGCGCGCGGGCGGACTCGCGCCGCGAGTCCGCCGCGGGGCCTTAGGCCAGGGCTACCTCGAAGCGCGCTTCAGTCTTGGCTTTGACCTCTTCCAGCGTCACGCCATCGGCCAGCTGGACGAGTTTAGCGCCGCCGCCTTTGCGGTCGATCTCGAACACCGCGAGGTCGGTGATCAGCAGATCCACCACGCCTTTGCCGGTCAAGGGCAGGCTGCAGCTGGGCTTGAACTTGGACTCGCCGCTCTTTTCGCAGTGTTCCATCACCACCACCACGCGCCGCACGCCGGCCACCAGATCCATCGCGCCGCCCATGCCCTTGACCATCTTGCCGGGCACCATCCAGTTGGCGAGGTCGCCGGTTTCCGATACCTGCATGCCGCCCAGAATGGACAGGTTGATATGGCCGCCGCGAATCATCGCGAAGCTGTCGGCGCTGGAGAAATAGCTGGTCTGCGGCAACTCGGTGATGGTCTGCTTGCCGGCGTTGATGAGGTCGGCGTCTTCTTCGCCTTCATACGGGAACGGCCCCATGCCGAGCATGCCGTTCTCGCTCTGCAAGGTGACGGTCATGCCGTCGGGGATGACGTTCGCCACCAGCGTCGGGATGCCGATCCCGAGATTCACGTAGAAGCCGTCGCGCAGTTCCTGCGCCGCGCGAGCGGCCATTTGTTCGCGAGTCCAGCTCATCAGTTTTTCTCCCGCGGGCGCGTGGTGCGCCGCTCAATGTGCTTCACGTAATGCTTGCCCACGACCAGCCGCTGCACGTAGATGCCGGGCGTATGGATTTGGTCGGGGTCGAGCGAGCCGGCCGGCACCAGTTCTTCGACTTCCGCGACGGTCACGCGGCCGGCGGTTGCCATCATGGGATTGAAGTTGCGCGCGGTCTTGCGATAAACGAGGTTGCCCTCGGGGTCGGCCTTCCAGGCTTTTACCAGCGCGATGTCGGCGGTCAGGCCGGTTTCCATCACGTACCACTCGCCGTTGAACTGGCGGGTTTCCTTGCCTTCCGCCACCGCCGTGCCGTAACCGGTGCGGGTGTAAAACGCCGGGATGCCGGCGCCACCGGCGCGGATCCGCTCGGCCAGTGTGCCCTGCGGATTGAACTCGATTTCCACCTCGCCGTTCATGAAGCGGGTTTCCAGAATCTTGTTTTCGCCAACGTAGCTGGCCAGCACTTTCTTGATCTGGTTATTGGCCAGCACCAGCCACATGCCGTGCTCGTCGCAGCCCACGTTATTGCCGATCACGGTGAGGTTTTTAGCCCCCGAATCACGCAAGGCGGTGATGAGATTCTCGGGGATGCCGCACAGACCGAAGCCGCCGGACATCACGGTGATGCCATCGGCGGTCAGGCCCGCCAATGCGCTGGCAGCATCGGGGTAAATCTTGGAAGACATAGAGACTCCAGACGTTAATGAAACGGTGTGGATTGCCCGCGCCGGGCGCGGGCGTCATTTGTATTGGAATTGGCTAGCGGCGTCCACTGGCCACGGCGCGTCATGCTTGCGCCACCGCGCCACAGGCGCAGGCAACTACTTCGGCAGTTCTGCCGACGGAAACTTCGGCGCGCGCTTGTGGCGCACTGACTCCAGCCCCTCGCGCGCATCGGGCCCGAGGAAGCACAGCATTTCTTCGGCAAGCGAGTGGTCAAAAATCGGTCCGGCCATCCGCATCCAGTTGTTCATGGACTGCTTGGTCGCGCGAATCGCGGTCTGGCTGCCGCGGGCCAGGTTGGCGGCGATGGCCAGCGCTCTTTCCAGGAGCTGCGCGCGCGGCAGGCAGAAGGTCACCAGCCCCAGTCGTTCGGCCTCGCGGCCGTCGATGAAATCTGCGGTCATCAGGTAGTACTTCGCTTTCGCCACCCCGCAGAGCAGCGGCCAGACGATCGCCGCGTGATCCCCCGCCGCCACGCCGAGCCGGGTGTGACCGTCCGTGATGCGCGCCTCTTCGGCGATGAGGCTGACATCGGCCAGCAGCGCTACCGCCAAACCCGCGCCCACCGCCGTGCCGTTGATGGCCGAGATGATCGGCTTGTCGCAGGCGAGCATGTTGTAAACGATATCGCCGGCTTCCTTCTTCACAATCTTCACGACGTCCGGATTGCCGACCATTTCCTCGACCCAGGACAGATCCCCGCCGGCCGAAAACGCGCGGTCGCCGGCACCGGTCACGACGACCACCTTAGTGTTCGGATCGTCGTGAATCACGCCCCAGACTTTGGTCAGTTCCCAATGCAGTCTGGCATTGGTGGCGTTCATGACCTCGGGACGATTGAGCGTGGCCAGCAGCACGCCGTCTTCTTTCCACTCAAAGCGGATATGCTGAAAATCTTCGTAACGCATGGGTCTTCCTTCCGTACAACTTGAGATGTAGCTGGCGGGCGCTGCTTCAACTGGCGGCGCCGGCGGCCGCGCGCCGGATTTCATCCAGTGCCGCGGAATTATCGAGCGCGGACAAATCACCCGGCGGATTTCCGCAATAGAGGTTGCGAATGACCCGCCGCATGGTCTTCGAGCTTCTGGTCTTTGGCAGCTGAGTGACGCAGTGAACAGCTGCGGGCCGAAACGGTCGACCCAGTTGAGACTCCACCTGCGCCGTCACCCGTGCGGCCACCGCGGCCGAATCGGCGGCCGCCTGCGCGGCGATCACGAAGACCACCAGCCGCTCGCCGCGCTCGGCATCCGGCACGCCAATGGCCGCAGCCTCGCTGATCTCCGGCAATTTCAGCACCGCTTCTTCCACTTCCGCCGGCCCCAGGCGTTTACCGGCCACTTTCAGCGTGTCGTCGGAACGGCCGCGCATGAAGAACTGGCCGTCGGCGCGCTGCAGCGCGAGGTCGCCATGCACCCAGATACCAGGCAGTGTCTGCCAATAGGTGTCGAGATAGCGCGCATCGTCCTGCCAGAACGACTGGGTCATGCCGAGAAACGCGCCGCGCACGGCGAGCTCTCCGACCGTATCGACGAGCGCGCGCCCGTCTGCGCCCAGAATGGCCACCGGCACGCCGGGCGATGCGCTGTTAAATCCGCTGGGCACGATCGGGCGCACCACCACCGAGGCCAGCAGCGCGCCGGAGGCTTCGGTCCCCCCGGTGTAGTTAATAAGCGGCGCCGTGCCACGACCAAAATGCTGCTGAAACCAGCTGAAATGTTCGGGGTCGATGCCTTCGCCGGCGGTGATCAGCAGTTTGACGCTGGACACATCGCCCTGAATTGCCTCCGCCGCGTGGCTGGCCATGCCGCGAATCAGGGTCGGCGCGGAGCCAAAATGTGTGATGCCATGGCGTTCGATAAGACGCGAAAGGCGCGAGAAATCCGGGTAGTCGGGACCACCGCTGTAGCAGACCAGCGTCGCGCCGCGCAGCAGGGCCGCGGCCAGCACCAGCGAGCCCGCAATCCAGCCCATGTCGGCCGGCCAGCAAAAGACATCGCCCGGCGCAAGGTCGAAATGCACCAGCGCGTCGTGGGCAATTTTGAGCGGAAAGCCGCCGTGCGTGTGCACGATGCCTTTCGGCTTGCCGGTGGTGCCCGAGGTGTAAATCAGCAGAAAGGGATCGTTGGCAGTACCAACGCGCGGCGTGAATGATGCGGGCGCAAGGGCGTTCATTTCCGCTACCAGATCTGCTTCTCGCGGCGGCGCCGACGCATCAACCGCGGGCGAGGTCCACAGCACCCGTTCAAGCAGCGGCAGGTCGGTCCAGGCGGCGCGCACCACGGGCTCAAGCGCCACCGGCTTACCCCGGCGCTGAAACCCGCGCGATGCGATGAGCAGGCGCGCGCCGGCGGCCGAGAGTCGCGCCACCACCGCCTCTGGCCCAAAGCCGCTGAAGAGCGGCACGGCCACCGCACCGATAGCCGAAATCGCCAGCAGCGCCACGGTGGCGTGGAGGCCATTTTCCATCAGCAGGCCGACCCGCTCGCCGGGGGCTGCGCCATGACCGACCAGCACCTGTGCGCAGGCCGCCACGCGTTCCCCCAGCGCCTGATAGGTCAGGCGTTCGACGCGGCCGTCTTCATATTCTTCGACGACGGCGAGGCGCGTCGCGCCATCAGCGCGCTCGCCCCAAGCCAACACGCTGTTGACCCAGTTGAGTCGTGCTCCCGGAAACCAGCGCGGCAAGGCGGCGCCCGCGCTCAGGTCGACATAGGCGTCCGGCGCTTCAGCCCAGACGAACTGGCAGTACTCGGCCACCCCCGCCCAGTACGCGGCGGGCTGTTCCAATGCGAAACGCATCAAAGCGTCGTAGTCGGCAAGGTCAAAGTGGCGTACCAGCAGGGCCACGCCCGAGCGCTCGAGATGGGCCGCCGTGGGTTGCCAGACATCTGGCCGAAGAGGGGTCATCGCGGGCTTGCTCCAGGGCTGGGCAGCGGGGCCAGCGCTGCGAGGATGAGAACGGTGACTGCGCCGCATCGACGGGACGCAGGGCGCTGACGGCGACCTGACCGCCCGTCTGGAGCGCGATCAACTTGCATCACCAATGCCTGCCTGCACCTTGCGCCAAGCGGGGCACGGCGGCCCGCCGACCGAGGCGCTATCGCGCGTCGGCCGGCCAGCGCTCACACCAGTCGCGATAGAAGTCCTGCACGGTCACCGGCCGCTTGAGCGACAGGTCGGCGTTCAGAAGTTCGTAAATCACGTCGTTCTCGCTACGCATGCCGAAGAAAATCACGGCCTCTTCCGCGCCGCTGCCTTCGATGTGAATTTCACCTTCGCCGCCGTGCGAGTAACTGCCGGCGGGCTTTACCTTGATGACTTCAGCGCCGTCGACCTGCTCGCGCACGCGCAACTCGCCGGACAAGACCAGCGTGCTGGTGCAGGCGGCGTGGCGGTGATACATGCATTCGCTCTGCGGCTCGAACTTGACCAGCATGTCGGCGGTGCGCGCCTCAACGTCGACGTGCAGCAGGCGATACCAGGTGCCCTGGGTAAAGAACTTGCGCCACTCGATTTTGCTGGCGTCGTAGGAAAAGCCCGGGGCGAGCTTTAAGGCGTGGGACTGGGATGGCGCATTCATGTGGAGACTCCGCAATTGCGTTGGGGCATTTGAGAAAGCGAACGCTGAGAAAGCGAACGCCGCCTGCCGGTGCCCGCTTCGGCAAGCGCTTCACGCCTGAGCCTTGGTACGTCTACCCGCCGGGCAGACGTACCGCCGACGCTGTCCCTAGTCGAAAATCTCCGCCGCCAGGACTTCCAGTTCCTGCAAAATCGCCGCCTCGTTCTGCCCTTGCAGCCAGAGCACCGCATTATTGGCGCTCGCATCCGCCAGCGCCTTGATGTCCTTGCGGGTACGGAACATGCCGTCCGGGGCAAAGGCGGTGATGTTGATGGTCGCCGGGTCGCGGCCCAGATCGCGGGCAAACTTGTTGATCTCCGCGCGGCCGTCGGCCACCTCCTGCGGGTTAATCACAAAAGGCAGCCAGCCGTCGCCCCACTGGGCAACGCGGCGATACACATTGGGCGAGCCGATACTGCCGAGCATGATCGGCGGATGCGGCTTGCGCCAGGGCGTGGGGCGGCAGACGCTGGGCGGGAAATTGGCGTACTTGCCTTCGGCGCCGACGTATTCGCCGGTCCACAGTTTCTTCATCGCGAAGATGTATTCCTTCACCTGCGCCCAGCGGTGCGCGAAGTCGCCACCCATCATCGTGCACTCGGCTTCGTTCCAGCCGGCGCCGATGCCGTAGATGAAACGGCCTTTGCTGTAATGGTCGAGCGACGCAATTTCCTTCGCCGCCAGCACCGGATGCCGTTCCGGCACCAGCGCCACGCCGGTACCCAGATTGATCGTGCTGGTCACCGCCGCGGCGCGCGTCAGACCAATCAGCGGGTCGGGCATCTTGTAGAGGTAGTCGGGCGCCGAACCGCCTTCAACCTTCCCCGGATAGACATCGCCCGAGCCTTCGGGAATCGCCGCGTGTTCTGGCAACCAGTAGGAGTCAAAGCCCAGTTCTTCGGCCCGTTTGGCCACTACCGCGGGGTCACCGGTATGGAGGTCGGCGATGACCTGAAAGACACCTACGCCGATGCCATGGGAGGTTTTTGCTGTCATGGGATGAGTTCCTTGGTTGCGTTCAAAAAAGATAGCGCGCGCGGACCGACGCTCTGGCGCGTCGGTATTTGACGACAGGCCCGATGCGCCGGCAAGCCAAACCTGCTCGCGGATGCGCAGGCGCAGGGCGGGGCCGTGCGAAGGATAAGCAGGCGACCACGTGGCGCTGGACGCTCGGGGGACGGGGAACGGCAGCGGGCCGCCAAGGCTGACGCCTTCGTCGGCTCAAAAAAAAATCGGCGCCGTCGAGGGGAGCCCCGACGGCGCCGATTTATCCAGCGGTCAGACGCTCTGAATTACAGCCGGAAAACGCTGACCGCTTCGGTCAGGGCGTGCGCCTGCTCTTCCAGCGACTTGGCCGCAGCGGCAGCTTGTTCCACCCGCGCAGCGTTTTGCTGGGTGGTGTCTTCCATCTGCGCCACGGCGATGTTGACCTGATCGATACCTGAACTCTGCTCGCTGGAGGCGGTGGCGATTTCGCTCATGAAGTCCGTCACCTGCTGCACGGAGGCCACAATCTGCGTCATCGTTTCGCCGGTCTCGCGAACCAGCTTCGAGCCGCTGTCGATCTGCGTCACCGAGTCGGAAATGAGTTCCTTGATTTCCTTCGCCGCCGCGGCGGACCGCTGCGCGAGGTTGCGCACTTCCGATGCCACCACCGAGAAGCCTCGACCCTGCTCACCTGCACGTGCGGCTTCGACCGCTGCATTGAGCGCCAGAATGTTGGTCTGGAACGCGATGCCATCGATCACGCTGATGATGTCGACGATGCGGCGCGAGGCGTCATTGATCGACGCCATGGTGGCGACCACGCCGCCGACCAGTTCACCGCCCTGTGCCGCAACCTGCGAAGCCGCCACCGCCAACTGATTGGCCTGGCGGGCGTTGTCGGCGTTCTGCTTCACCGTAGATGCAAGTTCTTCCATGCTGGAAGCGGTCTCTTCGAGGCTTGCGGCCTGCTCTTCCGAGCGCTGCGAAAGGTCGAGGTTGCTGGACGAGATCTCGCGGGCGGCCACGTGGATGGAGTCGGCCGCGCTCTTCATGTTGGCAATCAGGTCTTTCAGATTGTCGACCATGGTGTTCGAGTCGTCCTTCAACTGCGCGAAGGTGCCGGCGAACTCGCCGTTCATGGTTTCCGTCAGGTCGCCGTTGGACAGCGCGTTCAGCACCCGGGCCACTTCCTGCAGACCCGATTCGCTCGTGTCCATCAGGTTGTTCATGCCCTCGCTGAGGCCTCGGAAGAATCCTTCCTTGCCCTTCACATCGAGACGCTTGCCGAAGTCGCCCATGCCGGCGGCGTAGACCAAGTCGGCGATTTCCTGCTCGATGGCCACTTCGCCGGTGCGGTCCACCCACTCCAGCACGGAGCCAATGCGTTCACCCTGCGCGTTAACGACCGCGTTGGACGTCAACGCAAAAGTTCGACCGCCGATCTTGAACTGGGTACGATGCGCGTCGCTGGTGTTGGCGTTGATCAGACCGCGGTCGGTGCCATCTGCTTTATGAAACAGGGCCAGTTCCTGACCGAGAACAGCGTCGGCCCTGAAGGCCGGCAGTTCCTTCCGCAAGTCGGTCTCGGCGTTACGGAACAGGCTCTCAACGGACTTGTTCATGTAGACAACCTGACTTTGCTGGTTGGCCATCAGCACGCTGGCAGACACATTGTCCAAGGCGATGCGAATGCTCAGGTTTTCGTCAGCCACCTTGACCAGATTCTGGGCAACGCCGCGGAAGAAGACGTAGGACACCACCATCGTGGCCATAAACACGCCGACCAACCAGTAAAGCGATCGGGTCAGCAGCTCGGTAGCGCGCGTCTCGGTGGCAGCGTTTTCAGCGGTCGCGGAGGCGACTGTGGCGTCAATGGCGGTGCGATGCTTGGCATAACTCGCGTTGAGTTCGCCAATCACCGAGTCCATCGCCTTGCGGTCGCCGGCCTTCACAGCCGGCATGAAGTGCGACTTGTAGAGTTCGAAGAATTCGCGCGCTGGCGGGACCGACTCGGTCAGGAAAGAATTATGCGTCTGCTCGGAGAGCGTTTGCTGCTCCCAGTAGGTAATACGGTCGTTGTATTCCTTCTCCAGGCGCTCCATGGTCTTGAAGTGCGTTTCAATCTGGTCGGCGTCGCTGGACCGCGACAGCTGCAACACGGTCAGATAGGACTCAATGATGTAGTCAGGCGGCGGCAGAATATCGGCGATCAGGTCTTTGCCCTGAACGATCTGGTTGTACGTATCCCCTCTGACTTTGACCTGCTCGATGGTGCGCAATGTGAACGCACCAAAGATTACAAAACCCGCACTAATTACGAGCAAAACTGCCAGCAATTGTTTCTGCATGGGCAGATGTTGGATGAACTTCATAACTGGCTCCCTTACACATCGTGGAATTGAAAAGACGATGACGGCGTCTTCAATTTCGCTAACGACACCCGGTCGGGATTGCTTTAAGGGTTTTTGAATTTTTTTTATGCCGCGTCCTTCTAACCCGCCGAGCAGGCGCCTTCGGACGTTGAAATCAGCGTGCTCCGAGGAGCGATGGATGGCGGGAAAACACCGAAAATTAAGCTTAAAAAATCCTTTTTCGAGCTGCATGAAAAAAACTGGCGCGCACCCATTAGCGTCGGAAGCCCCGGATGCGCCGGTTCAGGCGGTAGCGCCGAAATTTGGCGCCGGGCGCGCAATGGCCCCGAGCGCGAACGGCCAGTGTCCAGGGCCCGGGCGGCAGCTTTTGTGCTCCCGAGAAACGCACCAAAAAGAAACGAATTACGCACCATTAACGATCATTCGCCCAGATCCCGTTCAGAGCGGGGAGGCAAAACGTCGAACAAAGCCTTACTCTGCGGCCGACCACACGCAACACACAGGAGTCCCACATGATTCGTCTGGAATTTGTGTTACGCCGGAAACCCGGCATGAGCCGCACGGCGTTTCAGCAGTATTGGCGAGAGATCCACGGCCCGCTCGTGGCGCGCCACTCGACGACCCTCAAGATCCACCGTTACATCCAGTTGCACACGCTGGACGACCCCATTAACGACGCGCTGGCCACTGCCCGTGGCGGCATGGAGCCGGCGTACGACGGGGTTGCCGAACTGTGGTGGACCAGCCCGGAAGATCTGGCGGCCTTCGATACGCCCGCTGGGCGCGCCGCCGGACTCGAACTGTTGAACGACGAGCAGCACTTTATCGACCTGCCCAATTCCCCGCTGTGGTTTGCGCACGAACACCCGCAGGTCAATCCCGGCGAATTCATGGTGGCGACCGAGCACAGCCCGCTGGTGAAGCTGTTTTTCTGTCTGCGACACCTGCCGGGGCAGGCGCTGGAGGAGGGTCAACACTACTGGCGCACCCAACATGGCCCGCTGATTCGCAGCGTCTCGACCGGCTTTCGCATGCAGCGGTATCTGCAGGTGCACTACGGCGCCCACCCGCTTGAGGACGGTCTGCGCTCGGCCCGCGGCACGGCACAAGCCCCGTATAGCGGACACGCCGAAGCCTGGTTCAGCCGTGCCGATCTGCTCAGCATGGCCAACGTGCCGGAAGCGACCCGTGCGATGGAGCTGGCGATTGAAGATGAGCGGAAGTTCATCGATTTCCAGCGCTCTGCAATGTGGATTGGCAAAGAGCGCGTGTTCATTGACCGCCGCTAGCCCCCGCAGACGAACGCCGCGCGGGTGAGCGCCGTCACCCGCGCGGGATCCGATTAAACCGCTAAAGAAATCCCGCCCGGCCCCGAAATTCTTGATTAACGCCCTGTTTTCGCTAAATAAATCTTGAATTTCGCGGCGCGCAGGGGAAACAATCGCAGCACTGCACCACTTCCGGGCCAGGACGCCGATGGCGCTAGCGATTAACGGCATTACTGCGACCTTTGCGTTGTCGAACGCCACGGCCTCGCGTGCCTTTCGCCCACCGGGTTTAGTGCGGGGAACCCTCGCGAGCGCGCCCCCGACGCCGCCGGGCGAGGCGCCCCAAAACCCGACGACCGACCCGTCGGCGACGACTACCGAGGCTGACGCCGCCGGTGTGCGTTACTCCCCAAGCGGCGAGCCGGTCCTCAATGCCGACGCCCAGCGCGAGCTCGAATACCTCAAATCCGTCGACCGCGCGGTCCGCGCGCACGAACAGGCGCACCTCAATGCGGCCGGCAGTCTGGCTGGCGGCCCCGCGACCTACGTGTTGAAACGCGGACCCGATGGCAGCAATTACGCCGTCGCGGGCGAGGTGCCCCTGCAGGTGAAGAAGGGCCAGACGCCGGAGGAGACGCTGGCGCTGGCGCGTCGGATACAGGCCGCCGCGTTGGCGCCCGCCCAGCCTTCGGCCGACGACCGGGCGATTGCGGCCGCAGCCGCACAGATGGCGGTAGAGGCGGCTGCCGAACTCGCGCAGCGGTCCAACGTGAAGGCCGCGCGACCCGCCGGCGCGCCGTTTCCAAACGCCAGCGCCGAAGACACCCCGCAATCCCCACGATCGGCGGCGCTCGCCCGCCGGTACGCCGAAGCTACCGCCGCCAATAATCGTTCGATTCTGGCCGTTGCCTGAAGTCGTCGGCCCAGCACATCAGGCCCTTCGGCACATCGGCAGAGCCGGCGCTGTTTGAAAGGACGGGCATTTCACAGTGCTGAACCGACTCACCGCGCCGCTTGCGGGGCAAGCGGCGTGCTATCAGCAGCTGGGCCTTTTGCTGGAATCTGGATTCGACCTGTCCCATGCGCTGCGCGTGCTCAGCACGCAGGGCGCAAGGACAGCGACCGCCCGGGCGTGGCGGGGCATCGCCCAGACCCAGCGCGGTGGTCTGTCACTGAGCGCCGCGATCCGTGCCCATGAGCCCCGTTGGGCCACGTTCGACCTTGCGCTGATCGAGGCCGGGGAACGCAGTGGCCGGCTCGCCGCATGTTGCAGCTTGCTTGGCCGGCATTACACGCAGCAGGCCAGCTTGCTTCAGCGCGTGCTCGCCGATGCCACGTATCCGCTGGTGCTGCTTCACGCCCTTATCGTCCTGCGCCCCGTGCCAGCCTTGTTCGCCGGCGGCAGCCTCGGCCAGTACCTGGCCGAGAGCCTGGGCGTGCTGCTTTTGATTTATCTCGGGCTTGGGCTGCTCCGCGGGCTGTGGCGCGCGACCAACGGGCAGGTTTGGCGTGGTCGTCTGGAGCGGGTACTCGGCGCGGTGCCGGTGCTGGGCGCTGCCTTGCGGACGCTGGCGCTGGCTCGGCTTGCCGCCGCGCTCGAAGCGCTGATCAGCGCCGGCCTGGGACTGGATGAGGCCTGGCGACAGGCCGGCGCGGCGTCCGGCTCCTCTGCATTGGCAGCAGCCACCGCGCGCTTCGCGCCAGCCCTTGCGCGCGGCCAGTCATCCGCCAGCGCGCTTGCCGACAGCAACGCCTTTCCCTTTGAATTTGTCAGCCAATACCACGCCGCAGAGGCGGCCGGGCGACTCGAGCAGTGTCTGCGCGGGCTGGCGGCGCGCTATACGACGGAAGGCTTTCAGTCGCTGCGGAATTTCTGCCGGGCCCTGCCGCAAATGCTGCTGCTGGTGATCGCACTGCTCGTCGGCTTTCAGATTGTTCACGTCTGGTTGGCGCGCCTGCCCGCTGGCGACTGAAACAAGGCTCAAGAAGCGCTGCAAAAGGTGGAGACCGGTTATGCGACCGCCGGATTGAATCGCAAGGCCCCACTGCTGGCAGCGCCAACAGACCGTTGTCGGTCAGCGGTCCGGCCTTGAAGACGAAACGTGTCGCAGACAGCGGCAACCGTGGTCCCGAAAAAAGCGCCACCTGCAGCATCATGTTCTCGCCCACGGCTAGCGCTTCCCCGCCTCCCGGACGGAGGGCCGACAACGGGCAACCAGCGATAAGCTCGGTTGCCTCCGGCGACCGCGCGCCCTAGCCTAGGCCAAACATCAAAACAACGAGGGGGGAGCCATGGTCGACACTGCACCGATTACAGAACTCGATTTCACCGTGGACCAGATGGAAGCGCAGGTAGCGCGCTTCAAACAGCAAAAAAGTTCCGACAAAGCCTTCATCGACACCCGCATCCCCGGCCATGAGCGCGAGATTTTCAGCATCATCGGCAATGGCGTGCAGGAAGACGCGACGATGCGTCCGCAGATCCCCGCGCAAGATTTCCACCTCGCCATGATTCGCGCCGAACCCGGCAAAGGGGCCGCGCTGCACTCTCATCTGACGCAGGAAGTGTTCATGCCGCTGACCGGGCGTTGGGCAATTTTCTGGGGGCCCGATGGGGCAAAAGCACTGGTGCTGGAACCCTACGATGTGATCTCGCTGCCGGTGCAGGTGATGCGCGGTTTCCGCAACGTGAGTGATGAAACTGCAATGATGCTCGCGGTGGTCGGCGGCAATGATCCGGGCCGCGTCGGTTGGCCGGCTTCTATGAAAGCCATGGCAGAAGCGGCCGGCCTCACGCTCGACGCCGAAGGCAATCTGGTCGAGCGCGCCGTGTCCTGAGCGTGACGCGGCTAACCGGCTGGGCGCTGGCGCTGCTGGTGGCGCCAGTGGCAGTGGCGGCAGATGCGCCCTACCGCACGCGCGACGATATGCGCCTCGCATCCGGCGCGCTCATCCGTCTACTGTTGCAAGAGGGACCGTCGCGCGCCCTGTCCGCGGCCCGCGCCAACTCGCATCGTGATGATCCGAAGGTGCAGGCCAATCTCGAGTGGGCGACGCAAACGCTCCCTGCCCGACTGGCGCACTTGGGCAGCTGTCATCGCGTGACGCCCCGCGATGAAGCGCAATTTGCGTCCTCCTTTATGCGCTTTTATTTCGTCCTTGATTGCGACCAGGGCCAGCGACAGTTCATGCTGACCTATCGGCGCAAGAACGACGGATGGCGTCTCAACCAGTTTTATTTTGACTAAGCGCGGCGTCGCGCTAACCGATTGCACCAGGAGTTCCGCATGGCCGAGATTTCAATCAACAACATCACCCTGCAGTACGCGAGCATTGCCGCGGCGAAGGAGATGCACGGGCTACGCATCGTGCTTGGTGCTTACGCCGACCCCGGCATGTGGCGGGAGGCCTGCAAGGGCATTTGCTACGTCAAGCAGCTGCCCTATGTGCCCGTGGTTACCGCAAACGCAGGGCGCTCGGATACCGAATTTGGTCTGGATGGTTCAGACACGGAGCTGCGGGACTGGACCGCGCAATCGAGCGCGCCGGTCATGGTCTGGAACGATGAGCGCCCGCGCTCAACCTGGATCGAACAACTGTATTTGGCCGAGCGACTGGCACCCGAGCCTCCGCTCATCCCGACCGACGCCACCGACCGGGTGCAGATGTTCGGCCTTGCCAACGAACTCTGCGGAGAAAACGGTTTCGGTTGGATGGGCCGCCTGATGCTGGTCGACATGGGCATGGAACCTTTGGACAAGGCCAGCGCGGAATACAGTTTCTGGCGCCGCTTTGGCCAAAAATACGGCCTGTCGACCGCTGCAATCGAAGCCGCGCCGGTCCGGATGGCCGAAATCCTGCAACTGCTGGACCGCCAGTTGGCGGCGGAGCAGGCGCGCGGGCGCCAGTTTTTCTTCGGCGACCGACTCTCGGCGCTAGATATTTACTGGGCCACGTTCCTCGGGCTTATTGAACCGCTGCCGGAAGCGCAGTGCCCGATGGCTTCATTCTTTCGGCCGCTTTATACCAATCACCATCCGGTCGTGCGTGCCGCATTGAGCGAACGCCTGATCGCGCACCGCGCCTTCATTTACGAAAACTTTCTCGAACTGCCGGTGGTGTTCTAGAACGCCCCCTCAGTCGAGGCGCAAACAGAGGCTGAACGCCACCCCGGGTTGCTGGTTGCTGACCGTAATCCGGCCGCCGATGGCCGCGGCCAGACGCTGGACCAGCGCAAGGCCAATGCCAGTCCCGCCGGTATGACGGGCAAGGGCGTTTTCCGCGCGATAGAACAGCTCAAAAATCCGGTCCAGCTGCTCCACAGGAATGCCCGGGCCGAAATCCCGCACCGCGATCACCACCTGTTGACCGTCGACCATCGCGACACGAATCTCGGTGTCCTGAACCGCAGCGCCGGCTGAAAACTTGACCGCGTTGTCGACCAGATTCAGCACGATTTGTGTGAACCAGTCGAGAGCGACGCCCAGCGTGCGCGCCAGACTCAGCACGTTGTGGATGAGCCTCGCCAGTCGCCCGCTCTCGTCATGCATGAACGCGTAGTAGACCGCGCGCCTCTCGGCCGGCGTCCAGCCCTCTCGCAGCATTTCCGGGTACATCCGGATGGCGGTGAGCGGGGTTTTCAATTCGTGACTCACCGCTGTCACAAAATCCCTCCCCCACCGGGGACCAAGGTCGACCGCCGATCGATCTGGTTTTTATGGTGGACACCACCGGCAGCATGGCGGGGCTGATTCAGGCCGCCAAAGACAAGGTGTGGTCCATCGCCACCACCATGGCACAGGCGCAGCCCGCGCCGGAAATTCGGGTCGGGCTAGTCGCCTTTCGCGACCTCGGCGATGGATACGTCACGCGGACCTTTGACCTCGCCAGCGATCTGGATGCGATGTATGCCGCGCTGATGGAATTTAAGGCTGCCGGCGGCGACGACGGGCCGGAAGCGGTGAATCAGGCGCTGGCAGAGGCGGTCAACAAGTTGTCCTGGCGCCAATCCGCCAACGCGTACAAGACCATCTTCCTCCTTGGAGATGCGCCGCCCCATCTGGACTATCAAAACGACGTTCAATATCCGCAAACGCTGGCGCTCGCGCGTCTACTACGGCGACGCCGAAACCCGGCGCCAAAAGCTGGCCAAACTGGAGACGACGGAGCGCGTTGCAGCAGCCGCGCCAACCGCCAGTCTGGCCAGCCGCGCAACGTTTAACGCCACTGCTAGCGGCAGCGACAGCCTGCTGGGCGACCATGAACTGCTGGAAGACGTGCACCGCGGGAAGGTCAAGCTGGAAGCGCTCAAAGACGCCGAACTGCCGCCCACGCTGCAGACGATGGCGCCGGCGGCGCGCGAGACTTTCGTGGCCCAGCAAACGGCGAAACGGACGCAGCTCAAGCAGGAAATCGCCGCGGAGGCCTGGCTGAAAAAAAAACGTGGCCGAAGGCGGGGCCGCGGAAAGCTCGCTAGACCACAAGCTCTAGCGCGCGCTCCGCGCCCAGGCCGCCGACAAGGACCTGCGCTACGAGTCTTCGACGCCGGTTTACTAGCGCCAGACCACCGGCAGCCTGAGCAAGCTGCGGTCAACCAGCGTCGGACTCCAGGCAAAGTCCAGGCTGGCGGGCCGCAGGCGCGGAAAGCGTTCAAACAGCCGCGGCAGCGCGGTGCGGGCCTCGGCGCGGGCCAGCGACGCGCCCACGCAAAAATGAACGCCGGCGCCAAAGCCCAGATGCGGATTGGGATCACGCGCGAGGCGAAGTTCCTCCGGCGCGTCGAATACCGCCGGATCCTGATTAGCGCCCAGCACGGATAACCACAGCGTTTGTCCAGCCTCGACCACATGCCCGCCGCGCTCATGCGTTTCGTTGGCGGTGCGCACAAAGGTTTTGGACGGGCCGTCAAAGCGCAAAAACTCTTCCACCGCGGATTCGGTCAAGGTCGGCTGGTTACGGAAGTCCGCACGCGCCGCCTCGTCCAGCAAGAGGGCGCGCGTGCTGGATGCGATGAGGGCCGAGGTGGTGTCGTGACCGGCGAAGAGCAGCATCGAGCAGGTGCCGAGCAGTTCGGACTCGGTCCAGTCTTCGCGGCTCGAGGTTGCCAGCAAATGGGAGATAAGGTCTGGACCAGGATTAACGCGTTTTTCGGCGATAACTTGCGAAAACCTTGCGTAGAACTCGTCGCCCGCCCGGCCAACGGATTCGGCGTAGCCCGCCTGATGAGACGAGGCGCCGTAAATCAGCTGGCCATAGTCACGCGTCCATTGCCGCAGAAACTCCCGCTCGCTGTCGGCCACCCCGAGCAGGTCGCAAATCACCAGCGCGGTCAGCGGCTGGGCAAACGCGGTCACCAGATCTGCGCCTTCCTGCAAGCTATCGAGCAGGGCGTCAACCCGGGCCTCGATCCGCGGGATGAGCGAGGCGGCGAACGCGGGCGTGAAGCTCCGCCGCACCGGGTCGCGCAAGCGGGTATGGTCCGGCGGATCGTTCAACAGCATCCAGCCGTCGAGCAGCGACAGGGCGTGCTGCATCAGCCCGGCATGGCGTTCCGCCAGCTTGTGACGAAAGCTCGCCATCGCGCGCGCAGAGGACAGCTGCTTGTCCTTGAAAGCACGGTCCACGACCTCATGACCGGTCAGAATCCACACCTGATGGCGCTGGCTGTAGAACACGGGGTCATGTTCGCGCAGGCGACGGAAAAAACGGTGCGGGTCGGCGATTGCTGCAGGCGCCAGCACGTCGTCGGGCGGCAGGCTGCGGGCGGCGGGCACGGGGTTCAGAGCCATCGGCGTTTCCTCTTTACGACATCGCGGCGCGGACGCGCCGAAAGCCTCGCTTAGAAAATAGTCCATCAGGCGGCCCCGAATGGGGTCCGGGTTAAGCTCGAACTCAAAAATCCAGTAGGACGCGCAGCCGTGAACGGCGAACGGGTCGGTGGCGAGCAGTGCCTGCACCGCCTCGCGGCTCTCACCCGCCAGAATGATCGCGCCGCCGGACGGGGGCAGCTGACGCCCGGAGGCCACCAACCGACCCGCAGCGTCCTGCTCACCCAGCCAGGTGATATGGGCCGCGACATGGGGGTCGATTTCGGCCGGCGGGCGCAGGTACTGGCTAATGCAGGCGTAAAGATTGGGCACGCTTGTCGTCATCGGGACACTCCTTTCGGGTCTTGCGGCGGCACCATGCTGCGTAACTCTATTCAAGGGCCAGCGCGCGCGTCATGTCGGTCACCGACAAGCCACCGCCGGCGAATTCCGCAAGCACCTTGCCGTTCGCCTCCCAGGCCATGAAGTACGGCACACCCCGCCCGTCGGTCTTCGCGAAAAACCGCTTGTCGGGGTCCAGATAAACGGGGAAGGGAAATTCCGCCGCATAGCCGCGCAAGGTCTCCGGTGTATCCATGCCAAGCACCACGCTGGTCGGGATGCCGCGGGTGCGCATGGCCTCTGCCAGCGCCAGAACCGCCTGATGCGACTGGCGGCAAACCGAACACCAGGGCGCGAGATAAATGGTGAGGCAGCGCCCCCTGTCACAACCGGCGCGCACCGGTTGGTGAACGCTGCTTGCCGGCGCGCGTGCGTCGAAATACTCCAGCGCATCGATTGGCATTGGCGCACTGCGGCCTTGCCACAGCCACAGCGCGAGCGCGGCAAGCCCCACCCAGTGCCAGATTTTCATACGTCGTCCGCCGCCAGTGCATCCGGGTCATAGGGCAGCTGAGGCAGGGCCTCCAGCAGACTCGCGTAATGCGCCGCGTCGAACACCCGTTTGACTTCGAGCATCTCGAAGATTTCGGCGGAGAGCACGCACACGATGAGATGCACGGCATCGTTACGGCTGTAACCCTCGGCCTGCAGTCGTGCCAGCGTGAGACGGGTGACGGGGGGGCTGTTGTCACGCAACTGGTTTTCAACGGTCTCCACCAGCGCAGCGCGGGCAAAGCCGCGGTCCTCATCGTCGAGCAGAGTGGGCGGTTGTTTCGCCATCGTCGTATCAGCCTCGTTACAATCCGTGCAGCCTACCCCCCGGCCAGCGCTTCACCAACCCCGAGACAGGACTACGCTCATGCCAGCCATCCCCGACGTCATCCGGCAGACCCTTGGCGACATCGACTTCGACCCCGCCGCCTTGAAAGCCAAATACCTCGCCGAGCGCGACCGGCGCCTGCGCCAGGACGGCAACGAGCAATACGTGGAAGTGGCGGGCGACTTCTCGAACTACGTGGACGACCCCTACACCCCGCGCATTGAACGCGCGCCGGTGTTCGACACGGTCGAGGTGGTGATCATCGGCGGTGGCTTTGGCGGGCTGTTGATGGGCGGGCGCCTGCGTGAAGCGGGCTTTGAGAGTATTCGCGTCATCGAACAGGGTGGCGACTTCGGCGGCACCTGGTACTGGAACCGCTATCCCGGCGCGATGTGCGACGTCGAATCCTATTGCTACCTGCCGCTGCTGGAAGAGCTCAACTACATCCCGAAGCACAAGTATTCTTTCGCGCCGGAAATCATGGCGCACACCCAAAACATTGCGCGGCACTATCGGCTCTACGATCAGGCGCTCTTGCAAACCACCGTCAAGTCCATGGTGTGGGACGAGGCCGACGACCGCTGGCTGATCGAAACCGACCGCGGCGATCGCTTCAAGACGCGCTTCGTGGCCATGGCGAACGGTCCACTCAGCCGCCCCAAGCTGCCGGGCATTCCCGGCATCGACAGCTTTGCCGGCCACACCTTCCACACCAGTCGCTGGGACTACGCCTACACCGGCGGCGACAGCACCGGCAATTTGCACAGGCTGGCGGATAAACGCGTGGGCATCATCGGCACCGGCGCTACCGCCGTGCAGTGCATTCCGCATCTCGGCGCGTCGGCCAAATCGCTGCATGTGTTCCAGCGCACGCCCTCCTCGATTGATGTGCGCAATAACCGGGAAACCGATCCCGAGTGGGCGGCCTCACTAAAACCCGGCTGGCAGTACGAACGGATGGCGAACTTCAACACGCTGGTCAGTGGCGGGGATCAGGAGGTCGATCTGGTGGCCGACGGCTGGACCGACATCTTCCGCAACCTCACCGGCATCGCCGCCAAAACCGCCTCGCGCAAGATCGGCCGGCGGCTGACTGCCGAGGAACGCGAGCTGCTGATGGAGGTTGCCGATTTCCAGAAAATGAACGGCGTGCGTGCCCGCGCCGAGGCGATCGTCAAAGACCCCGCCACCGCCGAGAAACTGAAACCCTGGTACCGGCAGTTCTGCAAGCGTCCGTGCTTTCACGACGAGTACCTGCCCACCTTCAATCGGCCCAACGTGACGCTGGTCGACACCGCCGGCAAAGGCGTGGAACGCATCACCCCGCAGGGCGTGGTGGTCGATGGTCAGGAATATCCGCTCGACTGCCTGATTTTCGCCACCGGCTTTGAGGTGGGCACCGGCTACACCCGGCGCGCGGGCTACGATCTAATCGGGCGCGGCGGACAGAAACTGAGCGAGAAATGGGCCGACGGACTGCGCACCCTGCACGGCCTGCAGACCCACGGTTTCCCCAACTGCTTTTTCCTCGGCTTCACTCAGAGCGCGGTAACGGTCAACGTGCCGCAGACGCTTAACGAGCAGGCCTGCCACGTGACCTACATCCTGAAGACCGTCCGCGAGCGCGGCGCCACCATCACCGAAGCGACCGCCGAAGGCGAGGCCGCCTGGCTCGCCGAGATGGACAGCAAGGCCAAGATGGGCGAGCAGTTCCGCCTCGAATGCACGCCCGGCTACTACAACAACGAAGGTCAGACCGGTAACCGCAACAGCTTCTTTGAATACTCCTACGGCGCCGGACCGCTGCGGTTTTTTGAAATCCTCAAAGACTGGCGCGCGAGCGGCCGGCTGGAGGGCAGCGAGATTCGTTAGCCGGGGACGCGGTCGATGCGGTTCGCCAGGCCCGACCCGATGCGCGTGCTGCTCCGGCATTGGCCGGCGCGGCGCTAGCGCATGATGCCCTCGGGCCGGCCGGCCGACGCGCAGGCCTTTATCGAACTGCGCGACGGGCCCTGCCACTACCGGCTGGACGGCCCGCCCGCTGGTCCCTGCGTACTGATGGTTCACGGCGCTACCATCGCGCACTGGGAGTTCGATCGGCTCGCGCCCTACCTGCATGCGGCCGGCTGGCGCACGCTCCGGCCGGATCTCTACGGCCATGGCTATTCGGCCCGACCGCGTACCGCTTACACCCACAGCCTGTTTGTCCGCCAGCTGATGGACTTGCTCGACGCGCTTGCGATCAGTAGCCCGCTTGCACTGGTGGGGCATTCGCTGGGTGGCGCCGTGGCCGCCCGCCTCGTCGCCGCCGCGCCGTCCCGCTTCACGCGGATCGTGATGGGCGCGCCATTAATCGACTACGAAGAAAATGTGCCCAGTTCCCGCCTGCTGCACTGTCCTGTGCTGGGGGAGTTGCTCGTGCACGCCTACGTGATACCCATGCTGAAGCGGCGGAGAGCCCGCCGCTACCAGCCGATCGAGGACGGACGTTTTGTCGGAAAATTCAGGCGGCAATTGGCGTTGCCTGGCTTTCCGCGCGCCCTGCTGTCGATGTTTCGCCACCATGCGCTGGGCGATCAGGCGGACGCCTACGAGGCCCTGCGCAGGTGCGGGCTGCCCATGCTGGTGCTGCGCGGGGAGGAAGATCCTGTCTGTACAGCAGCGCAAATCGAGCGCCTGCGCGACTGGCTGCCCGACGCCTCAGTGACAAGCCTCCCCGGCACCGGACACGCGATGATGCTCTCCGACCCCGCGCGCGTCGCGCCCTTGATCTTGAGCTTCCTTGCCCCGCCGCGAGCGTCGTCCGACTAGACGTCGGCCAGCACCGGCCAGCGCGCGCCGCGCAACAGACCACGCCAGTAGATCTGCGGCAGCACGTACTTCTTCAGCCAGTACATGCTGCGACGGGGTTTGGACTAGTCGAAAGGGAAAGTCTCCAAGGGCTCAAGGTCGTAGCCGAACTCGGCCAGAATCAGCTGGCCGTAACCGGTAACCAGCGGGCAAGAGGCATCTCCGTCGTAACGCGCGCCCGGCGGCAGCCCAAGCCGCGCTGCCAGCACGTTATCGAGCAGCACCGGCAACTGGCCACGAATGGCGGCCGCGGTCTTCGAGGTGGGCAGACTGCTGGCATCGCCCAGACTGAAGACGTTCGGATAGCGGACGTGCTGCAGGGTTTCCTTGTTCACGTCGCAGTAGCCGGCCTCGTTGGCCAGGGGACTTTGCCGCAGGAAATCCGGCGCGCTCATCGGCGGCGCGACGTGCAGCAGTTGGTAGGGCTGAATGATTTCCCGAACGTTAGCGTAGTCGCGAAACACCGCTTCGCGGCTGCCAGAGCGCACCGCGATGAGTTCATGCCGGAAATGCGTCTGGATTTGTCGCGGCCCCACGACCTGCGTCTCCAGTGCGCGCGCGTAGTGCGGCGAAGAGAAAATAGTCGGGGTGGCGCAGTAGTAATGCACCCGCGTCTGTTCGCGGACGCCCTTGCGGCGGAAATAATCCTCCGCCAGATACATGATTTTCTGCGGCGCGCCGGCGCATTTGATCGGCGGCGTGGGAAACGTAAACACCGCGTCGCCCCCCTTGAAGGCCTGAATCGCCCGCCAGGTGCTTTCTACGGTATCGAAGCTGTAGTTGCTGCAAACCCCGTCCGTGCCAAGCGCCGCGGGCAGCCCGTCGATTTTGTCCCAGTTGATCTGCAAGCCTGGCGCAACGATCAGGAAGTCGTAACCAATTTGCTTGCCGTCGCTGGTGAATACCGAGGACTGCGCGGGATCAAAGCCGGTGACGGCAGCCTGCAGCCATTCGGCCTGCGGCGGAATCAGCTCACGCAAAGGTTTGACCGAGGCCGCGCGTGCCGCCTCCCCGCCGCCCACCAGCGTCCACAGCGGCTGATAGTAGTGCTGCTCGGCGGGATCAACGATCAGCAGGTCGCGCACCCCGCGCCGAATCAGACCGGCGGCGGCGGCGAGCCCGGCGGCGCCCGCGCCGACCACCACGAACTTATGCTTTACCTGCGCGCGCCGAGAGCCTGTGGTCATGCCAGAAACACCGGTTGTGGGGAGAAATCGAGCTCAAGGAGATCGCGTGATTCAAACTCGCGTTGCGCAATCCCCCCGGCCGGACTGAGGAGCAGCGGCACGCTCGGGAAGCGCAGACGCGTCGGCGCCAGATCGCGCGGATGGATTTTCAGCGCCGCAGGGGCGAGACGCTCGATCAGCGCCTGCTGCGACTCGTCCACCACCCCGAACAGCGCAAGCGCAACGCGAAAGCCGCGCGCGAGATAGGTCTCCACCGCCGTCAGCAGTCTGGTCTCTTCCGCCGGGCGGACCACGGGCAACTGCAAAACCAGCACCGTTCGCGCCGGGCCCAGACCGCAGCGACGCAGCAGGTCTTCAAAAAAGGCACCGTGGTCCTGCGCGACCGCCAACAGATGCCGCAGGCTGATTGGCAGCCAGAGGTCCTCGTGATCGCGGGCGCAGGCGAGATGATTGAGCATATGCAGGGTGCGGAACAGCCGGTCCATCGCCACCGCAGCCGCATCGGTGGTCTGCAGTCGAATCAGCGTCTCATCGTTAACTTCACGCCCGGTGCGTGAGCGCAGATGGAGTCGGCTCGACCAGGCGATGGTCGCCGCAGGATCAAGCGCGCTGACCACGCGCCGACTGTGGCTGCTGAGCGTGAAGGGTCCGACTTCCGCCGCCACCCGATCGCCACGCAAGAACAAACGCCCGGCGCGGGCCGAGAACACCGGCTGGCCGCCGCGCGGGTCGAGGCTGGGCAACTGATCGCTGACGTAGTCCACCAGTTCAGCCAGCGCGCTGCAGTTGCAGGGCTTGGCAGACGGGCTCATCCCCGCGCTAGTGGACCGTGCTGCTGACGAGGATGCGTTCATGCGAAAAAAGCCACCGGCCGCGCCGGTGCGGGGTCGCGACGGCGGTCCGCCCCGGCACTCAGCACCCGCGGGTCAAACCAACGACCGTTGCTCAACCACAGACCCTCGTGCTGCACCCCGGCCTCACGATTGATGATCACCGTGCGACGCCGACGCAGATCTGTCAGCACCAGCCGGTTCTGCGGCCCTGCGGCCGCCTCGAGCATGCGTTGAAACGTGGGGTCTTCGATGAGGTCCGGACGCCGACCGAGGAGCGGGGCCAGAAAATCCTGCGCCAGATGCCAGGAGTCGGAGCGCGCCGGGGTGTGCAAATCGAGTCGCAGCGTGCCGTTGTGGAACAGGTAAATCTCGTCGGTGATGTGCAGCGGATGCACGTTGTCTTCGTCCACCGCGCCGCGCGTGCCGTAGCGAAAGTGCAGCACACATTCCTGATCGGCGACATCTTCCGCCCACGCCGTAAGCTCGGCCGGCGAACTGGCGAGTCGACGACGCAGGAATGCCGGGCCGTTCGAGGGAAAGGCCACCATGCCGACGCCATGCGGATTGAAGTGAGCCGCGGAGGCCATCAGCGCAGGCGGCAGGGCGGCTCCGGCCGGCTTGTGGACGATGAGGCACATGGGAAAATCTTCAGAACCTGGCGAGCAGCACTTCGGTGGCTTTGAACACGGTGAGCACCTCGGTGCCGACTTCCAGATTCAGCGTGTCGATGGAGCGCGTGGTCACTACCGAGGTCACAATGCCCGCTGCGGTCTCGACGTCGACTTCGGACAACACCGGCCCGCGGATGATTTCCACCACCCGACCCTTGAACTGGTTGCGCGCATTGATAGCGGTAATGGTCACGGCAATTCCTCTACTCGAAGCATCCCCGCTCGAACTGAG
Source organism: Gammaproteobacteria bacterium (assembly GCA_030833185.1). Classification (GTDB taxonomy): domain Bacteria; phylum Pseudomonadota; class Gammaproteobacteria. The sequence goes on along the minus strand of JAURHQ010000023.1, from coordinate 3,968 downwards.
CGGGGTTTGGTAGCGAGGGCGGAGCAGAATTGATGCCAGCGCGGAAAAAGCCTTAAAAACCCGAAAGCCGGACGCCGGACTCAGGCCTGCCGCTGACGGCGCGCGCAAATAGACCGACAATTCGCGCAAATATGCGCAGCGCTGCGCGGTTTCAGCGGGCCAGAGATGCGGTCACCCACCAGAACACGTGACCAAGAGAGGGAACGCGCCGTGGCAGGCCGCCAACTCCTCTCAGAAGACAACTTTCGGCTCGCCCATTTTGCAACGCCTGACTGCCGCCGGCGGCAGGTGCTCCGCGAGACGCTCGCGGCGTTCAACCAGACCGTGCCGTCTGGGCATTACCATCAGCTGGCGGCGGCCAATCTGGCGCGCTGGCAGCGCGAAGCGCCATCACCAGCGGACGCTTTGCAGTTGGCGGTGATGCCCGGCGACTGGGGCGACGTGACCGCCGCAATGACCGCCCGCCACGGCCAGTGCTTCGCGGTACTTAATATGGCGAACGCCGAAGTGGCCGGCGGTGCCTATGTGGAGGGCGCGGCGGCGCGGGAAGAAAACATGTTCCGGCGCAGCGACTGCCACTTCCGGGTCGATGCGGCGTCCTTCGATCGCAAACGCGACTGCTACCACCCGTCCATGACCGATTTATTGAATGCGGTCGCCGGGCGGGTTTATCTGGGCACCCAACAGGCGCGCGTGTGCCTGCGGGGGCCGGAAGATCGGGCGGCGCGCGATCTCGGCTACCGCTGGTTGAGAGAAGACGAGATTTTTCCGTTCTACGAACTGCGGGCGGCCGCTCGGGATCTGCGTGGCGGCGCGCCGTTCTCGCGCGCAGACACCCGCCGGCGCATTGCGGCCCAACTCGACACGCTGCGCGAGGCAGGCATTCGCCACGCGGTGCTTGGCGCCTTCGGTTGCGGCGCGTTCCAGAATCCGGCGGCTAGCGTTGCCAAACTTTATCGGGAGGAGATCTCGCGCCGTGCCGGCGACTTCAGCTGCATCGCCTTTGCGATTTTCCACGCCGGCTGCGGACCGGACAATTTCGCGCCTTTTGCTCGTGAATTTGCCGGATTAACGCCACCGCCCGCGCCCTGAAGTCTGGCCTTGCGGCCGCACGGACGGATCGGGATCAAGCGACACATGGCCGCCACCCGCCTGCGCGATTGCCGGATAGACGGCAACATCGGCCACCGTCGGGTGGTCGAGCGCGATCCATTCCCGGCTCGTCAGGCGCGGCTCAAAAAGTCCCAGCGCTCGCGCGCTTAGCGCCACCACGATCGGCGTTGATGCACAGCCCAAGGGAGTGCTTCGCGAGCCGCGCCTCGTAAGGCCCCAGCCGGCGCTCAAACGCCGCCGCCGAAAGGCAGGCGTTGATCAGGGCCTCATCGTCCGGATTTGTCGGCATCCACTGGTCACCCCCAAGTTTCCGCGACAGCCAGATCAGAATGGCCTGCGAATCGCGTAGCACCAGCGCCCCATCGGTCAGGATGGGTACCTGTCCGAAGGGATTGAGCGCGAGATAGTCGGGCGTCTGGTGGTCGCCGGTGAGGAGACCAACCGGATGCTTCGCGTGCGGCACCTTCAGCAGGGACAGCAGCTGGCGGACCTTGTAGCAGTTGAGCGCCAACGGCATGTTGTACATGCGGAATCATGCCGTTTCTCCTCAGGCCAGCGGGGCGATGCCGTAAACCCACGCAGCGGTGCGATAGAACATCGCGTCCTGCTCGGACTCGCTGTAGCGCGACGCCAGCTTCTTGAACGCATTCCACAGCACGTCGTAAGACGCGCCGGTCTTGTCGACCGGGAAGTTGCTCTCGAACATGCAGCGGTCGGCGCCGAAGAGCTTGATCGCCTCGTGGTAGTGCCTGCCCTGCGCGGTGACGAGTTCGTCCGAGGTCGGCGGCTTGGCGCGTTGCTCGAAGCCGAAACCGGTCCAGGGCATCAGCATGCCGCCTAGCTTCAAGACCACGTTAGGACAGCGGGCAACGGCCGTCATCCCGGCCAGCCACTGGTCGTAAATAACTTCGCTGCGCCCCGCATACGGGCCCACGGACACCGGCGTGCCCAGGTGGTTGAGTACGATGGGGGTCCTCGGAAACGCCTGCGCAAGTTCGGCCAGCAGCGGCAGCTGCGGATGGTACTGATAGGCGTCGAACACCAGCCCCATCTCGCTCAGCACGCCAAACCCGGCGCGAAACGCGGAGTCGCGATACAGCTCGGGACCACTTAGGTCGGGCATTGAGAACATTCCCGGATCGGCATCCCAGGCCGCGATCTGGCGAATGCCGCGAAACAGCGGACTGGCCGCGCGATGCGCCTCCAGCACTTCCCGAGCCCCGGCCCCCAGCCGCAAATCGCAGGTGCCGATCATCGCGCCAATCTGGACGGCGCCGGGGGTCTTGCGCGCCTCGGCGGCAATCTTGTGCACCCACTCGGTTTCACCCACCGGCCGCAGGTGTTCCGGGCCGTCTTCGCGATGCCCTTCCCAGCACTGCAGGTAGACGGTCTGCTCGATGCCATGGCCCGCAGTGTCCGCGCGCAGGTCGGCCAGCTCGTAGTGCGGAAACTCGTGGGTCGCGACAAAAAAGTGGTGGTGCGGATCGATGATCCGCCGGCCGGGGTCGACGATCGCTTCACGAACGCCGGCCAGCCAATCCTTGTTCACGGTAATCAGTGCCATCTGGGGTTCCTTGTGAGGTGGCGGTCGTCAGCCGCCCTGACGTTTGACCACGTAAGTGTAGAAGCGAACCGAGCCGTCGGCCTGCACTTCACGATGCAGCCCCTGCACTTCGGTTTCGAAGCCCGGGAAACGATTGGCGGCACGCTCGAACGCCCGCAGGTAGTCGACCATCGGCCGCGAGCGTTCGGTCAAACGCTCGCCGGGCACGATGGTGGCGATGCCCGGCGGATAGACCACCCACAGCGTGGTGGCTATCGAGCCTTCCACCTCATCCAGCGGCAGGTAGTCCACGTTGTTGCGCACCAGTTCCTTCACCGCGACGCTCGGCAGCACCGGCATTTCTGGCAAATGTTCGGCGCGGAACTGCGCCCCCTGCAGGGCACTGACGTTGGCTTCGCGGTACAGCGCGTGCATCTCGTCGCACAGGTCACGCAGCCGCACGCCGGCGTAGCGCTGCGGGCGGCGGGCGACAAAGTCCGGGATAACATCGTCCAGCAGGGCGTTGTCGTCATAGAGCTTTTTGAACGTCACCAGATGCGACAGCAGCGTGCCGGCCTTGCTGCTTTCCACGCCCGGGGTGAGCAGAAAGAGCAGCGAGTTGAGGTCATTCTTCTCGCAGACGATGCGGTTTTGTCGCAGGTATTCGGCGACCACTGGCGCCGGCACGCCGTGTTCGCTGTAGTTACCGTCCTTGTAGAAACCCGGCGTCAGCACGATGAGCTTGTTGGGGTCGGTCATCGCCCAGCCTGGCGCGACATGCTTGAAGCCGTGCCAATCGGCACCCGGCCGCAGTTCCCACAGCGCGGGATCGGACGCCAGCAGATCCGTCGGCACCTCTTCCCAGCGCATCCGCCGCAGCACGCCGTCGGCATCGCCGACGTCCACTACATCCGGCACGAACACATCAAAAAACCAGTGGCGCGCCGGATCGGCTTCTTTTTGCACGAACTCCTGATGCGTAGCGCGGATCATTTTGCGCAACTCGATTCCGAGCCGAACCGTGTCGTCCCACAGCACTTCGCCAGAGCGGCCTTTCATCATCTGCGCGCCCACATCGAGGCTCGCGAACAACGGATAGAACGGGCTGGTAGAGGCGTGCAGCAGGAAGAACTCGTTGAAGCGCCGGTGCTCCACGCGGCGAGACTGCTCGCCAAGATGCGAATCCTTGATGTGGATCTGCGAGGCCTGACTGAACGATGCCAGCTGCTTGTGCGTGCTCTGGGTGACGATGATGCCGGGGCTGTCCGGCCCCAGATCGCCCAGGCCCATGCCAAAGCGGCCGCGGAACAGC
>JAURHQ010000239.1 GCA_030833185.1 Gammaproteobacteria bacterium | reverse complement strand
CCGCACCCGAGCCAAAGCCGCAACGCCCCATGAAGGCCAGTCAGACGCCCACTTCCACCAAGGACCGCATCCTCGACGCCGCCGAACGCCTGTTCGCGGAATCGGGTTACGACGGCGTGTCCCTGCGCCAGATCACGCGCGAGGCGGGGGTGGAGCTGGCGCTGGCCAACTATCATTTCGGGCCCAAGAGCGAACTCTTTCTGGCGGTGGTGCAGCGGCGCGCGAACGAGTTGAACCGCGAACGCATGGCCTTGTTCGCCGCCTTGCCCACGCCGCCGACGCTGGCGGGTCTGATCGACGCCTTCGCGCGCCCGTTTCTGGAAAAAAGCCTGCGCGGCGGGCCGGGCTGGAAAAGCTACGCGCGGCTGATTGCGCAGATTTCAATTTCCCCGCGCTGGACCGAGCGCGTCATGGCCGCGCAGTTCGACGAGGTCGCGGCGCATTTCATCGACGGCGTGCGCGGGCTGTGGCCGGCCTGCGATGTGCGCGAGCTGTACTGGGCGTTTCACTTCATGTTGGGAGCGATGATCATGACCTTTGCCGAAACCGGCCGGATTGACCTGCTTTCGCGCGGGCGCTGCAAGTCGACCCGACTCGACCAGGTCTACGCGCGCATGCTGCCGTTTCTCGCCGCCGGCATCGAGCGGCTGGCTGCGCAGGCGACGCCCGTCGCTGCGCGACGCGGCAAGCGCGCATGAGCGCCTGGTTCAACGCCTGCGGCGTCATCAGCATCACCACCGATTTTGGTCATCGCGGCCCCTTTGTGGGCACCATGAAAGGCGTGATTCTGCGTCGTCTGCGCAGCGCCCAGCTGGTCGACCTGACCCACGAGGCGCACGTGCACTGGCCGGCCGAGGCCGGCTTCTGGCTGGAGCGGGCGTATCCGTATTTTCCCGAAGGCACGCTGCATCTGGCGGTGGTCGACCCCGGTGTCGGCACCGGGCGCAACGTGCTGCTGGCGGTGGGCGACGGGCATGCGTTTCTGGCCCCGGACAACGGCCTGCTGGCCGGCGTCATTGCGCGCACCCGCGCGCAGGTCTACCGCGTTGAGCCGGAGCGTCTGCGGCCGCTGGGGATCGATCGCCTGAGCGCCACGTTTCACGGCCGCGATCTTTTTGCACCGCTCGCTGCCGAACTGGCCAGCGGTCGCGTCAGCGCTACCCAAATCGGTACGCCGACTGCGGACTACATCCCGGCGCTGATCGAAGCGCCCGCCTGTCGGGGCAAGGAAATTCACGGGATGGTCGTGACCAGCGACCATTTCGGCAATCTCATCACCAACATCGATGCCGAACTGCTAGTGGACCGCGAGGTGCTGGGCGTGCGCGCCGCAGGGCACCGCATTGCGTTCCACCGCACCTACGCCGACGTGGCGCCGGGCACCTTGCTGGCGCTGGTCAATTCCTTCGGGGTGATTGAGGTGGCGGCCGCCGAGCAAAACGCGGCGAGCGCGCTGGGCCTGTCGCGGGGCGGACCGGTGGTCGTGGAACTCGCGTGACGCCGGCCCAACTTGCCGCGCATACCGTGGCGCATTACGAGCGGCGCGCCGTGCCCTACCGCGACGGCACGCTGGACCACGACGTCTCGCAAAACATCGACGCCCTGCTGGGCGCCATCGAGGCGCCCGCGCCGTTCCGGCTGCTCGATCTGGGCTGCGGGCCGGGTCGCGATCTGAAAACCTTTACCGCGCTGGGCCATCAGGTGACTGGACTGGACGGCGCGGCGGCCTTCGTCGAGATGGCGCGCGCGGCCAGCGGCTGCGAGGTCTGGCAGCAGGATTTTCTGGCGCTGGATTTACCGCCCGCCGCCTTCGACGGCATCTTTGCCAACGCCACGCTGTTTCACATTCCGCGGCCGGCCTTGCCCCGCGTGCTGCAACAGTTGCATGCCGCGCTTGCCGCCGGCGGTGTGTTGTTCAGTTCCAATCCGCGCGGCGACGATCGTGACGGCTTCGACGGCACGCGCTACGGGATGTATTTCAGTTGGCCGACCTGGCGCGCGCTGCTGCTGGACGCCGGCTTTGAGGAAATCTCGCACTACTACCGCCCGACCGATGCGCCGCCGGCCGACCAGCACTGGCTGGCCAGCCTGTGGCGGAAACCCGCCTGACGGCGCCGCTTACAGCGGCCCCAGAAAATCCAGCTTGCCGATGGGCACGCCGTTGTGGCGGAGCAGGTTATAGACCGTGGTGGCGTGGAAATAGAAATTGGGCAGGCCCCATTGCTGTAAAAACGCCTCGCCCGCAAAGCTGAATTCGCCGGCCGGCGTTTTCAGTTCGATGCGCCGCGTGGCGGCCTGCTCGAATTGTTCCGGGCGGAAGCTCGCCAGATAGTCCTGCGCGCGGGTGATGCGGGCGGTGATTTCGTCCAGCGTGGTTTCGGTATCTTCCCAGCGTGGCACCTCAAGTCCGGCCAGTCGCGCGCAGCTGCCCTTGGCAAAGTCGGTGGCGAGCTGCACTTGCCGGATCAGCGGAAACATATCGGGGAAAAGCCGCGCGCCCAGCAGGACGCTCACGTCGTAACGGGCCTGCTGTGCATGAGCGTTGCTCTTGGCCAGCAGGGTCGCAAGGTTGCTCAGGCCGCGCGCAAAGACCGGCACTGACCAGACGTAAAGATTCATAAGGGACCTCGGGACTCAGTCGCAGGGAAAGGCTTCGATGAAGGCGTTGCCGACCAGGATGGCGGCGTTGAAGTCGGCCTCTTCGGGATGTTTTTTCAGGTAGTCGAGCAGCGTGCGGCGCAGTTGAAGCACCGTCACGCCCTGCGGAATGCAGAACAGCGATTTTTGGCCACGCCAGGCCGGGGCGGCGTTATCGCTATCGGCCACGCCGGACAAATACCCCAAACAGGTATTGACCTGATCCGGGCGGTCGGAGGCGCAGCGTTTTTCGAGTTCAAAGGCGTCCAGCAGGTTGGCGCGGGCCAGCGCGGGCAGCAGCAGGAGGGCAGACAACAACAGATGGTGCATGAAGATTCCGTCGGCAGAGGGCAGGCACAGGGTGGCCGAAGACTACCCGCGTAGTCTTCGCGCCATCCCGGGTGCAGTCAATCGTCCGTCAGAAAAAACGCGCCCTCAGCCGGCCTTGAACAGGCTCAGCGTGTCGTTCATGCGCGTGGCCAGCGAGCGCAGCTGGTCGGCGGTGCGGAACGAGGCTTCGGCGGCCGCCGCGGTCTCGATCATGTGGTTGTGAATTTTCATCACGGTCTGCTGGACGGCGCCGGTCACATTGCGTTGCTCGTCGGTGGCGCCGGCAATTTCGGCGTTGAGCCGGCGGCTTTCGTCGACCGCATTGCCGATCGCGGCCAGCGCGGCTTCGGCTTCGTTGGCGGTTTCGGCAGTGGCCATCGCGCGCTGGCGGCTCTGTTCCATGGAGCTCGACACCCGACGGATCGCGGTTTGCAAACCGTCGATCATGTTGTGGATTTCTTCAGTTGACTGGCCGGTACGCTGCGCCAGCGTGCGCACTTCGTCGGCCACCACCGCGAAGCCGCGACCCTGCTCACCGGCACGGGCGGCTTCGATAGCGGCGTTCAAAGCCAGCAGGTTGGTCTGTTCGGCAATCGCCCGAATGACGTCCAGCACCCGACCGATGTCGGCGCTGTTGCGCTCCAGATCGAGAATGGCGGTTGTCGCACCCTGTACGTCGTGGGCCAGACCGGAGATAGACGTCATCACCGCGCTCATCACGCCGCGGCCGTCGGTCGCCCGCTCCTGCGAGCGGTCGGAGGCGGCGTTGGCGATCGAGGTGGTGTCGGCGATCGATTGCGCGCTGGCAGCCAGTTCGTTGATGGCGGTCGCGATCTGGTCGGTTTCCATCTGCTGTTTGTCGACGCTGCTGCTGACCGCGCTGGTCGCACTGGACAGCTGGCTGCTGGCATTGGCCACATCCGCGCCGAGGTTCGCGATCGAACCCAGCGTATGCCGCAATTTGCCGACGAACGCATTGAAGCCCTGCGCCAGTTCGCCCACCTCGTCGTTTGAGTTGACGGCCAGCCGGGCATCAAGATTGCCTTCGGCGTTGGCAATCAGCTGCAGATGGGCTGCTGCTTCGGCGACCGGACGGGCGACAGTGCGAATGGCAAGCATGGTCAGCAGGATGCTGGCCAGCACGCCGGCGAGCATGGCCGCTATCAGGACCACGGACACATGGTCTTGCAGGTGCAGGATTTCCGCGTACTGGGTTTCCACCTGGGCGTCGCCCGTGGCTTCCACAGCGGTCAAGGTCGCCAGCGCGGCGTCGGTCTTGATGTCGAAGTCCTGCCGCTGGGCGGCCAGGATTTCGGGGCTAGCCATCGGATCCTGCAGGCTTTGCACGTAGGCGTTACGGCTGTCGTTCAGCGCGGCGGCATCGCGGCGCAGGGCGTCGCGTTGGCCGGCGGGAATCAGCTCGGAACCCAGCACCCGCTGCATGGCCGTGGCGGCCTCGGCGTTGGCGTCTTTCAGTGCCGCCAGCAACTGCGCCTGATTGGCGCCGGGCCGGGCGGCCTGCAGCACCAGAATGACTTCCTTCTCGATCAGAATCTGGGTTTCCATCGCGCCGTCGGCGGCTTCCCAGGCCGGCCCCGTCACAAAGCCCAGCGCCGCGACAAGCCGCTGTTTGCCATACCAGCCTGCGCCACCGGTAATCAGCACCAGCAAGCAGAGCAGACCAAAAGCAAATCCCAGCTTGGTGCCGAGACGCATCGAGTTGAACCAGCCCATGAAATACCTCGTTCGCGCGCTCATGTGTGTAGCCCTTAGCGGCGCTACCGGCCGATCCTTAACCAAGGGCCAAAGCTAGCGTGGCGGCCTGCGCACCAACAGGCGGGGCAATTGCCCGGCGAGGAAGCAGCTCAGACCAAGCATTGC
>JAURHQ010000238.1 GCA_030833185.1 Gammaproteobacteria bacterium | reverse complement strand
GCCCTCGTGGTACGAGAACCCGGCCAGCGCCTCGAGGCTGGCGCGCGCGGCGGACGCCACCTCGGCGTCCGCGTCGTTCAGCGCCTGCGCCAGGTACGGCGCGCCGTCCTTGCCGCACGCGGCCTCAGCCCGGACAATCTTCAGGCGGAACGAGGTGCCGCGGTAGATGCCGCGCTCGTCCTTCAGCGCGTGCGCCAGATCGGCCAGCGCCGACGGGTCCTTCAGCAGCTCGGCGAACGCGCGCGGCACGGCCGCGCCCAGCGCCGCGCCGCGCCCGGCACCCAGCCCGCCACCGGTCGTCGAGCCGCCGCTTGCGTCGCCGCCCGCGCGACCCGCTGAGCCGCTGAACCCCAGGACGCTGGACTGGGCCGAGACCGTTGCCCGGCTGGCGACTTCGCCGCTGGCGCGCGAGTTTGCGCGCAACTGCGCGCTCCGCCAGTTCGACGGCCGAACGCTGGAACTGGTGATAAGCCCCCAGTTCGAGAACCTGCGCGTCGAGCGCACGCTGAAAACGCTGGAGCAGGCGCTGGCCGACACCCTGGGCACGACGGTCATTCTGAAAGTGGCGGTAGAGTCCGGCAGTGGCATCGCCACGCCGGCCGAGGCCATCATTGCCGCCCAGGCCGCGCGGCAGGCCGAGGCGCAGAGCGCCATCGAGGCCGATCCCAACGTACAGGCCTTGCAACAAACCTTTGGCGCCCAGATCGAGCGGGTCGACATGCGCCCGCCTAAGGGGAACGCGTAGATGAGGGAATCCGACATGAAAGGTGTACTGGGGAACGCGCTGAAACAGGCGCAGCGCCTGCAGGAAGAAATGGCCAAGCTGGAATGCACCGGCGAATCCGGCGCCGGGCTGGTGCAAGTCGTGGTCAACGGCCGACACGATGTGAAGTCGGTGAAGATAGCCCCCGAATTGCTGGGCGAAGACGTGGCCATGCTGGAAGACCTGCTGGCCGCCGCCGTCAACGACGCCAACCGCAAGCTGGAACAGAAAACCGCGGAGAAAATGGGCGGTCTCGGGCAGATGCTCAACCTGCCGCCGGGCATGAAGCTGCCGTTCTAAGGCAAGCCCGGCTGTGACCACCCCGCTCCTCAACGACCTGATCAAGGCGCTGACCGCGCTGCCCGGTATCGGGCCAAAATCGGCGCAGCGGATTGCCTTCAATCTGCTGGAGCGCAACCGGGATGCCGCGCGCCGCTTGTCCAAGGTGCTGGACGAGGCGATGACCCGCATTGGCCAGTGCACCCTGTGTCGAACCTTCAGCGAAGCGCCCTTATGCCAACTCTGCGCCTCGACCAATCGCGATCCGGCCGTGTTGTGCGTGGTCGAAACGCCGGTCGACGTGCTGTCGATTGAACAATCGGCGTCGTTCAGGGGGCGCTACTACGTGCTCATGGGGCGCCTGTCACCCATCGACGGCATTACGCCGGAAACGCTGGGCCTGCCGGCGCTGGAACGGCGGCTGGCTGAGGGCGAAGTGAAGGAAATGATTGTCGCCACCGGCACCACCATGGAAGGCGAAGCAACCGCCCATTACCTGCGCCAGATGGCGCGACGGGCCGGGGTGACGCCCACCCGGATCGCCTACGGCGTGCCGGTTGGCGGGGAGTTGGAGTACGTCGACGGCACCACGCTGTCGCACGCCATTTCCAGCCGTCGCGAATACTGAGCGGAGACCGCCGATGCGCTATGCGTCCGACAACCTCATCTGGATCGATCTGGAAATGACCGGTCTCTATCCGGAGCACGACCTCATCATCGAAATTGCGACCATCGTCACCGACCGGCAGCTCGAAGAAAGCGTCGAGGGGCCGGTGTTCGCCATCCACCAGAGCGACGCCACGCTGGCCGCGATGGATGACTGGAACACCCGCCAGCATGGGCACTCCGGCTTGACCGCCCGGGTGCGCGGAAGCCGCATCGACGCGGCCGAAGCCGAGCGCGAGACGCTGGCGTTTCTGGCGCAATACGTACCGCCCAAGACCTCGCCCATGTGCGGCAACAGCATCTGCCAGGACCGGCGCTTCTTGTACAAGTACATGCCGACGCTGGCCGAGTTTTTCCATTATCGAAATCTCGACGTCAGCACCCTCAAAGAACTGCAGAAGCGCTGGGCGCCGGGCTTGCCCGCGTTCAGCAAGGTCTCGAGCCATCTGGCGATGGACGATATTCGCGACTCCATCGCCGAACTGAAGCATTACCGGACCCACTTCCTCCGCCTGCCGGGGTGAGCGCCTTGCTACCGACCGCCCTGTATTCGGTGGCCGCCGTGCGGGCGCTGGATGCCGCCGCGATCGCGGGCGGGACGCCGGGCCTCGCTTTGATGCAGCGCGCCGGACTAGCCGCGTGGCAGGTGCTGCAGCGTCGCTGGCCGACGGCCCGCCGGATCGCGGTGCTGTGCGGGCCGGGCAATAACGGCGGCGACGGTTACGTGCTGGCGCTGGCGGCCAAGACCGCAGGTTGTGCGGTCGATCTGCTCGAGGTCGGCGACGGGCGGCGGGGCGCCGATGCCGAGGCCTGCCGGCAGGCGGCGTTGGCCGCCGGCCTTGTGCCCTGCGGGCAACTCGATCACCTGGCAAGCGCCGAGGTGCTGGTCGACGCGCTCTTCGGCATCGGGCTGACCCGCGCGCCGGCCAGTCCGTATGCGGAGGCCATCGCCGCGATCAACGCCGCCGGACGCCCGGTGCTGAGCCTCGACCTGCCCTCGGGCCTGAACGCCGACACCGGCATGGCGCCCGGCGGGGCGGTGCGGGCCAGCGTCACCGTGACCTTCATCGCGCTGAAACAGGGGCTGGTCACGGGGCAGGCCAGCGACTTCGTCGGCGCCCTGGAACTGGCCGCGCTTGACCTCCCCCCCGACCTTGGCAAGGCCATTGCGCCGTCGGCGCAGCGCCTGGCCGCGCCGCGACTGACGGCGCGGCGGCGCACCGCGCACAAGGGCGAGGCGGGGCATGTGCTGGTGATTGGCGGCAGCGCGGGCTATGCCGGCGCGGCGCGACTGGCGGCGGAAGCGGCGCTGCGTTGCGGGGCGGGGCTGGTGTCGGTGGCGACCATGGCCGCCAGCGTGCCGCTGGTGCAGGCGGGGCGGCCAGAAATCATGACCCACGCGATCGCCGATGCCGGCCAACTCTTGCCCTTGCTGGCCCGCGCCAGCGTGATTGCCATTGGCCCTGGCCTTGGGCAGGGACCGTGGGCACAGGCGCTGTTCGGCGCCGTGCGCGATTTGCCCCTGCCGCTGGTGGTCGATGCCGACGCGCTCAACCTGCTGGCCATCAACCCGCAGCAGCGCGAGCACTGGTGCCTGACGCCGCATCCCGGCGAAGCCGCCCGCTTGCTCGGCGTGACCGACGCCCGCGCGATCAACGCCGACCGCTATGCCGCCGCTGGCGAACTGCGGGCCCGCTACGGCGGCACGGTCATTCTGAAAGGCGCCGGCTCGCTGGTGGCGGGACCGGCGGGGATCGGGGTGGTCACGGCTGGCAATCCGGGTATGGCTTCCGGCGGTATGGGTGATGTGCTGACCGGCGTCGTCGCGGCGCTGTGCGCGCAGGGCATGGACCTTCCTACGGCGGCGGCGAGCGGGGCGATGGCGCACGCCATGGCGGCCGATCGGGCCGCTGCCCGCGACGGGGAGCGCGGTCTGCTGGCCTCCGATCTGCTGCCTGAACTGCGTCGGCTTTTGAACTGAGCGGCGAGCGCGGTGGCTGAACTGACCTGCCTGCTCGAGGATGAAGCGGCCACCGCGCAACTGGCGGCGGCGATAGCCGAACTGGCGCAGCCCGGCTGGCTGGTGTTTCTGGAAGGGCCGCTGGCCGCCGGCAAGACCAGTTTTGCCCGCGCCTTCCTGCGCGCCCTCGGCCATCTCGGTAAGGTGAAAAGCCCGACCTTCACCGTGGTCGAAAGCTACGCCTTACCTCGCTTGACGGTGCATCACTTCGACCTCTACCGAATCAACGACCCGGACGAGCTGCATTACCTCGGCTTTGACGATTTCGTGCACGGCACGGCCGTGTGCCTGATCGAGTGGCCGTCACGCGCGGGCGACAGCCTGCCGACGCCGGATCTGCGGCTGACGCTGACGCCACTGAGCCTGGCGCAACGTCGCATGCAGCTTGAAACCGCCGACCCGAGACTGCTGAAAGCACTCGAACAAAGCCCCATAATTTCTTTTTTATCATCACGATAGCTATTGTTCTGATAATTCACTTGAAATAAGCGCCGGCGCGGGCTAAAAAGCCCACATCTCGCTTCACGGTTATTGGCTATCACCATGTTTGGGCGAATTTTTCTGCTCTCCCTGCTGGCAGTTGGCGGGGTGCGCGCCGCCGAACTGAACAGCCTGCGAGCCTGGCAGGCGCCGGACCAGACGCGGGTGGTGTTCGAACTGAGTGGCCCGGTTGAGTTTGAAGTGTTCAAGGTCAGCAACCCGGAACGGGTGGTGGTCGACCTGAGCCACGTCAACGGCCACGACGCGCTCAAACTGGCGCGGGTACTGGACGATCGCGTCACCGACCTGCGCTACGCCCGACGCGGCGCGGACGGCCTGCGCGTGGTGCTGCAACTGTCCCGCGCGGTCAGGGTGAAAGACGCGCTGCTGCCGCCGGCAGCGGCCTACGGGCACCGGCTGGTGCTGGACCTGCTGGATATCGAAGCCCCCGCCACGCCACCGACTGCCCGCCCGGCGCCGCCCGCGCCGGTGACGGCTGCCCCCGCGGTGGCGCCAGCCAGCACGGTGGCGCCCGCGCCATCAAAGCCGAGCCGCCCGACCGCGGCTGTCGCCAGCAGCGCCAGCAAGCTGCCGGCCTGGCGTCGCGACGGGGTGGTCATTGCCGTTGATGCCGGCCACGGCG
>JAURHQ010000237.1 GCA_030833185.1 Gammaproteobacteria bacterium | reverse complement strand
CGCGAAAATCGAGATCCGCAAACACCAGATAGGAGGAAGTGCTCAGGCCCTGCGCGAAGCTGAAACGGTAAGACACCGTCGAGCCCGGCCCATTGGCATCGCGATATTCCAGCTGGAAAAAATGCCGATCGCCGGCGATGAACGCGGGATTCGCCGGCGCGCTGGCGCTGAAACTTGCGGTGGCACGTCCGGCAAAAATGCCGGCGCCGGCCGACCCCGCCGCGAGGCTGCTCAGACGGGTGATGCTTAAGTCCCCCGCCCCTTCAAAATCAAAGCCCGTGGCCTGATTGCGCACCAGACCACCGAAACCGGCGGTTTGCGCGTAGTCAAAGCTGGTCGCGCTGGCCAGCGGCGCGAAGGCCACCAGCAGCAGCGCTGCACCCTGCACCGTGTATCGCTTCATTCCGTCATTCCCGTCCTTAAAAAATGACCTTCGCCAGATGACCGGCGGCCCCACCTACGACAAATCGATTCCGTCGTAGCCCTTGTCGGTACAGCGCTGCAGCGTGCGGGCGTACTTCGGGCCGCCTCCGGCATAGATGTTGTAGCGCGTCTTGCCGTATTCGTGCCCCGGCAGGTTGCCGTTGTAGCCCGTGATCCAGCTTTTGGCTTTGCCCATCAGCACGCCCTGATACATGTCTTTCACATGCTGGTGCCAGTGCTGTTCCGGCGCTTCCTGCGCGTTGAAGCGCGTATAGCCGTGCTGCCAGAGGTATTCCAGGAACGGCGTCACCCAGTCGACCGCCAGTTCCGCGCCGCGCGGGAAATTGGTGGCCGCGGTCTGCGGCCCGGCCAGCATCACCAGATTCGGCATGCCGCTGACCATGAGCCCGAGGAAGGTAATCGGACCGTCGGCCCATTTGTCGCGCAGCTTCAGCCCGTTCGCGCCCTGGATGTCGATTTTGTCGAAGGCGCCGGTGAAGGAGTCGAAGCCGGTGGCGTAGATGATGACGTCGAATTCAAAGCTGCGGTCGGTGGTGCGCAGGCCCTCGGGGGTGATTTCCGCAATGGGCGTCTCGCCGGAATCCACCAGTTCCACGTTGTCGCGGTTGTAGGTCTCGAAGTAGCCGGTTTCCAAGGGCACGCGCTGGATGCCAAAGCCGTGATCTTTGGGAATGAGTTTCTCGGCCAGCGCCTTGTCGTGAACCCGGCCGCGAATGCGCTCGGCGATGTAGGCCGAGAACTCCGCGTTGGCGGCTTCGTCGGTGAAAATTTCCACGAAGTTCTGCAGCCAGATCCCGAAGCCCGGACCGTCGTAGAGCCGGTCCCAGAGCTCGCGACGTTCGGCCGGCGTGACGTCGTAGAAGCCCCGCCGATCAGGCTCGTGCTCGAAGCCGCCCGGGGTGCGCGCGCAGACCGCAAAAATCTCGTCATAGCGGGCGCGGATTTTGGCCATTTCGGCCTTGTCGATTTTCGCGTTATTCAGCGGCGCGGCCCAGTTGGGGCGGCGCTGGAATACCGTGAGCCGCCCCGCCACCTTGGCCACTTCGGGAATGATCTGGATCGCGGTTGCGCCGGTCCCGATAATCGCCACGCGCTTGCCGGTGAGGTCGGGCTGGTCGTGCGGCCAATCAAAGGGATGGAAGGACTGCCCCTTGAAGGTCTCCATGCCTTTGAAGCTGGGCCGCGTGGGAATCGACAAAATGCCCAAGGCCGTGATCACGAAGCGCGTGGTAAGGCTACGCCCGTCGGCCAGCGTCAGCCGCCAGGTGTCGGTCTGCTCGTCGAAGTGCATCGAGACCACCCGACAGTTGAACTGCATGTGCTTGCGCAGATCGAACTTGTCGGCCACGAAATTGAGATAGCGCAGCGTCTCCGGCTGCGGCGAGTACCACTCGGTCCAGTCCCATTCGTCCAGCACTTCCTTCGAGAACGAATAGCCGTAGGTGAAGGACTCGGAGTCGAAGCGCGCGCCCGGATAGCGGTTGTTGTACCAGGTGCCGCCCAGATCGCTGTAGGCCTCCAGCAGGGTGGCATTCACCCCCCGATCGGCCAGTCGTTTGATTTGATAGATGCCGGCTACGCCGCCGCCGATCACGATGACTTCGTAGTCGCGTGGCGCGTCGGCGCGGGCATTGTCGGCGGCTCGGATTGCGGTAGAAGTCATCGGCGGTCTCCGTCATCGCACTGTGCTGTAAACACCGGTCGGCCCAGACCGGCCGGCTTGAAAAAATCACGCCCTCCTCGCCACATCCTGCGGCCTCCTCTCGCGCCTCACTGCCGGGGCGCGTTTCGCGCAGCGAGGCTGTTCCGCGCCGGCACACGGCGCTTCAGGATTCGTCGGGGGCTGGCGTGCGGCAGGACTTTTTTTGACCCGCGGCCCGGCACCGGATGATGGGCGGCAGGCACCGATTACTCAAGCCTGCGCCGCGTGACGCGCGGCGTCCAAACGGGTAAGACTGCCGGCCTGTTCCCGTCCGCCAACGCAAGGAATTGCCCATGACCGCCGACCACCGTCTTGACTACGAGGTCTCCGAACGCATTGCCGTCATCGCGCTGAACCGCAAACCGGTGAACGCCATCGACCACGCGATGATCGATGCCATCCACGCCGCGCTCCGGCGCGCCGATGCCGACCCCGAGGTGCGCGCCATCATTCTCACCAGCGCCCTGCCCGGCATGTTCTGCGGCGGCATGGATCTGAAGATGGTCGCCGCCGGCAGCACGCAGGATCTGCGCGAGTTCGTCTACAAGTTCTACATGGAGACGATGAACATCCAATACGCGCTGACCAAGCCGACGCTGGTGGCCATCAACGGCCCGGCCCGCGGCGCGGGCATGACGCTAGCGATTACCAGCGATCTGATACTGGCCGCGGATGACATTGATCTGGGCTATCCAGAAATCGACATCGGGCTTATCCCCGCCATCCACTACGCCCATCTGCCGCGCCAGATCAGCCGCCACAAGGCCTTTGAACTGCTGTTTGGCGGCCAGCCGATTCCCGCCGCCGAAGCGGTGGCGCTGGGGATCATCAACCACGCCGTGCCGCGCGAGTCGCTGCTGGAGAAGACGCGCGCGATGGCCACCGTGCTGGCCGGGAAATCCCCGACCATCATGGCGCTGGGCCGGCAGTCGTTCATGCGGGCGAACGATCTGGACTATCGCCGCAACGTCGAGAACCAGATCGAAACGCTCTGCAATATCTTCAGCACGCCGGATGGGCGCGAAGGCATTCAGGCCTTTGTGGAGAAACGCCCGCCGCGCTGGCAGTAGGCGCGCCTCAGCGGGCGAGGATCTGGTTCAGCGCCGCGCGGAGCGGCGTCACCGGGTCGGCGGACAGACGCTCAAAGCGCGCCGCGACGTGCTGGTCGGGGCGCACCAGCAGCGCGCCGCTGTCGCCGATCTCCCGCACGCGTGCCCAATCGCCGCTGTGGTCCTGCCAGTCGCAGCGCGGACCAATGACGACCGTGCCAATCGATAAGCCGAGCGCCTCCGCCAACATCGCCGCCGCCTGCGCCCAGGGCTCGCCGCCGATGCCGGTGAACAGCGTGAAGCGGCCGTGGCCGCACAAATCGAGCGTGGAGCACCTGCGCCCGTCCGCTGCGTGCAGCCACACATGCGGCAGACGCGCACCGGGGAAGCTCGTTGGCTGATAGTGCAGTTCGGCGTCGCGCGTGAAGCCCGGATCGGCGCTGCCGTCGGGGCACACGGCGCTCGATTGATAGCGCTGGTTCATTTCCACGCCGTGCGCGTCGAACTCATAGGCCTTGAACGCAATGGCCTGACGAATGGCCTCACGCTGCGCCTCTGCCGCCGGCGTCGCGTCGCAGCGGGCGTCCATGTTCTGCTGCATGGTCACCGGATCCACCGAGTCAAGTAGCCCCAGCGCCTTGAAGATCGGGCCAAACTCCTCGATCGACTGATTCGCCCGCCGCACAATCTGCCGCGCCACCGGCGCGCGCTCTGCGGTGTAGGTCTCGAGCAGCCCGGGACCGGCCTGTCCCTTCAGCACCAGCGCCATCTTCCACGCCAGATTGAAGGCGTCCTGAATAGAAGTATTGGACCCCAATCCGTTCGAGGGCGGATGCCGATGGGTCGCGTCGCCCATGCAGAAAACCCGACCGTTGTGCAGGCGCATGGCGTACTGGTTGTTGACCGTCCAGGTCGAGACCGACTGCAGTTCCACCGGCAGATCCGGGACGCCCACAAGATCCCGCACCACCTTCACCGCAAAGGCTTCGTCCACCGCCGGTTCACCCTGCTGGATGTCGTAACCCCACACGATCAGCCACTCGTGCCAGGGCCTGATCATGCGCACCAGGCCCATGCCAATCCCGCCCACGTTGGAACCCGGCTGCAGCACCCAGTACAACACCGAGGGGCGATGCGCGACGTAGCGCGAGAGGTCGGCCTTGAACAGGATATTGATCGACCCGCCCACCCCCATGCTGCCTTCAAACGGCAGCCCGGCGTGGGCCGCCACCAGCGAGTTGCCGCCGTCGGCACCAATGAGATAGCGCGAACGCACGCTGATGGTCTGCTCGGTGAGCCGGTCGTAGAGCGTGGTGGTAACGCCTGTCGCATCCTGCGCATGGTCGATGTACTCGGTCGACATCCGCGCCTGCGTGCCGCGCGCGCAGGCGGTCTTGAACAGCAGCGGCTCCATGAAGGTCTGCGGCAGGTCGTTCATGTGGCAGGGCGAGGCCAGCTGGTGCGCGGCGCGCGACAGCGGGTGCGGCGCCCCGCCGGGGCTCGCCTGCGTGGGGGTGCCCGCGGCGGCGCGCGCCGCCTCCGCCGCCTCGGCGCGCGCGGCGGCCGCGTCGGCGCGCGCGGCGGCCGCGTCGGCGCGCGCCGCGTCCGCCGCCGCGGCTGAGGCCGCCGCGTCCGCGCGCGCCGCCGCCGCGCGGTCGACGGCGTCTTCGCG
>JAURHQ010000236.1 GCA_030833185.1 Gammaproteobacteria bacterium | reverse complement strand
GGGCCTCGTGGAACAGGGCGACGAAGCGCTCCAGGTCGGGCGCCTGGCCCTCGTCCAGCATCACCCGCACCTCGAAGTTCTGGCCGTCGTAGCGGGCGTCGATGGCGCAGGCATGGCGGCGCGCGGCCGGCTCGACCCCCTCGGCGTCGAGCCAGGCCTCGGCCTCGGTGCGCAGCTGGGACAGCGCGTCCTGGGCCTGGGCCCAGCCGGCGGCGCTGGCGTCGACGATCAGGCTGCGCACGAAGTCGAAGCTGATGTCCGTCAGCAGGATGCCGCGGGCGCACATGGTGCCCGGCTCCTGCGGCACGATCACGGTGGGGATGCCGCATTCCTGCGCCACTTCCACCGCATGCAGCGGGCCGGCGCCGCCGTACGCGTACAGGGCGAAGTTCGACAGGTCGTAGCCGCGCTCGGTGGAGACGGCGCGGATGGCGCGGCTCATGTTGGCGTTGGCGATGCGGATGATGCCCTCGGCCGCGTCCTCCAGGCCCAGGCCCAGCGGCGCGCCCACCGAGCCCTCGATCACCCGGCGCGCGGCGGCGGCGTCGACCGGCATGCGGCCCTTGAGCAGCACCTGCGGATTGAGCCGCTGCAGCACGATCTCGGCGTCGGTGATGGTGGGCTGGGTGCCGCCGCGCGAATAGGCCACCGGCCCGGGCACGGCGCCGGCGCTGTGCGGGCCGACCTTGAGCGAGCCGGCGTCGTCCAGCCAGGCGATGCTGCCGCCGCCGGCGCCGATCACGTGGATGTCCACCATCGGCGTCTTGACCGGGTAGCCCGCCACCTGGCGGTTGGAGGTGAACAGGGGGCGGCCGTCGGCGATCAGGGAGACGTCGGTGCTGGTGCCGCCGACGTCGAAGGTGACCAGGTTGGGAAAGCCGATGGCGCGGCCCACCGCGGCGGCGCCGACCACGCCGGCCGCCGGGCCGGACAGGCAGGTGCGCACCGGGAACTGGCGCACCGAGGCGGCCGACATCAGCCCGCCGTTGGAGTGGATGGTGTAGGGCGCCTGGCGCACGCCCAGGTCGGCCACGCGCTCCAGGAAGCGGTCCAGGTAGCGCGCCATCTTCGGGCCCACCGTGGCATTGAGCACGGTGGTGGACAGGCGCTCGTACTCGCGGAACTCGGGCAGCACCTCGCTGGAGATGCTGATGTAGGCGTCCGGCATCTCCTCGCGCACGATGGCCTTGGCGCGCTCCTCGTGCGCCGGGTTGGCGTAGGCATGCAGGAAGCAGATGGCCACCGCCTGCAGGCCGGCCTGGCGCAGGGCCTGGGCGGCGGCGCGCACGCCGGCCTCGTCCAGGGCGACCAGCACCTCGCCGTGCGCGCTCATGCGCTCGTCCACCTCCAGCCGCAGGCGCCGGGGCACCAGGGCGGCGGGCTTGGTGACCGCATAGTCGAACAGGTGCGGGCGGGTCTGGCGGCCGATCTCCAGGATGTCGCGGAAGCCGCGCGTGGTGATCAAGCCGACCTGGGCGCCCTTGCGCTCGATGATGAGGTTGGTGGCCACCGTGGTGCCGTGGCCGACATGCGAGACCTGGTCGGCGGGGATGTCGTGGGCGCGCAGCATCTCGGCGATGCCCCGCTCGATGGCTTCCGACGGGTCGTGGGGCGTGGAGGGAACCTTGTGGAACCTGACGTCGCCGGCGCGCTCGTCGATCATGGTGAAGTCGGTGAAGGTGCCGCCGACGTCAATGCCGATTCTGTACATGCAGTCTCTTTTCTCGGGTCTCTTTTAGGAATTCTTATTCGGGCTGGATGCCGGCCGCGGCGGCGACCTTGCGCCACTTGGCCACCTCCTCGTGCACCACGCGCGCGAACTCGGCGGGGGTGATGCCGGAGGGCACGGTGGCCTGGGAGGCGAGGTACTCGGTGAGCTTCTTGCCGCGGATGGTGGCGATCAGCTCCTTGCTCAGGCGGTCCTGCAGGGCGGGGGCCATCTTGGGCGGCGCGAACAGGCCGAACCAGACCACCGCCTCGAAGCCGGGGAAGCCGGCCTCGGCCACGGTGGGCACGTCGGGCAGCGAGGGCGAGCGGGTGGTGGAGGTCACCGCCAGCGGGCGCAGCTTGCCGCTCTTGATGTAGGGCAGGGAGGTGCCCACCACGTCCATCATGGTGCCGACATGGCCGGCCACCGTGTCGGTCAGGGCCGGGCCGGAGCCCTTGTAGGGGACATGCACGGCCTGCAGGCCGGTCACGGTCTTGAGCAGTTCCATCGCCAGGTGGTTGGAGGTGCCCTGGCCGTTCGAGGCGTAGGAGATGTTGGCGCCCGGCTTGCGGGTGTGGGCGATGAAGTCCTTCAGGTTGTTCACCGGCAGCTCGGTGCGCACCACCATCACGTTGGGCGTGGTGCCCACCATCGTCAGGGGGGTGAAGTCGCGCTCGGGGTCGTAGCGCAGCTTGGCGTACAGGCTGGGGGCCACGCCGTGGGTGCTGACCGATCCCATCAGGATCACGCTGCCGTCGGCCGGCTGCTGCATCACCCACTCGCTGCCCACCGTGCCGCCGGCGCCGGGGCGGTTGTCCACCACCACCGAGGTCTTCAGGCGCTCGCCCAGCTCCTGGGCGATCTGGCGGGCCAGCAGGTCGGTCGAGCCGCCGGCGGCGAAGGGCACGACCATCTTGATCATCTTGGGCGGCCACTCGGGGGCGGGCTGCGCCTGGGCCGGGGCCAGGGTCGCGAACGCGCTGGCGGCCAGGGCCAGCAGGATGGCGGCGGGACGGGGAAAACGCATGGAACCTCCACAAGAACAACAACGGGGGAACCGGGCCATCGTAGGCAGGCGGTTCCTCCAGATCCATCAAGTTATATTTATCAAATCATCAATGCCGTGAATGTGACATGCGCTCGGGCGACCTCAACCTGCTGCTTCATTTCGATGCGCTCATGACGACGCGGGGCGTGTCCCGGGCGGCCGAGGCCCTGGGCATCACGCAGCCCGCGATGAGCGCGGCCCTCAGCCGCCTGCGCCGCCTGTTCAACGACCCGCTGCTGGTGCGCGAGGCCGGCGGCTGGCAGCCCACCCTGCGCGCCACCGAGCTGCACCTGCAGTTCCGCCCGCTGCTGGACACCTGGCACCAGGTCTCGCTGCCGCGCGCCGAGTTCGACCCGGCGACCACGCGCCGGGTGGTCACCCTGTTCGCCACCGACTATGTGCAGTTCACGGTGATGGGCCGGGTCATGGGCCAGCTGGCGCAGCAGGCGCCGGGCCTGGAGGTGCGGGTGATGTCGGCGCGCCCGCAGCTGGGCCTGGATATGCTCGACACCAACCAGGTGGAGCTGATCGCCGGCTACTACCCCAACCCGGCGGCCAACCTGCGCAGCCGCTTCCTGTTCGAGGAGTCCGCGGTGTGCCTGGTGCGCGAGGGCCATCCCTGCCTGCAGCGGCCCTGGAGCCTGGATGCCTACCTGGCCTACCCGCATGTGAACCTGGCCGCGCACACCCGCTACTTCAGCGACCAGCTCGATCAGGCGCTGGCGGCGCAGAACCGGGCGCGCCGGGTGCGGCTGACCCTTTCGAGCTACATGGCGGCGCCGTTCGCGGTGGGCAACTCCGACCTGATCGCCACCGTGCCCCTGAGCGTGGCCAACGCGCTGGCGGCGCAGGCCGGCACCGTGATGCTGGCGGCGCCGATGTCACTGCCGATGCTCAAGGTGTCCCTGTACTGGCACGAGCGTTACCACCGCGACCCGGCGCATGCCTGGCTGCGCAACTTCATCGCGGAGCGTTTCCACCGCGCCTCGGACGCCGGGCCGGCGCGGCAGCGGCGGGCCTAGCCGGACGCCTGGTCCAGGTCCACCAGGCCGGCGAGCGTGCAGCCCTCGAGGGCGCGGGGCAGGGCGTGGTCGGCCAGCACGAAGGCGCGGCGCGGGTGGCCGGCGGCTTCCTCCAGCAGCGCCCACAGCAGCGCGCAGCTGCGCGTGTCGAGCGCGGCTGCGGGCGTGTCCAGCAGGGTGAGGTCGGCGCCGCTGGCGAAGGCCGCGGCCAGCAGGCCCTTGCGCCGGGTGCCGGTGGAGAGCATGAACAGGGACTTGTCCAGGTGCTCGGCCAGCCCGAAGGCATCGACGAGGTCCGCGCAGGCCGGCTGCTGCCAGCCGGCATGGGCCGCGCGCTGCGCCTGCAGCCAGGCGCGCAGGGTGAGCGCCTCGTCCTCGCCGGTGCCGCGCGGCGCCGCCAGGAAGGCCGGTCCGTGCGCGCGCTCGATGACGCCGGCATCGGGCTGGCGCTCGCCGGCCAGCATCCGCAGCAGGCTGGTCTTGCCGCGGCCGTCGCCCCCGCGCACCAGGGTGAGGCCGGGACGCAGCGCGAAGCCCAGGCCGCTGAACACCCGGTGGCCGTCGAAGGCGAGGGTGAGGTCGGTGGCGCGCAGCAGGGGCAGGCGGGGGGCGTGCATGGCGGAGTGCGATCGCGGGGTGAGCATGCGCTATGGCCGCAATAGATCTTCAGGTTCCGGTGATATCAACGGCCTGGCAAAGATCCCTTGCGTAGCCTGGCGTTAGAGCTTCTGCACTGAGATCGTAGGTCAGGGCCATGGCCGCAAGTTGACGCCTCATGTCTTGGGGCCAGACTTGGTCTTGCCGCAAGCGCTCATCGCAGAAAGTGAATTCCGGAGTGTCCGCCCTGGTTCTCTCCCGTCGCCTGGCGGCAGTCGCCACCTCGTCGATCTGGCCATGCTCATCAAAAACAACCGCATAGACCTGACTGGCCCGTTCGGTTGACAGCATCCCGTTGCGGATTTCGCTGGCAATCGCAGCAAGGTCTCGTTCCATCGGGTCACCGAATCCACCGCCCGTCGGGCTTGTGATCTGGATCACATCACCTCGATTGAGTTCGAGCACGGAGATTTCACGTCTACGCATATCCCTCCGTCAGACCATTCTCGGTCTTCACT
>JAURHQ010000235.1 GCA_030833185.1 Gammaproteobacteria bacterium | reverse complement strand
TGGCGACCATCGCGCCGTTCAACACACCAGGACCCGACAGGCCCAGAAAAATATCTGCCCCCACGATGGCCTCGGCCAGCGTGCGCTGCGAGGTTTCGCGCGCATAGGCGGCCTTGTGTTCATCCATCTGCGCGCCGCGGCCGACGTAAATCACGCCGGCCTTGTCGGTCACGGTCATGTGTTCCCGCGACAGGCCCATCGACTCCAACAGCCGCAGGCAGGCGATGGCCGCCGCGCCGGCGCCGGAGGCCACCAGTCGCACGTCCTCGATGCGCTTGCCGATCAGTCGCAGCCCGTTGCGAATCGCCGCCGCGGCGATAATCGCCGTGCCGTGCTGGTCATCGTGAAAGACCGGGATCGCCACCCGGTTGCGCAGCTTCTGCTCGATGTAGAAGCACTCCGGCGCCTTGATGTCTTCCAGGTTGATGCCGCCGAAAGTGGGTTCCAGGCTCGCGATGATGTCGACCAGCTTGTCCGGGTCGTTTTCATTCAGCTCGATATCGATCGAATCAACATCGGCGAAGCGTTTGAACAGCACCGCCTTGCCTTCCATCACGGGCTTGGCCGCCAGCGGTCCGATGTTGCCGAGTCCCAGCACGGCCGTGCCGTTGGTCACCACTGCGACCAGATTGCCGCGATTGGTGTAGCGCGCGGCGGTGGCGGCGTCTTCCGCGATCGCAAGGCAGGGCGCTGCCACGCCAGGCGAATAGGCCAGCGCCAGATCGCGCTGGTTGGCGAGCGGCTTGGTGGGCGTGATTTCGGTTTTACCCGGGCGGGGCAGCTCGTGATAAATCAGCGCGTTGCGGTCAAGTTGGTCGGTCATGGGAAGTCTCCGTGCCGCGAACGGCAGTCGCCTGCGAGAAAGGAAATAAAGGGAGTTCTAGCGGAAGGGCATGCCGCCACCGGGCGGAAACTGGCCGCGCATGCCGCGCATCAGGGCCTGCAGACCGCCTTTCTTGGATACTTTTTTCATCATGCGCTGCATGTTTTCAAACTGCTTCAACAGCCGGTTGACGTCCTGCACCTGGGTGCCGGAACCGGCGGCGATGCGCTGCTTGCGCGAAGCCTTGATGATTGCGGGGAAGCGCCGCTCGTTGGGGGTCATGGAGTCGATGATGGCCGCCAGCCGCACCATATCGCGGTCGTTGACGCGGTTCTTGACCTGCTCCGGTAACTCGGCAACGCCCGGCAGCTTGCTCATGAGCGAGGTGAGTCCGCCCATGTTTTTCATTTGCTCAAGCTGATCGCGAAAATCGCTGAGGTCGAAGCCCTTGCCCTTGGCAAGTTTGTCCGCAACCTTGGCCGCTTTGTCCTTGTCGACCTTCTGTTCGACCTCCTCGATCAGCGACAGCACGTCGCCCATGCCGAGGATGCGCGAGGCCATGCGGTCGGGATAGAAAGGCTCGAGCGCGTTGACCTTCTCGCCCATGCCGATGAACTTGATGGGTTTGCCGGTGATGTGGCGCACCGACAGCGCCGCACCGCCGCGGGCGTCGCCGTCGGCCTTGGTCAGCACCACGCCGGTCAGCGGCAGCGCCTCGTTGAAGGCCTGCGCGGTGCGCACCGCGTCCTGACCCATCATGGCGTCGATCACGAACAGGGTTTCGCGCGGATTCAGCGCGGCATGCAGGCCGCGAATTTCCGTCATCATGGCTTCGTCGATCGCGAGCCGGCCGGCGGTGTCGACGATCAGCACGTCTTTCAACTGGCGGCGCGCGAGGTCGAGGGCTTCCAGCGCGATCCGCTCGGGGCTTTCCCCGGTGCTGGGGTAGCAGTCGACGCCAATTTCGCCGGCCAGAATGCGCAACTGCTCGATCGCCGCCGGGCGGTAGACGTCGCAGCTCACCACCGCCACGGACTTGCGGTCCTGTTCCTTCAGACGCTTGGCGAGCTTGGCGGCGCTGGTCGTTTTACCCGAACCCTGCAGACCGGCCAGCAGCACCACCACCGGCGGCTGGGCGTTGAAGTCGAGCCCCACGCCCGCCTCGCCCATCACGCTGGTCAGTTCATCGCGGACCACCCGCACCAGCGCCTGACCCGGCGTCAGGGTGCCGATGACCTCCTGGCCCAGCGCACGCACCCGCACCCGGTCCAGAAAATCTTTTACTACCGGCAGCGCGACGTCGGCTTCGAGCAGGGCCATGCGCACTTCGCGCAGCGTGGCGTCGATGTTGTCTTCGGTCAGCCGCGCCTCGCCGCGCAGGCGTTTGACGATGCCGGTAAAGCGTTCGCTCAGGTTCTCAAACATGGGATTTCTTTCGTGGCTGCGGGCGCGTATCTGGAGGCGCGATCATTGGCGAGTCGGGCGGCGGGCGGCAAGCGGTTTTCGCACCGCACAGGGCGCGGTGTCAGGTTCTCTCACCAGGCTTCCATCACCGCCTCGAGCGGGAAATCGAGACCGACGGTTGCCCAGACCTCGGCTACCCGGCGCACCACCGGCTCGGCTTTTGTCATCCAGTCCGGATGGCGCTGCTGGTTGCCGAACACTTCGAAGGCCTCGGGCTGCGGGTTGCGCTGACCGAAGCGGTAGTAGAAGGACTTGGCGAGCTCTTCCATGCGCTCCTTGCCGTAGGCCACCACCACGATGTCGCGGTTGGCGCTGAGCCCGGTGGTCGCGATGTAGTAGTGATACTGCTCCCAGTAGCGCAGATAGGCGTCGAAATACGGCATTTTCGCCAACTGCTGCGCATCGCAGCCGGTGTAGCTGAGGTCCCGCCGCACCCATTCCTCGATATTCCCGCGCACCCGGAACAGCCCGTCGGCGGGCAGGCCGCCGGATTTCTCGTAAGTGGAAATGGCCGAGGTCACGGGGTGGCGCACGGTCAGGATGTTCTCCACCGCCTGCCCCAGAATCCGTTGGAAAAACCCGCCGGCATAGCTGCCCTTGGTGAGCTTCTTCGGGACCTGGATCTTGCCGCCGTGCGACCGGTTGCGCCCGAAGTAGAGCTCGACCATGGTCAGGTACTCGGCCATGGTCTGCAGGCTGCTCATCCAGGAGTTCACCCCACGCTCGAAGCGAAACGGGCCCGCTTCCGGGAAGCCGTCGTGCGCAATGACGTTGGGCACGCGGTCGGGGTGATAGCCCAGCGCGCGATAGATTTCCTTGGTCAGGTAGGAGCCGCCGTTGCGCGGCACGCCGATGACGTTGATAAAGTGAAACTTGAGCTGCAGGTCCTTGATGGGCTCGACGTTGCCGGTCATGAGCGCGACCAGCAGTTCGTAGGCCCGCGCGACGGCCTGGGTGCCCAGCGGGGCCGCCATCACCGCGCCGGCGTGGCGCGCGGCGGAGTCCACAATCCGCTTCTGTTCGTGACTCAGCGCCTCCGACAGCTGGTCGCCCCACACCGCCCCTTCGAAGGGAATGTCGGCCACCAGATGGTGGAGAAAATCGATGAAGATCGGCGAGACCGGCAGTTCGCGGTCGCTCAGCTTGATTTCAACGCCCATGGGCTGTGCTCACTGCAAAAAAAGAAGGGTCGCCCAAGCCTCAGCCGGCAACGGGGTGATTAGACGTGCGTGCGACGGAAAGCGCCAGCAGGCGGTGAAAATTGTCCAGCGACATCAGGTGCGCGTAAATCCGGGACAGGAAGCCGCTGCGCATCAGCTCGGTCACGGTTTCAGCCGGCAAGGTGTTGAGACGGGACTCGTTGACCCGCCACATGCCGGCAATCTCCAGACGCTCACGCCCGGTCGGCCGGATATCCGCGTTGAAGGCTTCCAGCAGATTCAATTCGCCCAGCCGCGCACAGAGCACGTCGGTCTGGCGGCCGGCCGTTTCCATTTCCTCAATCAGCCGCTGCCGTTCGGTCCAGGCGGTGGACTCGACGCCGTTGTCATCGAACAGCGCGGGCGGAAAGTCGCCCAGCGCGCTGTCGTCGACGCAAATCACCGAACGCGGTTCGCCCTGCGGGGCACGCACGGCGCAAAAAGGGTAACGACGCACATAGGCCGGGCGGTAGATATCGGGCAGCCATTCGCCGGCGGCATCCACGCAGAGGTTCTGACCGGCTTCGATGCCGGTCAGCATCATGGGCTGCCAGCGGCCGCCTTCGGCTTCCGCGAACACCACCGGGCAATGGCGAGCGGCGGCGACAAACTCCGGCAGGCTCAGATACACCGCATGGAGGCCGGCGGCGAAGCGCGCCGCCTGCGGCGCGAGGCCGAGGCCCGCGTGGCGCTTGCGGTCCAGCACCACCAACGAGCGAAAGCCCGGGGGCAGCACGACGCTCAATTCAGCACTCATGAAACCCGCCGGCTGGCGTTGACCAGCTCCGCTGGCCGCCTTAGTTGCACTTGTCCGGGTCGGCGGGCGGGGTCGGATCCTTGTTCAGCGGGCTGGCCGGGTCTTCAAAGTCGATATTGACCGGATCCGCGCCCTCGATGGCCACATAGCCGGCCTGACCGGGGTCAAAGGCTTTTTCGTTGACCTTGATCTTGCCCTGATGAACCTTGAAGTACATGCCGCGCTTGACCTTGAGCCCAAGGTCGGGGCAGCCGTCGGTACAGTCCGCGGCCTCCACATCGGTCCCTCGAATACCAATCGTCGCCACCGCCGTCTTGTAGCTGACCGCATTGTGATTGCGCTTGCCGATGGCGCCGGTGACCGCCCGGAAACCGCCCTTCAAGAGGTTGAACACGCTGCTGCTCTGGGCCGGGTCGTCGGTGTATTTGTAATCGGCAATCTGGAAACGCGTGCTTGGTCGCAGCACCACGAACGCGCCATCGCTGAGCTTCATACGCAGAAAGCTGGCCGGTGCGGTGACCACGGTTTCACCCGTGTTGACCGGATTTCCCGGCTGGAGTTGGCGAATATCGCCGGACTCGTTGGCGGCCGAGGCCTGCCCCACCACTTTGATGACTTCGCCAGCCGCCGTCTGCGCGCCGGGGGGCGGCGGGGCCGGC
>JAURHQ010000234.1 GCA_030833185.1 Gammaproteobacteria bacterium | reverse complement strand
GTCGGCGTCGGCTTTGGCGGCGGCGGCGGCGTCGCGGCGGGCGGCGGCGGCAGAGGCGGCGGCTGAGGAGGACGAGCCGGGCTGCTGCTGCTCGGCAGCGTTGGCGTCGTCCTCCTCCTCCTCCTCCTCTTCGTCCTCCTCCTCATCTTCCCCCTCCTCCTCCACCTGCTCATCCTCGTCCATCGAAGAGGCCGAGATGCCGCCGCCGCGGCGGCGCGCGCGGCGCGCGCCGCCTCGCGCAGCGCCGCGTCATCCAGCGCGAGCACCTCCTCCATCGTTGTCCCTGCATTCCCGCGCGCGCGCGCGCGTGAATTCGCGCGTGTCATCGCACGCATTTTCTGTTTCCCATCTGTCACCCGCGCGTGCGCGCGCGCGCGGGGTGCGAGGGGAGCGTGGGCGTGCGAGGGGCGCCGTGAACCCGCCGGCGCAGCGCGCGCGCCGCGCCGCGGAAGCGCCGCCACAGCACCGCCGCGCCCGCCGCCGCCGCCGCCGCCTCGCCGCCGCCGCCGTCGCCCGCCAGCGAGCCCACCTCTGCCAGCTCCAGCGCGCTCTCGGCCTTGCCCAGCGCCAGCGCCGCCTTGAAAATAATCCCGAGCACGATCGGTAACGGCAGCAGCGTATCGGCTTTGGTGTAGCGTGCGAGGTCGTGGCCTTCCAGAAATTCCATGGCGATATAGGCCAGATCGTGCTCTTCGCCGGCATCGTAAATCGTCACGATATTGGGATGCTGCAGGCGGCCGGCCGTTTCCGCTTCGCGGAAGAAGCGGGACTTCACTTCATCAAGCTCGTCCGCTTCAAATTCCTGCGAGAGCGCCATGGTCTTGATGGCCACGATGCGATTGATCTTGGGGTCCTTGCCGAGATACACGACACCCATCGCGCCCTTGCCGAGTTCGCGCTCGACGGCATAGCGACCCAGCATGGTCTGTGGCATGCCGGGACCGGCCGGCATAATCGCCGTGCCGCCCGCGCCCGTGCTGCCCGGCGGCCGCCCGCTGGGGTAGAGCATTTGGGTGTCCATCATGTGCCGCGCTTGATTGATTTTGGCCTGTATGTCGCGGAATTTCGGGTTTTTCGAGTGCATGTACTCGTAAACCAGCATCGCTTTTTCGGGTTTGCGTTTGACCTGAAAGTCGGTGGCCAGCGCGTACAAGGATTCGAGCAACTCATCGTCCACGGGGCAACGACGGAAATACTCAAAGGCATTGTCCAACTCGCCTTTCTGCTGGAATTGCAGTGCGAGCTGGCGGTTTGACATGGCGGCCTTCAGATCGCTGTCGGCCGCGCCGCGTTCGGTCGCGAGATAGCGCTTGGTGGTCAGCAGCAAATGACCACTGATCAGCAAGGCTGCTGCAGTCACCAACTGGATCCAGTTCGCCGTCGCCACCATCGCGCCGATTTCAGTTCCCAGCAGCACAAGCAGCAGGCTTGCACTACCCAGCGCTGCCGGGCCAGCTTTCAGCCGAGGTAACACCAGGGTCAGGTAGGCCGCGACGAGCAGCACGGCGAGCAGTTCAAGCCACAAGGCCCAGTCGGGCGAGATGAAAAAGTGCTGATTAAGAATGCTGGCAACTTGATGCGCCAGAATCAGCACCGGGCCCTTGGCCTCGCCGACCGGCGTGTAGAGATCGGAGCCCACGCCGAACGCGGTTGGGCCAATTAGCACCACTTTATCCTTGAAACTCTCGAGCGCGGTCTTGCCCTGCAGCACGTCGTAGAAAGAGTAGACGGGGAAGGGCGCGCGGCCGTCGGTGTCCCCGTAGTAGAACGTGTACATGTGGGAGTTGGGGTCGGTCTTGATGCGTAGACCACCCAACTGCACGGAGTCGCCCAGCGCCAGTTTGATGTCCTTCACGCCCAAATTGAGGCTTTTCGCGGCGGTCGCCAGCGCGAGCGAAGGGAAATACTGGTCGTAGTAGCGCACCACCAGCGGCTCACGTCGCAGGGTGCCGTCGCTGTCCACCGGGTTCATCAGGGAGCCGAGCCCCGAGGCCGCGCTGCCGAGTGCCGCGACCGGCGCCGCGACGTCAATCATGGTCGGCGGGAAGTACTCATTAATGCCGCCGGGATCGCTGATATTTTCCGCAGGAAGTGCGAAGCGACTGACATATTCCGGCAATGGCTGGTCGGGGTTGCCAATGATTTCGCCGGGCGTGAATTGCATGCCCAGCACCGTGTTGCCGGCGCTGCTGATGGTTTGACCCAGGATGGTGTCGGTGTCCAGCGCCGTCAGCGCATCAGTAAGGGTTTTGTTGACGTCGCCGCCTGCGCCGGTGATGGTTGCCGAGGACAACTCGGTGCGCAGCTGCTTGATCCACTTCAAGCCCGGATCGACCTGAGGTTCAGAATAGAACACGGTGGACGCGACGGCCTTGGCGCCGGCGTCGTGCAGTTTGTTGATCAGGTTAGCGTGGATATCTCGCGGCCAGGGCCAGCGACCAATGTTTTGAATGCTTTGGTCGTCGATCGCCACGATTGCGATTTGGTCCTTGCGCGTGCTGGCCTCGCGCGACGACATCCGCACCCCAAGGTCATAGGCCATGCCCTCGAGTTTAGCCAGCGGTGCAGAACCAATGACCCAAGCCAGAATAAAGGCCATCGATATGACAAGGCCCACGAAACGGTCGGATTTCCAGAAAGCTTTAGGCATGGCCGACCCGTAATCTCCAACGTGGTTTGGACCCGATGGTAACCCCCGGTCCGGGTGGGTGAACACCGTAATCCATTCCGGATGCGAATTCAGTCACACATTCTGGCCACGGCTTCCCGCGCAGAGTCACGGGCTTTGCGGAGATCTGCCTCGCCCAGAATGTGCTTGGTGCCGTCATGATCGCGGTCGTACAGGTAGGTCGCTTCGTTAAGTTCCAGCGCCTGCGTTTTGGCCTGATCGCAGCCTGCCCTGCGCTTGTTCTCCACGTCGCGCGCTTGTTTTCGATCGGCCTCGCGCTGGGCGCGCTCGCCGGCGAACTCCTCAAGCAAGCGCTCTGTCTGTTGCGTGCGATCAGGAGCCGCGCCGGACCTTGCGTGGCTGGGTGTCAGCTTGATGGCGCTTGCGCCTGGGCCATTGGGGCGGTCGCCAAAATAGGTTTTTCCATTCGCATCAGTCCAGCGGTAAATCTCAGCCGCCACACCGCAGGCGGCAAGCACCATGCCCAGCGTGAATACGAGTAGTTGCGGCTTGGTCCCGGGACGGCGCATGGGCGAGTAGAACCCCGATGAAGTGTTCGTCGCGCATTGAAACGAAAGGCCGGCCCTCATGCAATTGTGAGCAGGCACCGCGGGTTTGAGCCTTACACCCGAAATTTGGTGGGATAACTTCCCGTGGTCAGCAAGTTGGCGGCGCTGAAGGCTGTGCGCTGGCCGATAAAAATCTTTAAGCAGCGGATTTTTATGGATAAATAGAGAAATGCTGCGGGAGCCATGAAATTTGGCAGCGCGCGCTTTAGGTCTTAGTGTGGACTCGTGGCCGGCAAGGACGTTGGCCCGGCGTGCGGCAAGCCAGGACGGCGCAGTCGCAAGCCGGATGGTCTTCCCTGCGAGGGACGCAAGGATGGGTTGGGATAGACCAAGTGCCGGTGTCCGTTAGCTGCGGGCACCGGCACTTTTTTCGAAGGCGGGCGGCGAGGCCCGTGGGCCTCGTCGACTCAGCGCTCGAGCAACGCAAGCTTGCCGGGTTTGCCCTTCCACTCTTCGTGGTCGGCCGGCGGGTCTTTCATCTCATTAATGACCGGCCAGTCCTTCGCAAGCTCGGCATTCAGCTTGAGGAACGGCTGTTCCGCATCGGTCAGGTCATCTTCCGACTTGATGGCTTCTGCCGGGCATTCGGGCTCGCACAGGGTGCAGTCAATGCACTCGTCCGGGTCGATGACCAGCATGTTCGGGCCTTCGTGGAAGCAATCCACCGGGCATACTTCAACGCAGTCGGTGTATTTGCACTTGATGCAGTTTTCGGTCACTACAAAAGTCATGGTGGTCAGCACTTCGATTTAAGGTGCGGGCATTATAGCCATGACTCGCCCGAGTAAAACCATGCGGTGGCGTATGGAAGGACTCTCGCGTCTTATTCGCGGGCCAGATCGCGCAGGCGATACAGCAGATCCAGCGCTTCCCGGGGCGATAGCTCATCGGGTTGCAGACTACGCAGCAGCTCAAGTGCGGGGGACGAAGGCAGAGGCAGGGGCAGATTCTGCTGCGGCGTTTCCGGGTCGGCGGCCAGATAGTGTGCCGTCAACAGGGCAAGCCGGTCGCGGGCCCGGGCCACCACGCTCCGAGGCACCCCGGCGAGCAGCGCCACCGCCAAACCAAAACTTTGATTGGCCGGACCTTCGCGTACCGCGTGCAGGAACACGACTTTTTCTTCGTGCTCCACCGCGTCCATCCGGACGTTGCCCACGCTGGGCAATTCCTTGGCGAGCGCGGTCAGCTCGAAGAAGTGGGTCGCGAACAGGGTAAAAGAGCGATTCACGCAAGCCAGATGCTCAGCCGCCGCCCAGGCCAGCGACATGCCGTCGAACGTGCTGGTGCCGCGCCCGATCTCATCAATCAGCACCAGACTGCTGGCGGTTGCCTGACGGAGGATCTGCGCGGTCTCGGTCATTTCAAGCATGAACGTGCTGTGGCCGCGACTGACGCTGTCGGAGGCCCCGATGCGGGTGAAGATGCGGTCCAGCGAGCCAAAGCAGGCGTCGTTGGCGGGCACGTAACTGCCGCTGTGGGCGAGCACGGCGATGAGCGCGGTCTGGCGCATATAGGTCGATTTGCCGCCCATGTTAGGTCCCGTCACCACCAGCATCCGGCGCGCATCCTCCAGCAGCAAATCGTTCGCCACAAAAGGCCCTTCGCCGCGTTGTTCGACCACCGGGTGACGCCCCTGCCGAATCTCGACCAACGGCTGATCGCTAAACCGGGGCGGCCGATAGCCCAGCGTTTCTGCGCGCTCGGCAAAGCAGGCCA
>JAURHQ010000233.1 GCA_030833185.1 Gammaproteobacteria bacterium | reverse complement strand
CTTACCTGTTTGGCGGTAGATACCCGTTTGCAAGGCCAAAAGCTGGGGGCCGCCTTGCTTCAAGACGCCGTGCAGCGTTGCGTGCTAATTGCCCAGCACGCCGGTGTGCGCGCCCTGCTGGTCCACGCGCTGAACGACCGGGCGCGAGCGTTTTACGAGTATTACGGTTTCAGGCCGTCCCCGACTGACGCGATGAGCTTGATGCTGCGGCTGAACTAGCGCCAGACGAAAAACGGACAAGACCGCAAAAAGCCCTATTTATGGATTGACCGTCAGCCGCGCAATGTGGCGCGGTTGGGGAAACTGCGCCAGACGCGCGCCACCTTCGACAGAACGGCGCCACATGGCTTAGGCGTCTGGATTTGGCGTCGCGGGCGACCGGGGTTCTGGCCGACGCCGTCACGGCACAGACTGGCTCTGAGCCTTGCACCGGTTAGCATCGCAGCGCTTGGTCATCCTTTTATCAGCGGCGCGTGCCCGGCGATGGATTTGGCGAACGCGACGGAAATTTGCGCGGCGCACGCGCCGCGCCTACAGGGTAAGCCTTAGCACCTGCGCCTCAGTCCACTGCCCGCGCGGCCGCCACCCACTGCTGGCTGGCGGGAAATAAATCCTTGCCGCTCGCTTTCGCCAGACGCTGCGCCAGCGCGCGCTCGGCAATCTCACGAATGTTCGCCACGACCTTGGGGTCGTGCGGCAGCGGGGCGTCGGCGGCGGGGTCGCGCAGCCAGTCGGCGAACGACTGTTCGTTCAAATAAGCGCTGCCGCGCCCATCCAGGCTGACGGCGGTGAACTCCTGCCGGAGCAGGCGGCCCTGCTCGTTCTGCCAGCGGAGCATGGCGGTGACCACGGCGCTGGTGGCAGACAAGCGAATGCCGGCGGCCTGCCCGCCGAAGCCGGGGTCTTTGGCCTTGGCCAGCAGCAGCTTGAGCAGGCTGGCGTTCAAGTCCATCAGTGCCAGCTCCGGGTGGTTCTGGGCCAGCGCGCGGTCGAAGGTAATGCGCTGAAGGCTGCGAGGGCTGTGCAGCTGATCGCGGATGGCGTCTGGCAGGAACAACTGCCACGCGCGCCCATGCAACTGCCGACCGCGGATCTCGATACCCAGCGGCGCGCACATGCCGAGCACGAAGGCCTGTACGTGATCCAGAGTAATGGCCAGCTCCTGCTTTGCTTCTTCCGGATCGAAGCTCGCAAAGTTTCGGAACAAATCTCGCTGCAGGCGGGTGGCGCTGCGGGCGCGATCCAGAGCTTTGTCGATTTCTTCCTGCACGCGATTGACGCCCGTCGTGCGAGCTTCGGCCAGCACCTGTTCCACATCCAGCATCTCGGTGAATTCGCCGAGGATCTCGGCCTCCAGATCCCCGCCGCGAAACTCCGCGCTCACGGCCGACAAATCCGCCACCACGCGGTTCAACTTGCCGTACATCTGGTTCACGATGTCCGAATCCAGCGTCTGCGCCGACATCACGTTGAACACCACCACCTTCTGCTGCTGCCCGTAGCGATAAAGCCGGCCAATGCGCTGCACGAGACGCATGGGGTTCCAGGGCAGGTCGAAGTTTGCCATCACGTGGCAGTGGCGCTGCAGGTTGATGCCCTCCCCGCCCGCCTCGGTGGAAATGAGAAACTGCCCTTCGTGTTCAAACGCGCGGATCTGGGCCTGCCGCTCCTGCGGGCTCATCCCGCCGTTCAGCAGGTTGACCTTGTTGGCACCGAAGCGCGCGGCAAGCGCCTCGGCGAGGTAGTCCTGCGTGGCGCGGTATTCGGAGAAAATGAGCATCTTCTCGGCGGAATTGTCTTGCAGCACCTGCGGCAGGATGCTGTCGAGGAAATCCTTGAGCTTCTGGTCCTTGCCCAGCATGGGCTTGAGCTGCGCGAGCAGCGCTTGCAGCAGATCGACTTCGCCATCGAAGAACTCCTGTCGCTCAGTGCGCACGCGCTCTTCATGCTCGCCGCTGAAGCGCTCATCGAGATCCTCTTCAGCTGGGGGTGCCGGCGGCGGGGCCTCGGCGGCGCGCTTCGTGAGGGTATCGAGCCGGCGCTCCAGCGCCCGATTGATGGCCGCCAAACTGCTGGCGGCCAGCTTGCGGTAGGTGGTCATCACAAACCCGATGGCTTTGCCCGCATTGCCCTTGCGGCCGCCCGCGTCGTAGCCCTTGCGCAAATAGCGCTGGAGCGCGGCGTCGAACGCGGCCTCTGCTGGCGATTGCGCCAGCTGCAGCGCGAGGGTGGTCTTGCCGTTGAAAATGAAGTTGCCGGCGGCGTCGGTGACGTAGGCCTTCTGGTTGCGAAAGACAAGGTCGGACAGAAACTCCGGCGCCAGCGCGAGGCGGTCGATCTCCGGTTTGAGCTCGGGCCGCAGCAACTCGAGCAGCGCGGCGAATTTGTCCGGCAGGCCCTGATGCGGGGTGGCGCTCAACAGCAGCAGCGCGTCGGTGGTCTGGCGCAACGCCTGGGCCAGCCGGTAGCGCTCGGAGGCTTCTTCCTGCAGGCCATACTGGCGGCGACTGAGGCGATGCGCCTCGTCGAAGACAATCAAGTCCCAGGGCTCGGCCTGCAGGATGCTTTCCAGATGGTCTGCCTGCTTCAGGCGATCGACAGAGGCGATGACGTGGTCGTGCAGCTTCCACTGGTAAGCCTCGTTGATCGCAAAGTCCACGCCGTAGATTTGGTAGCCCTCGAAACCAAACTTCCAGCGCAGTTCTTCCTGCCACTGTTTGGCGAGGCCCGCGGGGCACACCACCAGCACGCGCTTCGCCGCTTTGCGATGGTCCAGCGCGGACAGCAGCATGCCGACTTCGATGGTCTTGCCGAGGCCGACGTCGTCGGCAATCAGCCAGTTGAGGTTGCCGGAGGCGAGGATGTGATGCACCAGATGGATCTGGTGCGGCAGCGGATCGATGTCGAGATGCGACAGCCCGCCGGTGTTCTCGTGCCAGGTTTCGATGGCGCGCGCGAGGTTGCGCAGGCGAAAGCGCTCAGCGCTACCGGGCTCGATCCGGCCCGCCAGAAAATAGTCCCGTGGGCTGTTGACGCCGCGCAGCGTCTCGTAGGGCAGCCAGCGCTGCTGGTGCAGATCCGGAAAATCGACCAGCACCTGATGCTGCCCGCCCAGCTCCCGCATCGCCTGCACCGTGCCCATGCCCAGCGGCGGCCGGGTGCGCGCGCGAGGGACGTCTTGCACGTGCATGTCCCGCACGAATCCTGGTAGCAGATTGCTTACCAGCTCTTGCGTGGCTTGGTCCAGATTCCGCCAGCGCACCACCGAGCGCGGGCGCCCGGCCTCGTCAGGGAAGCTGCGTTCCACGCGACCTAAGACGTCCGGCTTGTCTTTACGTTTCACCATGCAGCCGGCAACGGGGAGCAGATGCGACATGGGCGGGACCTAATAATCTTCGCTAGGCATGGGTACAAACGTCCAGCCCGGCGGGGCGCTGATGGCGTCGCCGTTCAGGCCCAGCGAGTAGGCCAGATAGCTGTGGAAATCCGGGTATTCGCGCATCAGGTTCGGGCTGTCCCGCCAGACCTCATGCGCTTCGGTCAGGAACTCGTAAACCTCCTCTTCGCCGGCATCGGCATCGAGTTCGCGCGCCAACGCTACCGCCACCCGCCAGCCCAGCGCCGGATACTCATGCCCATAGAGGGACACATGAAAATGCCCGCAGTTTTCCCACACACCCCGGGCCTGCAGGGCCACCCGCAGTTCCTCGTGGGTCAGCCCCGCCTCCAGTTCGCGCACCATCGCGCGCTGTGCCGAATTCCAGTAATAACGGGTGAAGACCTCCGCCATGATTTCGATGCCTGCCGCATCCCAGCCATAGCGCCCGCCCAGCACGGCGGCGACCTCCAGCGCCCGTTTGTCGCGCGGCACCCTGCCGATTTTCTCGCCCGCACGTCGCGCCGGCGGCCGGAGGGCGGCATCGAATTCGTCAGCGTTGAAATCTTCCACCGGGTCGTAATCTGGCAGTGCCGGGGCCTCGGCTTCCGGCGCGATTTCGTCGGGCCACAGCAGGGCGTTGAGTGCATCCTCCCTGCCGTCGGCGGATGCCGAGGGCGTGGGCGGGGACGTCGGGGTGTCGTCGACAAACATCGACGCGACAGAGAAAGGAATGCCGTCGGCGTCGAGCTGTGCGTTAAAGGCGTGATCCATGGGATTCCTCGTGCGATTGGCTGGTGAGGACTGCGGGGCCGTGGTGGTGGTGATCGCTGAGAGGGGTGAGGCCTGCGGACAGGCGTCGTCGTCGATGCGCCCGACGTGCTGCTTGTCGCCGGGCGTGGCGGACGCCGGGAACGCCTCGTTCAAAGGCGGCACCGCTTGCTCGGCGAGATTCGTGGCCACGTGGTCGACGGTCACGGCGACGTAGTCCGCCACCGGTTCGGTTGGCGATGCCGGCAGCGCATTGATCTGCTGCCTCAGCGCCAGCGCCTTCTGCGCGTACGACAAGGCAGCGCCCACGTGACCGGCACTGCTCAAGGCTTTGGACTGCTGAATGTATTTCGCAACTTGCGCGTCGAGTGCTTCGCGCCGGGACTTCACTATCATCCGGGCTGCTCCCCGTAGCCGATGGCAGTTAAAAGTTCAGGTGGCGGGTGTATTGAGTGTAGGCAGACAGGACGGGCCGCCGACCACCGAAACCCAGCGAAAAACTGCCGGGCGTCTTGCCGGGCATCTAGTTTTTCAAGTCCAATGATGGC
Source organism: Gammaproteobacteria bacterium (assembly GCA_030833185.1). Lineage (GTDB taxonomy): Bacteria > Pseudomonadota > Gammaproteobacteria. Next base: position 273 of record JAURHQ010000233.1, on the reverse strand, counting down.
GCCCTGAGGGCTCATCTGGTGAGCCTTCAGGGCGCCAATCTTGGCCCTCCTAAACGCAAGGACGTGCCATGCCCCGCAAACCCGCCCTCCCGCCACCGATGTCCCAATTCACCTGCCAGATCAACTGGCCGAGCAGCGCGCCGGCACCGTGGAGTTCTACGCGCAGAGAATGCAGCAGGACCCGGAGGATCGCATCCCATGAGGGGCCGCGAAATCCGGTTTAACCTGCGGGCGCACTTGGCGAAACAGCAGAGCTTCATCGAGGCGCGCATG
>JAURHQ010000232.1 GCA_030833185.1 Gammaproteobacteria bacterium | reverse complement strand
GCCGTGGAGCGCACTACAGGCATCCAACCACACCACCTGAGGACCGCGTGCGAGATGCGCGGCGTTAAGATTGGGGGTGACGCATGACTGATACGCCACCAGACTGGGTGCTGATCGAAGCTGCGAAGCGGGCTGGCTGGTCCGATTTATACACCCTTGACACCTTGCAGCGTTTTTACCCTGACAGGTTTTCGCCCGCGTTCGTCGCACTCTGCGACATGATCGCCAAGCACGAACAGAAGCCGGTTGACCGCAAGGTGTTGTGTGCGCGGGAGGCCGATAGGTTGTGGCAGACTAGCGATGAAGACTTTACCATAGAGGAAGCCTGCCTCCGCGCCATCGAACTTTGGGAAGAGGGGTTTGGGAAATGAGCCGCAAACGCAACCGTTACGCACCCATACGCATCGCACAGGAGACGAACTATGCAGAGTGAATTGAAGCCTTGCCCGTTTTGTTGGGGTCGCGCTCGTTCTGCGGAAGCAGGCCCTGAGGTCACTGGTATGGCGTTTATCGTGGAATGTCAGAAATGTAAAGCCGGAAGCGGTTGGCATTTCAAAAAGGCCGAAGCCATCACCGCATGGAACACCCGCGCAGAGCGTGACGCATTGAAGGCAGAGATTGAACGGCTACGTGGGAAGCTGCAATACATGGCAGACACTAATCTGGCGGACGACGAATACCGGACCATCGCCCGCGAAGCCCTAGCAGGAAAGGCAGAGCAATGAGCATGGACAAGAGCGAACCCGCGTTTCCCAACGTATCTGAAATCTTAGGCCACTCGGAAGGCCTGACCAAGCGCGAGTGGTTCGCTGGCATGGCGCTGATGGGGCGGATGGCGCGCAATAGCCACTATCCGACTTGGGAAGATGCTGCAAAAGACGCCTACGAAGTTGCCGACGCCATGCTGGCCGAAGGAAGCGCAGAGCAATGACCGACATCTACGAAGACATCCGCATCGTTGTCCAGCGCCACCGCGAACAGGCAGCAGCAGAGGAGCGGTCGCTTGTCGTGGACTTTTTCAGGAGAGCGCCGCACCACATCGCCCACTGCTTTGACGCAGCGGACGCCATCGAAGCAAAGGAGCATTTGAAATGAGCGCATTCGGAATAACCTTCGTGGTCTTCGCGCTGTCGTGGCTGGTCGGTCGCATCACGTCGGAGATCGACGGCGCACTTGCGGACGTGATCCACATCATCTGCGTGATGATCTTCTTCTGCGCACTGGTGACCGGCATCGTGCTGTTGGGGATGATGCTATGAGGTGCTGGTTCCACGACTGGTCGCGCTGGTCTGAGACATACCAGCGTGTGAATTATCGGGACATCGTGCGCGAGTATCAACAACGGCGCTGCACCAAGTGCGGCAAGATAGAGGAGAGAATGATATGACGTGCCCCAAGTGCCAAGGCGTCCCTAAGCGCACAGAGACCCGCTACGGGCTGCGTCTGGACTGCTGTGGCCTGTGGGCATGGGGTGAGCATCCGTTGGCCGACGCAGCCACCCACGACGCCCGCAAGAAGGCCCATGCAGCCTTTGACCCTATCTGGCGAGATGGCCACATGAGCAGGGGCAAGGCGTACAAGATGCTGGCAGAAGAAATGGGCCTGTCCCGCGACGACTGCCACATGAAGTTGATGACGGCGGAGCAGGCGTCTCTGGTTCCCGACATCGCCACCAAAATTAAGGAGAAACTGAAATGATTGACGTGTACCTATCCGGCATCGGCCTGTTCCTGTCAGGCGTAGGCGTCGGCCTTGCCATCGGCAATGCAGGCATGAAGCGCAAGCTTGAGGAACTGCAAGACGAGTACGACACACTCGTGGACCGCGATCCCAAGACCGGGCGCTTTGTCAAATCCATGCGCAAGCTGGAAAGGAAGTAACATGGGACGGTACAGTGATCGCTCCGCGTCCAAGACGATGGGCCAGTCCAAGCTGACGCAACTCACCCTCTCCGACCGGCTGGTGACAGACCAGTCCACCATCCGCTACTTGGACAGCCTCCGCTTCGGCTCCAAGGCCCTCTGCGCGGCCATCCTGCGCACAGGCCGCACGCACCGCCCCATGACCGAGGCGGAGCAGATCGAGGCCGTCCGCTACGCCCACGACATACCGGACGCCGTGCCGGTGCCGAAACGCCCGCGCGCAGGCCCGCGCACTGTCATATGGGGAGACGTCAAGTGACTGACCTCAAGGAAGAGTTGCGCGCCGCCTGCTCAAGCTGGCCCCTCGACGTCAAGCTGGTGCAGCGCGCACTGGAGCACATAGAGGCTGTGCAGGCGGGCATCGAGGCCGAGAAGGCCGCCGTCATTGAGATGCTGACGGGTATGCAGACCGGCATCGACATCGTCCTGAGCGGCGCGCAGCCGGGTGAGGACATCACGACCCTGCGCTTCGCGTCGGGCTTCGTCGGCGGCATCATCGAGAACATTCAGGGCGACCTGCATCGCGGCGTGGCAGCGCCGAAGCGGTCGTCGATCATCATGCCGTAAAATAGTTCTTGCGTCTGCAATCAAGCGATTGTAGGAGACGCAAGTCAGCAACGAAGGGACACACGAAATGAACACCAAGATCATCGCCGCCACCAACACCGTCATGGCAGAAGTTCTGCGCGAGGCGGCTAACATCCTCGAAGCCAGCAAGGTTGGCATGAACGTCGATCAGGCAATCGCCGCCGCCGTCGTCGCCTTGGCCGAAGAGGCTGGGCAGCTTGAAGTGCTCCGCTCCGCAGTGACGGAGCACTGAGCCATGAGCAACAGCGAAAAAGCCTCAACGCTCATCAAGGCGATCCTCGCCGAGCGCAACCCCGACCGCAAGTTTGGCTACAGCTACGACGCGGGCTTCTTGGAGGGCACACTTCTCAACCTCGCCGACATTCCCGGCGTCGTTGAACGCCTCGAAGAGTACGCCAAAAGCGAGGCAGCGAAATGATCCGCGCCCTGATCGAACTCGCATTTGTTTGCGTACTGCTTTTCAGCATCAGTGTCATAGTCACATCATTCACAGAGGGAGAGTAACATGATCTGGAACCCGTGGAAGCGCATCCGCCAACTGGAGCAGGAACTGCGCGACATATACCGCATTCGCGACATACTGGAGAGCAAGTTGCTCAACGCCCACTTCCGCGACCCCAAGACGGGCCGCCTTGGCAAGAAAGGCGTGCGCCCATGACCGAGATCGACACCATCATCAACGACGCGCGCAAGGCTCTGGCCAAGCGCGACCGCATCGCCCAGCAGCTTGTCGAGACCGACAACGACATCAAGGCCCTCGTCAAACGCTACAGCGTCGAGATGAAGCTGTGGGGCTTCACGCCCGCCATGCTTCGCCACGCCGTCGAGGCGCGCACCGGAAAAAAGATTGCCGCATAGCGGCTTGCACCACCTTGGGGGCTGGGCTACGATCCAGCCCCTTATCAGCATCGGAGACTAAAATGACGGGCATCAAGCGGGCCATTGAGATGGCCGGAGGCGCGTGTGCGCTTGCCTTCCAACTGGGCGTAACTCACCAAGCCGTGTACATCTGGGCCAAGCGGGGCTGGGTGCCCATGCAGCGTGCACTTGAGATCGAGAGGCTTTACCCAATCCCTCGGACGGAATTGCTCAAGCCTGATCTGGTCGCAGTCTTCACCGCGCAAACCGCAAACTAAGTGTCATGGACGAGGAGGGACCGCCCATGACCAACGTGCAGCCAATCCACCCGCAGCACCAGACCATTGAGGCCCCCGCCGAACTGCGGAGCCTGCAAGGCTGGCTGATCTGGCGCTTTGAGCAAGACCCAGACAACCCCAACGGCAAGGCGCTCAAGGTGCCGTACTACGCCGAGGGCGGTAAGCGCCACGGCACGCAGGGTTCGTTCTCTGATCGCGAACGCCTGACGACATTTGCAGCCGCTAAACACGCCGCAGCCAAGCGCGGCTTCAACGGCGTCGGTCTGGCGCTGATGCCCGAGTTCGGGATCACGGCGCTCGACTTCGACAACTGCGTTGACGCGGACGGCAGGCTGCCGGACGAGGTGACGGCCATCGCCAGTCAGACCTACGCCGAGTTCAGCCCGAGCGGGAAGGGCATCCGCGCCTTTGTGCGCGGCACCTACGGCAACAACAAGTCGCCGACCGTCGGTAACGAGTACGGCTTCGAGATTTTCAGTTCGAAGGGCTTCGTGACGTTCACCGGCAACCCGATGCCGTACACCGAGTTCCTCGACCTCGAGAACACCGTGGCCGATCTGGACAGCATCGTCGCGCCGATGTGCGAGGCACGCTTCAAGGGCAGCCGCAACAACACGTTCGACCCCGACGACTTCATGGCAGGGCGTGAGCCGAAGCTGGGTCTGACGCCCGCCCAGATGGAGGACTTGGTCAATGCGCTCGACCCAGACATGGGCCGTGAGGATTGGGTCAAGGTCGGCATGGCCCTGCACCACGAGTGCAGCGGCGACGACACCGGCTTCGACATCTGGAACGACTGGTCGAGCGACGGATCGAAATACCCCAGCGAGGAGAGCCTGCGGACGCAGTGGGACAGCTTCGAGCGCCGCAAGGGTCTGGGCCAGCGTCAGGTGACAATGGCCTCTGTGATTAGGATGGCGAAGGATGCGGGGGCATCCATCAGCCGCCCTATCGTGGCCGCAACTGCTGACAGCCTGCGGGCTGTTATGGACGCGGTTGCGGCCACACCCAGCGGCTCTGGCATGTCCACACCGGCAGACTATGCCGGACGCTTCCCGATCACGTCCCTGACCGTCAGCATCGCGCTGGAGCCGGGTGACTGGCTGATCAAGAACGTGCTGCCCGACGCGGGTCTGATCGTGATCTACGGCGCGTCAGGCTCCGGCAAGACGTTCGTCGCCATCGACATGGCCTTCGCCATTGCGCGCGGCGTCTCGTGGCGCGGTAACCGCACCCGCAAGGGCCGCGTCATGATCATCGCCGCCGAGGGCGACACCGTGATCCCGCCGGACCGGGTCGAGCAGACCTATCGGTGGCTCGACTCGCCGAAGCGCCTGGCCGTCATC
>JAURHQ010000231.1 GCA_030833185.1 Gammaproteobacteria bacterium | reverse complement strand
CGCCCGGCGGTGGCTCGGTCAGCAGGCGTTTTTCAAGGCGCAGGTCGGTGACTGTCAATGTCTTGCCGCGGTCTATGTTTTGAGCTGCCGAGATTACGACAAATTCTTGACGAATTATCGCCGGCACAAACAGCGTCCAGGGGTTCGGCCCCGGGCAATTGACGGCCACCGTGGTCGCGCCCCGGGTCCGCGCGCCGGGTGGCATCGTCAGTGAGAGCGGGGTCGGGCAGGCGCTGAGGCGCAGTCTTGGGTCCAGTTGTCCGGCATCCACCTGTATTTTTTCGCCTGATTTCGCGACTTCCCTGCTCAGAAAGCCGGATACGGCCTCGCGTATGGCCGGCAGCGACTGTACGGCCGGCGTCTGGGCCGCGGCGGGCAGGGCGACGAAAGCCAGCAGGCCCAGCAGGAGCGGGCGGGCGGGGTGACGGGGTAGACGGATAACTTGCATGTCCCTCGCGGTTGCAAGACCGGTGCCACCCGCTTGCTCAAGCTTTCTGCGGCATGGGCGATAAGTCAGCCCAATGAGGGTAACGCGGAGCGTGTGATGTCGATTATCGATAGGGTCGATCGTCTGACCCGGCTGGCCGGCCGGAACCGGCTCGAATTATTGCTGTTTCGCTTGCAGAGCAATCAGATGTTCGGGATCAACGTGTTCAAGGTGCGCGAGGTGCTGAAGTGCCCGCCGCTCAGGCCCATCCCGCACGCTCACTATCAAATGCGCGGCGTGTTCCACGCCCGCGGCCAGACCGTGACGGTGATCGATCTGGCGGCCGTGCTGGGTCACGGGAGCAGCCAGGGTTCACCGGATGAGTTTGTCATCGTCACCGAATACTCCGGCCATGTGCAGGGCTATCTGGTGCAACAGGTGGTCCGCATCGTCAATCTGCGCTGGGACGATATCAAGCCACCGCCGGTCGCTATCGGGACCTCCAACTACCTCACCGCGGTGACCACGCTGGATAATCAGCTGGTCGAAATTCTGGACGTCGAGCGCGTGCTCTATGAAATCGTTGGCCAGGATATGGACGTCTCTGAAGAAATGCTGGCGCAGAACGTGCCGAACGCGGCGGTGCCGCGGCGCATTTTCATCGCGGACGACTCGGCGGTTGCGCGGCGCTCCATGACCCGCGTGATGGACCAGCTGGGCGTGGAATACGAAATTGCCGAAAACGGTCTGGAGGCGCTCGAACGCCTGAAAGCCTTTGCCGCAGAGGGACCCATTACCCAGCAGTTCGCCATGTTGCTGTCGGATATTGAAATGCCACAGATGGACGGCTACACCCTGACCAAGGCGGTAAAGGCCGACCCGCAGCTGAAAGATCTCTACGTGTGCCTGCACACCTCGCTAAGCGGCAGCTTTAACGATTCCATGGCGAACTCCGTGGGGGCGAATCGGCTGGTCGCGAAGTTTGACCCGGACGACCTGGCGGCGCTGGTGATGTCGGTCGTCAACTAGACTCGGCGCAGGCAGGCGACGCCGTGAGCGACGCCTATTCCCGCATCAGCCGCTGGCTGGACGCCCGCATCGGGCTGGCGCTGGGGTCGGCGCGGGGCTATCTGCTGGATGCCCGCCTGCAGCCGCTGTTGCTGCAGTACCAGCTTCCCGACCTCGTCACGCTTGCCGCGCATCTGGAGCGGCCGGGGCAGGCGGCGCTGAAGGACGCGGTGGTCGACGCGATGGCGACCCACGAAACCAGCTGGTTTCGCGATGTTTACCCCTTTGAACTTCTCTCCTCGACGCTGCTGCCCGCGCGGGCGGCCAACGGCGGGGCGCTGCGGCTGTGGTCGGCGGCCTGCGCCAACGGGCAGGAGGCCTGGTCGCTGGCGATTACGCTGGCCGGCTTTCGCGACCTGCGTCCCGCCATCACCCCGGCGGGCGACGAGATTCTTGCCAGCGACATTGCCCGGCCCACCCTCCGCCGCGCCGAGACCGGGGTCTACGGCACGCCCGGTGAGCTGCGCGGGCTCGACGCGCCAAGGCTGGCGCGCTGGTTTCAGGCACAGGGCGAGACCTATACGGTCTTGCCGTCACTCCGCGCCCGCGTGCGTTTTACGGTCGCCAATGTGTTGGAAGAGAACGCCCACGAGGGGTTTTTTGACGTCATCTTTTTTCGCAACGTGCTGGTCTACATGAACGAGGCCACGCAGGTGCTGGCGCTGCGGCGACTCGCGGCCCGGCTGCTACCGGGCGGGTATCTGGTGCTCGGTGCGGCCGAGCGCTTGCCCGCACGGTCCACCGGCCTGCGGCCCCTGGTGATCCGCGACCGGGTGGTCTATCAGGCGGCAACCAGCGGCTAGCTTGCCGCGCCGCCTTGCCGCTTGACCGGCAGCCGCTTGCCGCCGGCACGCATCGGCAGCGGTCGGCACCCATGTGAAACAATCACTTGCAGATGATTTCAGGGCTTGGCACGGCTTTCGCTTTGATGCCTGCGACCGCCAACCGGAAACCGTCCACATGATCAATTTCGATAACGCTCTCGGCATCCACGCGCAGACCGCCTTACTGCGCTCGCGTCGCGCCGAAATTATCGCCGGCAACCTGGCCAACGCCGACACCCCCGGCTTTCAGGCGCGCGATTTTGATTTCAGCGCTGCGCTCGCCAATGCCACCGGGGAGGGCGATGACGGTGCCGCGCTACGCACCACCAGCGCGGGCCATCTGGGCGTGGGCGCAGACACCGCCGACGGCATCGCCCTGGAGTACCGCCTGCCGACCCAGGCCTCACTGGACCAGAACTCGGTCGATGTGCAGGGCGAGCGCTCGCGCTTCCTCGACAACGCCATGCGCTACGAAGCCACCATGCGCTTCATCGACAGCCGCCTCAGCGGCCTCTTGCGCGCTTTCCGGGGAGATTAGCCATGTCGCTTTTTTCAGTCATGAACGTCGCCGGTTCCGCGCTTGCCGCGCAGACCCTGCGGCTCAATACCACCGCCAGCAATCTGGCCAACGCCAACAGCGCCTCCAGCAGTCTCGACACCACCTATCGCGCGCGCCAACCGGTGTTTGCGCCGATGCTGGACGGTTTCGCGGAAGGAGGCGATGAAGCCGGCGTGGGTGTGCAGGTCACCGGCGTTATCGAGAGCCAGGCGCCGCTCCAGCGCGACTACGAGCCGGGCAACCCGCTGGCCGACGCCGAGGGCTATGTGTTCAAGCCCAACGTCAACGTGGTGGAAGAAATGGCCAACATGATTTCTGCCTCGCGCAGCTACCAGACCAATGTCGAAATCATGGATGCGTCGAAACAGATGCTGACGCGCACGCTTGCGCTCGGCCAGCAGTAAAGGGGAATAGGCATGTCGAATTCAATTAACGGATTGCCGCCGGGACTGGATGCGCTGGCCGCCGCCCGTCTGCAGGCCGAGAGCAAGAAGAGCAACGGCGCCCTGGGCCAGGAAGACTTCCTGAAGCTGATGGTGACGCAGATGAAGAATCAGGATCCGAGCAAGCCGATGGATCCCAGCGAAATGCTGAGCCAGATGGCGCAGTTCGGCACCGTCAGCGGCATCGGCGATCTGCAGAAGTCCTTCGCCACGCTGGCGGGTTCGCTGCAGTCAAACCAGGCCCTGCAGGCTTCCACCATGGTCGGCCGCGAAGTGCTGATCGAGAACAACAAGCTGAAGCTTGCCGACGGCGCGAACCCGAGCTTCGGGGTCGAACTGACCAAGCCGGCGAGTCAGGTGCGGGTCTCGATTAGCGATGGCAGCGGTCAGGTCGTGCGCACGTTGTCGATGGGACAGACCGCGGCCGGTGTTCAGGACGTGAGCTGGGACGGCAAGAACGCCGAGGGCGTCCGCCTGCCGGCCGGCAAGTACACGCTCAAGGTCGAAGCCATGGTCGACAACAAGCTTGAGGCCGCCACCTCGCTGGTGCGCGTGCCGGTAGAGAGCGTGTCGCTGCCGCGCAACGGTGCCGGCCCCACGCTCAATTTGGCGGATTACGCCGCTGTGAATATGGACGCTGTCCGCCGCGTGTTCTGAGCACGCGCCAGCCCCCAAACCCAAGGAGATATCGAGATGTCATTCCGTACCGCCATCAGCGGCATCCGTGCCGCCACCGCCGACCTGACCACCATCGGCAACAACGTTGCCAACGCCAATACCACCGGCTTCAAAGCTTCGCGCACCGAATTTTCCGACGTGTTCGCGACCTCCAGCACCGGCGTCTCCTCTAACGCAACGGGGCAGGGCGTGAACACCGCGCGCGTTGCGCAGCAGTTCACCCAGGGCAACATCACCTTCACCGATAACAACCTTGACCTCGCGGTTAGCGGCAACGGTTTCTTCGTGATGGACGACGACGGCGCCCAGGTTTATTCCCGCGATGGCGCGCTCGGCATCGACCGCAACGGCTTTGTGGTGAACGCCAACGGCCAGAAGCTGAAAGCATTCTCCGCTGACAGCACCGGCAACATCACCGGCTCGCTCACGACCCTGCAGATCTCGACCGCCAACACCTCACCCTCGGCCACGACAACGGTCAACTTCGGCGCGAATCTGGATTCACAGGAATCGGTGCCCGGCGTCACGCCTTTCGATGCGAACAACAACTCAACCTTCAACAGCACTACCGCGACCACGGTCTACGATTCGCTGGGCGGTTCGCACCTGCTGCAGCTCTACTTTGTGAAGACAGGATCGGGCACCTGGAACATGCACTCGACGATCGACGGCACCTCGACCGGTGCAGCCTCGGCTCTGGCCTTCAATTCCGCCGGCGGCCTGACCACGCCGGCCGGCGGCACGCTGACCATTCCGGCCTTTACGCCGGCCGGCGGTGGCGCTGCGCTTAACCTGACATTGGATGTGTCCGAGATGACCCAGTACGGTGCCGCGTTTGGCGTGAACCGGGTGACGCAGGACGGCTATACCACCGGTCGTCTGGCGGGCGTGGACATCGACGCCGGCAACGAACTGGTCAGGCGCATCAAGAAGCTCAACCCCTCCATCGGCGGCTTCTCGGGGATGGTGCCGTTTGGTAAGTGAAGGGGAGGAGAGAGGACGGGGAGGCCGATGCAGG
>JAURHQ010000230.1 GCA_030833185.1 Gammaproteobacteria bacterium | reverse complement strand
CGAACCGAGATCACAGCTTCGGCGTGCTCGGAAAGCGCCGCTTCAATGGCTTTGACACCGTGGATTTTCAAATCCGTTGCTGCAATCGTACTCACAATCGTACTCCTAAATGTGCTGATAAGAGTGCTATTCGGTTCGAACCTGACTTACAACTCTTTTCTCTGGCACAACCTTTGGATGATTGGGCTTAGAGTGGCTGGGCATCGGATGGGATGACTCCGGTAGCGGTGATCAATTTCCAACAACCGTCTGGGTTGCACCCCATGCCCCCCCCGGGGGGGAGGCACAATTGATATAAAGGCGAGGGGTTTTATACGAGGTTAACGCCTGCTTACGGTCGCTATGACCCCCAGCGCTTAAGCGCGCCGTCGATCAGTAGTAGGAGCGTAAAGGCTTCCGACCAGCCGCAATTGCACGGCCTTCGATCCGCGACAGGAGGGCGCGCTTTTTAGGGGTGCGGTTACCGCCCTTGTTGCGCATAGCCTCAGTGGTAGCAGCGTCGTCTACCATGCCGATCTCACGCTTCCGAGCTTCAATCTGGGCCGTAAAGTCGGCCATGCTAATCGTAACCATCATCCGCCTCCCTTCCGGCCCTGAACCTATCGGCACTATTGAAGGCTAAGCAGCTTCAAGGAAACGCGTGACCTTTATGTCGCTTTCGTGCGCCCTAGCGTTCGCCATCGCATAGCTTGCCTGCATCCGGCAAAGAGTGTCAGCCTTTAGGCCAAAAGCCTTTTCAAAGCGGATCGCCATATCTGCAGTAAGGCCGGCCTTGCCGTTAAGGAGGCTGCTGAGCGCTTGGCGGGAAATGCCAATGTGACGCGCCAGATCAACAACCTTCAGCTTGTTCGGTTCCACAACCTCGTCGCGCAGCCAAATCCCCGGATGAACCGAGAAGGCAGAAGAGAGCTTAATAGCCATCAGTGATAATCCTCCAGATCCAGTTCGACGATCTTACCGTCTTGGTTAACCATGAATGTGAGGCGCCAGTTCCGCGTTACCGTCATCGAACAAACACCGGCGCGGTTGCCGGTAAGAATGTGAAACCCGAAATTTGGCGGCACCCTGAATTCATCGATATCTTCAACAGCGTCGATGTAGGCAATCATGTTGATCAGTCGCGGTACAATTTGAGCGTTTAACCCCTTGGGGTTTCCCGTTTCCAAAAAGGTCCGCAGCATTTTGTTCCGGACATGATCGATTTCCATATTGAGGTGTTAAGGCAGACTTTTCTAAATGTCAAGCGTCGCTTGTCGCTTGCCGCCTTCTCGCCACCGGATGGGCTGCACCGAAGGCACCCCCCCTTTTGCTGAGGATGGGGCCCACAGCTTGTCTCACCACTTTTGGCGGCCGCTTGAGCTTGGGCGGGGAAGGTCTGAGTTAAAGTCGTTACCGAGTAGCGCGTGCCGTTGTCGTGTTGGATCACCTTCGCCAACACAGCCACTCGGCCTTGCTCCCTTTTCCGCTTGTTAGGCCAGTTCACAGTACCCGGAACCCGCAACAGCCGATCCACGTTCTGTGTACCGCGATCACCGTCGAAGGCCTGAATTATACTTAGATTAACTGCCTCGACATCTTGGGCGTTCTGGGAACCTTCGAGCCTCCAAAGGGCCTGCAAGCCGTTACCCGAATTAACGATAATGCTGGGTGGAATGGGGCTGTCTAGCAGCGCCTTAAGGCCGCTTTCGACATCCCAAGCAGAACCGTCTTTAGGGGGGTCAATATCGGCGTGCACGAACCTAGCGTAGGCGTTGCGCGCCGTCTTCAGCAGGGCGAGTTCCGCCTCAAGGATATCAATGCAGCCCAGCGAACGGCAGCCTATATGATGATAAACGAGTTTGCGTCGATCGACGGCTTCCCAACCAGCAGTGCGAAAAGGGTTGGTTGCAAGGGCCCGCTCCCATCAGCATCATAGTAAAGACCGGCGCTTAGTGTGTCATAAACGATACGGCTCTCATTGGTCATATTGCTCGTAGCACCTGCCCCGGAAAGGAACTCACCAGCCTTCAGTGACCCGCCTTGCAATGCCGAGAATACATTCTTGTTCAGTACAATTTTATCCTCTTGTGGGCCGAAGTCGGAGATCACATCCACTCCACTGATATCGAGCGCTTTGCTGAACAAGAACCTGTCTGCGCCAGCCCCACCGGTCAGTACGTCGGACCCTGTTCCGCCGTAGAGAGTGTCATTTCCAGCACCGCCTTCAAGGCGATCATTTCCGGCATAACCTTCGAGATAATCATCCCCGTCGCCGCCCTTTAACCAATCGTCGTTGATGCTCCCAACAAAGCTGTCGGGACCTGCTCCCCCCTGCATTTGTAGGGCACCAACGTTCTCAACATATGTGTTGGATGAGGTCATCAAGATGCGATCAATAACCTGCTGTGCGGACCAGTTTGGATTTTGCTGGAAGAGAAGCGCCGCCAAGCCTGCGACATATGGCGTGGCAAACGACGTGCCGCCGTCACTGTAATATTTATAGCTGCCATCAATTTGGGGATAGTACCCGCTCGAGGGAGCAGAGACCCAAGGCCACAAGGTATCTCCCGCCTTGTTGGAGCTATTGAAGAGGCCCGCTGTTGCGGGGTCAAAATTACCAACGGAGATTGATTGCCCGTCTTTTGAGGCCAAAGCCGGGCCCGACGCGCCAAAGATGCCGTGATTTCCGCCGGCGATCAGAACGACCGAATTCTTTGAAAACGCGTAGCTAACGGCATCTCTAATCACTTGGCTAGTCTCTGGAGCGGGGCTGCCCTGAGCCAGTGCAATGACTTTTGCACCATTGTCAGCGGCCCACCTTATACCTTGGGCGATTACATCATCGTTTGAACCATTGTTCGCGATGCGCACATTGAGCAGGCTTGCGTCATAAGCGACACCTGTGGTGTCGGTTGAGGCCCCCTCATTTCGACGCGCAGCAATAATTGAGGCGACGACCAAGCCATGATTGACTGACTGTGTTTGAGCAGGCGTAGCGATATCATCGTTGTCGATAAAATCCTTTTCACCAGAAAATCCAACAATCTCTGGGTTCTTCGGAATGCCTTCATCCAAGACGGCAACTTTCACGCCCTTACCAGTGTAACCCGCTGCCCAGCCGATCGGAGCCCCTATAAACTCCAGTGAATTGAAGTTATTCTTGCCGTCAGGCAGGTTGGACTGAGACGGCTCCAGATCAAGAGCCTTTGCAATGTCGATCAGGCCGTAACCTTGATAGCTATTCCATCCGCCAAATGTTCCTAGGACGTTGTTTTCATAGACATAACTGATAGGTATCAGCCCTTCCGCTGTCAGATCGGCCCTCCCTCCTCCGGCATAAAATTTGAATAATTCTTTTCCGGAAGTGTCCCGTACCAAAAATACATGGTCTCCCCACGTCATGACAGATTGCGTTTCATCTTTTTGCAGAGAAAACTGCTTAATCAGGTCGCCTGCCTGACTGACCCAATACAGATCTACAGGAACGCCCATTTTGTTGGTCAGCGTGGAGACAACCGCTGCGCCATCATTTCCCGAAACGACTTTGTCTGCTAGGGGAATGGTACGGAACAAAGTTTTCGACCCCGGCACTTCTCCTGTCGGCGCATTCGCCGCGAACGTTGCTGATCCATAAGGAGATTGAAGGGCCGCAAATCCCTGCTCCAAGGCGACGTCACCAAGTTTCACCAGCCCTGCCGAAGTGTCATAAATCAGTTGCTGCGTTCCGTTGGAGAACTGCAACCCAATGCCCTTCGTGCCAACTGGGATGGTAATCTGTGTATCCCCGTCACTCAGGATCACGCTTGATCCAGACACGCGTCCAACAAAAGCTGAGAGGGATTGGTCGAACTGGATAGTGTCGCCACCAGCATTGAATGAGGCGTCGAACACCACGGACCCAGAATTCTTTAGAATGCTGACCGATTGAGAGCCGCTTGCGCCAACAACCTGCATGCTGCCGCCCACGGTAACGCGTTCGCCCTCACCCATTATCAATCGTGCCATATTCGCCCCCTGATCTGCTTAAGCTTCAACTAAGCTATTGAGATGATCATCGCAATTTGGAAGCGGAATAAGCGGGTGAACTAGGCCATTAACATACTGAAAACAGGGCCTTCGCGGCCGGTGCCTCCCGCAGCGCGCGGTCATAGGCGCCTTGGGGTCTCTTAAGCATGGCGAGTGTCCCCCCTGGAGGGTATCAATGCAGTTGGCAGCCACCTCAAAAGCGGCTCAGTTGGGCTGAGGCCGCGCAGCTTTGAATGGACGCTCCTCCGCAACGTCAACTCACCCAAAGCTGATAAAATTGAACCCGACGGCGGAGACGGCAGTGGCCTTGTCGACGACGAAGGCGGTGGAGCTGACGACATTCAAGATTTGGATATCGTTCACGACGCCAGAGCCTGCGTTGTAGGAAATGCCCAAATCATCTGCCGATCCGTCATTATCGAAGTCAGCTGAGGTGAAGTTGTATTGGCTTTGTGTGGCACCGGTGACGCGGATGACATCGTCCGCTCCGAAGCCGGTGATCCTCACATTGCCGGCCACCGCGGCATTGTCAGTGAAGATAACTGCCCCACTAGAGCCGCTTAGCGCTGCACGCGATGCGTCTGAGCCGATATCCAGTGAGATAGTGACAGTGGAGGGTGTCAAGGCAGTTGAGGTGAGACCAATCGTCTGATCCCCAATTTTGAACACGCCATCTGCGAACGCCAAAGAGCGATCACCGTCGGTGAACTTCAGGGTAAGCCCTGTCGTCCCTACAGGGATGTTCAATGTCTGATCGGTGGTCGTCAGAACAATGGACGAACCAGACCGCACGGCGCTGAAGCTGCCCGCCTCCTTGCCGAGGTTGATCGTGTCCCCACCGCGATTGAAGGAGGCATCAAAGGTGAGACTGGATTTGGCACCTGTGGCAAGGGCGACAACATCATTACTCGATGTACCAAAGAGCGTGGCTGTCCCACCAATTGTGACATGTGCCGTTTGGGACGCTGCGAGACTGTTGCCAGACAGCGAAATGCGCGCTGCGGCCGTTGCG
>JAURHQ010000022.1 GCA_030833185.1 Gammaproteobacteria bacterium | reverse complement strand
GTGGCCGTGCTGGTTGCCGATTCCTTCCTCTCCAGAGGCGAGACCACGCAGGTGACGTTCACCTTCTCCGAGGCCGTCACCGGTTTCGGCAATGAGGACGTCACCGTGGCGAACGCTGTGTTAAGCACGGTCAGTTCGACCGATAACGGCCTGACCTGAACGGCCACACTGACGCCCACCGACGCGACCGCCGACGCCAGCAACGTGCTGACGATCGACAAGACGCAGCTTACCGACCGGGCGGGGAATGCGGGCGTCGGCACCACGAACTCCAACAACTACGCCATTGATACCGCGCGGCCCACGGTGACCAGCATCGTCGTTGCCGACAGCGCGCTGTCGATAGGCGAGACCACGCTGGTGACCTTTAACTTCTCCGAACCCGTCACCGGCTTTTCGAACGATGACCTGACCATCGCCAACGGCACCCTGTCCACCGTCAGCCCGGGGAATGACGGACTTGCCTGGACGGCCACCTTTACGCCCACCGCCGACATCGTCGATGCCACCAATCTCATCACGCTGAACAATGCCGGCGTCGCCGACGGCGCCGGCAACGCCGGACTGGGCAACACCGACTCCAACAACTACGCCATCGACACCGTTAACCGCAGCCCGGTCCTCGCCGCGCTGGGTGCCCTGGCGTTCACCGACACCGCGTTGGACGATGTGTTTACAGCCGGCGGGAGCACGCTCAGCGCGACCGACGCCGAGAACGATGTGCTGACTTACGGCATCACCGGTGGCACGGTGACCGGCAGCGTTGTCAGCAAGACGGGCAACTACGGCGTAATCAGCCTCAACGCCAACACGGGCGTTTACAGTTTCGCGCCCGACGACGCGGCCATCGAGGCCACCGGCGCGAATCTCAGCGAGACCTTCGACCTCACCGCCTATGACGGCACGAACACCGTAAGCCAAACGCTGACCATTAACCTGACCCAGAGCGGCGCAACGGAAACCACCGGCAACGACACCCTCACCGGCACCGATGGCGATGACCGGTTCGACGCCCTGGCCGGCAACGACACCCTCAGTGGCGGTGCAGGTAACGACAGCCTGGTGGGTGGCGCAGGCAACGACCGCCTCATCGGCGGTACAGGGAACGACACCTATATCGTCGACAGCAGCAGTGATGTGGTGGTCGAGACTTCTACGCTCGCCTCGGAAATCGACACCGTGCTGGCGGCGGCGACCTTCACGCTGGGTGCCAACGCGGAGCGCCTTACCCTTACCGGCACCAGCGCCATCAACGGGACCGGCAACACGCTGGTGAACGTCCTTACCGGCAACGGCGCGATCAATAAACTCTATGGGCTCGCGGGCAACGACACGCTAATCGGGGGCGCCGGCAACGACACGCTCTTCGGCGGCCTAGGCAAAGACAAACTCACCGGCGGCACGGGCAACGACCGCTTTGTGTTTGATGCGGCGCTGGGCTCAAGCAACATCGACACCGTCACCGACTTCATCAAACGCACGGACAAAATCGTGCTTGACGACGATATCTTCGCCAAACTTGGCACGGGCCAGCTGAGCGGCAAAGCCATCCTCGCCGCCAATTACAAGATTGGCACGGCCGCCGGCGACAGCAACGACTACCTGATTTACAACCCCGTCAACGACAAGCTCTATTACGACAAGGACGGCGCGGGCGGGAGCGCAGCGGTGGTGGTTGCAAGCATCACGTTGGCGGATAGCAGCGCGCCGGCGTGGTCAGACTTTTTACTCGTGACTTGAAGGCCGCGCGTGGACGCCGAAGTTCGCCGTCGTGCCCTTAAAAAATTACCCGGCCGGGTCGCAGGATGAACCCTGTCGCGCGGGGTGGCCATCACGGCGCGCCAAGCGTGAACGCTTGCAGCAGCACCATGTGCGGGCGTTCGCCGCTGGCAATGCGCCGTTCGGGCCCGTGAGTTGCTGGCGATTGAACATCGCCAGCGATGTTCTTGCCGCGGCAAATCGTAGTCTTCGCCCCGAGGCGCGTCCTTTGCATGGGCAAAACGCATTGCCTTCGAGCGAGGAGCCCGCATGGCCGCGATCCGTCAATCTGCCCCTGCCGCCTCGCGCAACGAGCGTGCCCGGCGCGATGACCTACGCCTGCTTGGCCGTCTCCTGGGCGACACCCTGCGCGAGCACGAGGGCCGCGAGACCTATGAACTGGTCGAGGGCGTGCGCCGGCTGGCGGTGGCGTTTCGCCGGACTCAGGACGCGGCTGCCGGCCGTCAGCTGGACAAACTGCTGACCGGTCTCAGCAACGACCAGATGGTCAGCGTGATCCGGGCGTTTTCCTACTTTTCTCATCTGGCCAACATCAGCGAAGACCAACAGCAGGTGCGCGCCCACCGGGAGCGCGAGCGTCGTGCGGCGCCGGCCATTGGCTCGCTTTCCGCTGCGTTTGCGCGCCTGCGCAAGGCGCGGGTGCCGCAGGCCGCGCTGGTCCGCGCGCTTGCGCAGGCCCATGTCTCGCCCGTGCTCACTGCGCATCCCACCGAAGTGCAACGGCAAAGCATTCTCGACGCCGAGCGCGCCATCGCGCGGCTCATCGCCGAACGGGCAAGCCTGAGTACGGCGCGTGAGCGCGCGGACAACGAAGCGCTGTTGCGGGCGCGAATCACCCAGCTGTGGCAAACGCGCATGCTGCGCCTCGCCAAGCTGACGGTGGCGGACGAAGTAGAGAACGCGCTCAGCTATTACCAAAGCACTTTTCTGCGCGAGATCCCGCGGGTTTACGCTGAAATTGAACGGGAACTCCCGGGCCAGACGCTGCCGCCGTTCCTGCGCATGGGACACTGGATTGGCGGCGACCGCGACGGTAATCCCAACGTCTCGGCCGACACCATGCGGCATGCCCTGTCGCGTCAGGCGGAAGTGGCCCTGCGGTTTTACCTGACGGAGGTCCACGCGCTGGGCGGCGAGCTCTCGATGTCGCAGGGCCTTGCGCCGGTCACGCCGCAGATGATGGCGCTGGCTGAGCGTTCGCCGGATCGCGACGCGCACCGCAGGGACGAACCCTATCGCCGTGCGCTGATTGGCATTTACGCACGACTGGCGGCAAGCCTGCGCGAGTTGACGGGCACCGAAGCGCTACGCCACGCGGTGGCGCCGCAGGACCCGTACCCGGCGGCGGCTGACTTCATTGCCGATCTGGACATCATCGCCGCGAGCCTCGCGACGCATCATGCCAGCGCCATGATTGGTCCACGGTTGGCGCCGCTGCGCCGGGCGGCGGAAGTCTTCGGCTTCCACCTCGCGACGCTCGATATTCGCCAAAGTTCTGATCAGCACGAGGCGGTGGTCGCCGAGCTGCTTCGCCTGGCGCGCATCGAGCCGGACTATCTGGCGCTGGACGAGCCGCGTCGTCGCAACCTCCTGTGCGCGACGCTGGCGGATGCGCGCAGCTTGCGGGTGCGCGGAGCAGTTTATTCGCCGCTGGCGCAGCGCGAGCTTGGGGTTTTTGAGGCGGCAGGCGAACTGCGCGCGCGCTACGGCCCGGGTGCCGTCCGCCACTGCATCATCTCCCACACCGAAGCGGTCAGCGATCTGCTGGAAGTGCTCTTGCTCCAGAAAGAGGCTGGGCTGCTCCGCGGGACGCTGGATGACGACGCGCGCGCCGATCTGCTGGTCGTGCCGCTGTTCGAGACGATCGGCGATTTGCAGCAGGCGGCGACGATCATGCGCGAGTTTCTGGCGGTGCCCGGCGTGTTCGCGATGCTGGTACGCGGCGGCAGCGAGCAAGAAGTCATGCTCGGCTACAGCGACAGCAACAAGGATGGGGGCTACTTCACCAGCAACTGGGAGCTCTACCGGGCCGAAGTGGCGCTGGCCGAACTGTTTGCCGCCGGTGGCGTCGCAGAGCAACTGCGTCTGCGCCTGTTCCACGGCCGGGGCGGCACGGTGGGGCGCGGCGGTGGTCCGAGCTATCAGGCCATCCTCGCGCAGCCGCCGGGGACCGTGAACGGGCAGATTCGCCTGACCGAGCAGGGCGAAGTCATCGGCTCGAAATACGCCAACCCGGAAATTGGCCGGCGCCATCTGGAGACGCTGGTGGCGGCCACGCTGGAGGTGTCCTTGCGTCATCCGGCGCGCCGGCCGGCCGTGGCCTGGCTGGAGGCGGCGGCGACCTTGAGCGAGGCGAGCTTTCGCAGCTACCGCGGTCTGGTCTATGAAACTTCAGGCTTCACCGACTACTTTTTTGCCGCCACCCCGCTGCGGGAATTGGCCGAACTCAACATTGGCTCACGCCCCGCCTCGCGCAAGGCGCTGGCGGCAATCGAGGATCTGCGCGCCATTCCCTGGAGTTTCTCCTGGGGGCAGTGTCGCGCGGGCCTGCCGGGCTGGTATGGCTTTGGTTCGGCGGTGACCCAATTCGTGGGCACGGGCGAGGACGCCGCGGCGCGCCTCGCGCTGCTCGGCACCATGCACCGCGAGTGGCCGTTTTTTACCACCTTGCTGTCGAACCTCGAGATGGTGATGGCCAAGAGCGATCTGGGCATTGCGCGACGCTATGCCGGGCTGGTCGAAGACGTCCGCCTGCGCCGGCGGGTGCTGGCGCGACTGGAGGCCGAGTGGCAGCGCACCGGGGAAGCCTTGGCGGCGATTACCGGCGCGTCCCGGCCCTTGCAGTCCAATCCCGCGCTGGCCGCGTCGATTGAGCATCGGTTCCCTTACCTCGATCCGCTTAATCATCTGCAGGTCGAACTGCTCAGGCGCTACCGCGCCCAGCCGGTCTCCGAGGCCGACCGGGCGCGCGTGCAACTGGGTATTCATCTGTCGATCAACGGTCTCGCGGCGGGCTTGCGCAACACCGGCTGAGTGGCGTCGGCGAACGGTAAGGCCTGGCGTCGGGCATTCGGGATTAAGCTCGCCCTCAGGGCGCGAGCTGTGTGCCCATCGCAAGCTCCCGGGAGACGCCAGATGACGACCAGCCCGCAACATGTGCTTTCCGACCTCAAGGTGCTCGATTTCACCCGCGCGCTGGCCGGCCCGACCTGCACCCGCATGATGGCCGAACTGGGCGCGACGGTAATCAAGGTCGAATCCGCCCCCGCGGGGGATATGACGCGCCAAATCTCGCACATCAGGAACCCGCGCAGCCTCTACTACGTGCAGCAGAATCTGGGCAAGAAAAGCCTGTGCGTGGACCTCCGCGACCCGCGCGGCATGGCGCTGGTGAGCGCGCTGATTCCGCAGGTCGACGTGGTGGTCGAGAACTTCGGCCCCGGCGTGATGGAGAAACGCGGACTGGCCTGGACGGATCTGAAGGAAATTAATCCCGCGCTCATCATGGCGTCGATCTCGGCCTACGGGCGCGAAAGCCCGCTGTCGCACAAGACGGGTTACGACTGGGTGGCGCAGGCCTTCGCCGGCATCATGCACATGACCGGCTACGCCGACGGCCCGCCGATGCCGGCGGGTTTGAGCATGGCGGATGTGTCTTCCGGCGTGCATGCCTTCTCGGCGATTGGCTATGCGCTGTTCCACCGCCTGCGCACCGGCATCGGGCAGTGGATCGACATTGCAATGGTCGACAGCCTGTTCCACATGTTTGAGATTCCGGTGCAGGCGCACACGCTGAGCAAGGGCGCCTACGTGCCGCATCGCGCGGGATCGAGTCATCCGCTGGTCGCGCCGTTCGCGGTGTTCAAAGGCCCCACCGGCTTTCTGGTGATTCTTGCCCTGCAGCTGCAGTGGCGCGGGCTGTGCGAGGCGATGGGGCGGCTGGATCTGGAACACGATCCGCGCTTTGCGACCAGCAACGTGCGCGCCGCGAATCAGCAGGAACTGACGCCCATCATCGAAGAGTGGCTGACGCACTTTGCCAGCACCGATGAAGTCCTCGAGCGTCTGGAGCAGTTCCGCGTGCCCTCCGCGCCGGTGCTAAGTCCGGTGGATGCGATCCATCATCCCTATTTCCGCGCGCGCGGCACGGTGCGCGACATTGTCGACCCGGTGCTCGGACAGTTCTCCATCCCGGGTTTTCCGCTGCATTTCTCCGCCCAGCCGGATCTGCCGGATCTGGTCGCGCCGCTGCTGGGCGAACACAACCAGCAGGTGCTGGGCGAGATGCTGGGCTACGACGCATCGCAGGTCGCCGCGCTGACGGCCAAGGGCGTGCTGCTGCAGGGCGACCGCTGATATGGGCGTGATGGTCGATGGCCAATGGCACGATGAGTGGTACGACACCGCCGCCCACGGCGGGCGCTTCGTGCGCCCGGACGCCCAGTTCCGCCATTGGATAACGCCGGATGGCGCCGCCGGCCCCAGCGGCGAAGGCGGCTTCAAGGCCGAACCGGGGCGCTATCACCTGTATGTTTCGCTGGCCTGCCCCTGGGCGCACCGGGTGTTGATTTACCGGCAGCTGAAAGGCCTGACCGGGATGATCGAGGTGTCAGTGGTGCACTGGCTGATGCGCGATCAGGGCTGGGTGTTTTCGCCGGGGCCGGGCGTGGTCCCGGATCCGATCCACGGCGCGGCCTGCCTGTATGAAATCTACCGCGCGAGCGAGCCGGGCTACTCGGGGCGGGTGACCGTGCCCGTGCTGTGGGACAAGCAGCGCGCGCGCATCGTCAACAACGAGTCCTCCGAAATCATCCGCATGCTGAACAGCGCCTTCGACGGCGCGGGCGCCTTACCCGGCGACTACTACCCGACGGCGTTGCAGGCGGAGATCGACGCGCTCAACGCGCGCATTTACCAGACCGTGAACAACGGCGTGTACCGCGCCGGTTTTGCCACCACCCAGGCGGCGTACGAAGACGCCGTGCAGGCGCTGTTTGAGAGTCTCGACTGGCTGGAAGCGCGCCTCGCCGGCCAGCGTTTCCTGCTGGGCGCAAGGCCGCTGGAATGCGACTGGCGGCTGCTGCCCACGCTGCTGCGTTTTGATGCCGTCTACGTCGGGCATTTCAAATGCAATCTGCGGCGGCTGGTCGATTACCCGCAGCTCTGGGGCTACGCGCGGGATCTTTATCAGTGGCCTGGTGTCGCTGACACCTTCAATGCGGAACACGCCAAGCGGCACTACTACGAAAGCCATCTGGGGATTAATCCCACCGGTATCGTGCCGGCGGGGCCGCTGCTGGACTGGGCCAGCGCGCACGGCCGGGCGGGGCGGTTCTAGGCGACCTGTTCCCGTTGCGACGAGGGCGCTGCATGCTGCGCCGCGGCGAGTTGGCCCGTCGGCGCGGCCAGCGCCACGGCGGTCAAACCCTGCAGGAAATGGTCGACTTCGCGCAGGTCGTGCAGCCGCCCGCCTTGCAGCAGATCCTGCGCAAAGCGCGCGGCGTGGCTCAGCAACTGTTCCAATAAATCCTGTAAACAAGGCGCGCCGCCGGGAGCGCGCAGCTCATGCACCTGCGCGGCGATGGGCTTGCGCAGGCTCAAGGTGCCAACGATCCCGAGGCATTGCTCGCCGACCTGCAGCCGGGTCGCGCGTTGCTCCAGTTTTTCAATGCTGCCAGCGCGGGTGGTGAGTTCGAGTTCCGCGCTGAAGCGCGGCGCGCTCCCGCGCAGCCAGCTGCGCCAGCCGGTGTTGGGGCTGTGCCGCCATTGCTCGAGCGAGCAGACCGGCGCCTCAAGCCCGCAGAGCTCTTCCGGCAGCTGCTGATAGCGGGCGTGCAGCTCATTGCTGATGAACAGGGGATCGCCTTCGGCGGAGGTCAGAAAAATGCCGATGAGGTCGGCATCTGTGGGTGCCACGAGAGAGGCGGCCGGTAGGGGCTGCGGGCTGGCCAGACACAGGAAGCCGGCCAGTTCGCCGGCCGCGGTCGTGCGCGGCACCACCGTGCCCTGCAGGCCGTTACCGCTGTCGGGCGGTAACTCGCCCTGCCATAAAGCCCGGTCGGGCGGCACGCTGGCCGCAGCGGCCAGCCGCGACATCCAGGGCAGCGCCGAGCCCAGCAACTGTTCGGCGCTGACGCCGCGCAGCACGCAGTACTGCTCGTTTACGAATTCGATGGTGCCGTCGCGACTGGTCGCAAAGGCCGGTGTGTGCTGGATGGCGGCGCGTTCGAGCAGGCTGAACTCAAGCATGGCGCGACCGCTCAGCGCCTCGGACGGCGCGGGGGAAAAGCGGGACGCGCAGGGCGCGCGAACAGGGAACCGGCATAGCAGACGAGCAGGCTTAACATTGGCGGGCAGTTTGGCAGTGGGCCAGTCTGGGCCCAAGCCGGCAGCCGTGGCGCGTGGTGTCAGACGCAGGCGATTTTTTATGTAGGGGATTCCCTACAGCACTCAGTCGATCAGCGCGTGGCTCAGGCAGTAGCGCACCAGATCTGCGTTGGTCTTCAGGGCCAGCTTGTTCAACACCCGCGAACGATAGGTGCTGACCGTCTTGGCGCTCAGGAACAACTGCTCCGCAATCGTCGCCGGCGAGCGGCCGCGCCCAAGTTCGCGCAGCACGCTGAATTCGCGTGGGGATAATGCCTCGTGCGGCAGCTTGGTCCCGCCGAACGCCCGCCGCGCCAGCGCCTCGGCGGTTTCAGGGTCGATGTAGCGCCCGCCGTTCAGCACCCGCTGCAGGGCGCCGGCAATTTCGGCCGGCGCGCGGTGCTTGCCCAGATAGCCGCTGGCGCCCAGTTCCAGCGCGCGCAGCGCGAAACGCTCCTCGTTGTGCATGCTCAGGATCAGCACTTTCAGCGTCGGGTCGCGCTGGCGCAGTTCGCTCAGGCATTCCAGCCCGTGGCGGTCGGGCAGTGAGAGATCGAGCACCACCATCTGCGCGGGTTCCTCGCGTTGGCACTGGAACAGTTCGGCCGCGCTGGTGGCCTCGCGCACCACCGCGTCCGGGCGAATTTCCTGCAACAACTCGCGCAGGCTGCGGCGAATCAGCGGATGGTCGTCACAGAGGATGATGTTCATGTTCGCGGCGCCGTCCAGGGCAGTTTGAGGGTGAGCGACGTGCCGCCCTGCGGCCGGCTGGCCAGTGCCAGACTGCCGCCGAGCTGATAGGCGCGCTCGGTCATGCCGATGACGCCAACGCCGGCTTGGCTGCGGGCCTGCGACAAGCCGGTGCCGTTGTCATCGATCTGCAGTTTCAGCGTACGGCGAGACTGGTTCAAGCGCACCGTGAACTGCGTGGCCTGACCGTGCCGGATGCCGTTGGTCAGCGCTTCCTGAAACACCCGGAACACGGTGAGTTGATGTTCCGCGCCCAGCGCCTCGCAGTTGGCGAGTTTGAGTTTGCAGCGAATGCCGGCGCGCCGCTCGAGTTGCGCCACGTGCGCCTCGATGGCGGCCTTGAGGCCGAGGCCTTCAAGCTCCTGTGGGCGCAAGCTGGTGCTCAGGTGCCGCACCTGGGTCAGGGTCTGGTCGATCAGGCTGTCCATCGCCGCAAAGCGCGCGCCGATCGGCGCCAGTTCGCGGGTGTCCTGCGGCAGCTGGCGCTCCAGCCAGCGTAGGTCGAGGCGCAACGCCGTCATGCGCTGTCCCAGTTCGTCGTGCAGTTCACGGGCGAGGTGCGCGCGTTCCTGTTCCAGCGTCTGGTTCAACTGGTGGGCGTAGGCGCGCAGCTGTTGCTGCGAGGCCTGCAGCGCGGCGCGCGACTGCTGCCGGCCGGTGACGTCGACGATGACGCCGGCCCAGGTATGGGCCTCCGCGGTAGGGCCCCCGCGCGTCAGCAGCCAGCGGGTGGCTGCGCCGATTGGAATCTGGAAGACGAACTCGCAGCTGCAGCCGTCGCGCCGGGCGTCGGCGATCCGCTGTTCGATTTCCACGCGCTCCGCCGGCAACAGCAGTTGCAAGCTCAGGGCGCGCTCCACCGAGCGGGGCAGGGCGCTGGCTTCAAGTCCCAGCAGCCGTTGCGCGGCATAGTCGTACACCACCCGGTCGGTTTGCAGGTCCCAGCTCCAGGTACCGGCGCTGCCTTGCGCCAGTGCGGCGAGCAGCGCCTGCTCGGCGGCCCGCGCCTGGGCTTCCGCCTCGCGCTGGGGGGTGACGTCGGTGTAGGTCACCAAAATGCGCCGATTGCCTGCCTCGCCAGACAGGGCCCACTGGGCCCGCACGCGGAGACGTTGCCCGTTGCGATGCACCGCCTGCGCTTCTTCCACCACGCTGCGCTGATGCCTGAGCAGCTGCAGGAACTCGCGTGCGGGACGGGGCAGTTCAACCTGCAAGAGATCCTGAATTGGCTGGCCCAGCGCCTCGGCTGCGGTGTAGCCAAAAATCCGCTCCGCGCCGCTGCTCCAGAGCTCTACGCGGCCATCGATGTTCGACACGCTGACCGGCGCATGCTCGATCAGCCGGGCCTGTTCGCGCAGCTGCGCGTCCGCCGCTTCCTCGGCCGAGACGTCGCGGGCCAGCATGAAGAACACCTGGCTGCCGGCGAGCAAATGGCTGCCGGTCGAGGTCTCGGCCAGAAACCGCTGCCCGTCCCGGCAGTGCAGCACCCAGCGCTGGCGCGCCGTTTCGCCCGGCCGCACCGGGCTCGGCATCTGGACCATGTCGGGGGGGGCGCTGCGGAGGCTACTAATGGGCTGTCGGAGCAGTGCTGCGCGAGGATAGCCAAGCCGCTCGCAGGCAAACTGGTTGGCGTCCAGCAGCAGGCCGGCCGAGTCGTACAAGAGGAAGAGTTCCGGCAGGTGATGCAGCAGGTCCTGGAGCCGGCTCTCGCTCTCCTGCAGGGAGGAGAACAAACGGTGGCGCTCCTCGACGTCCGTCACCGCCCCGATCCAGCGATGCACGCGGCCGGCGCTGTCGTACAGCGGTTCAGCGCGCAGGTCGCAGCGACGGTAACTGCCATCGTGCCGGCGCAAGCGAAACTCGAGTCGGAAGGCCGTTTGACGCGCCATCATGGTCTGCCAACTGGTTTTGAGGTCTGTCTGGTCCTGCGGGTGAGCTGCCGCCATCCATCCGTACGCGGCCGCCTTATGCGCCGGCATGTCGGTGAAATCCCGCCAGCGCTGGTTCACGAAATCGACCAGTCCGTCTGGTCCGCTCGACCAGACCAGTTGCGGCATGAACTCGATGAACTGGCGAAAATCGAGGCTCGTGGGCTCCGGCACCGGCGCGCTGTTGTCCTGGGCGGGCGGCAGCACCCCGCCGACGAGCGTGCGATAGCAAAGTTCGATTACGCGGGCAGATTCCAGCCGCTGATAGTAGGGCTCGACGTCCGTCGTCGCGCCCAGCCAGCGCAGGATCTCGCCGTTCCCGTCCCGCACCGGCAGGGCCTGCGACAGACAGTGGCGATAGTGGCCGTCGTCGCCCAGCACGCGGTATTCGTGGCGATAGCGCGTGCCGTCCTTGAGCGCGCGCTGCCAGGCCGCCATCACCGCCGGCTGGTCCTCCGGATGGATGCGCTGCTGCCAGGTCTCGTTGGCGGTGTGCAGGCTGTCGATGCCGTAGAACGCCTGCGCACGGCGGTTGAGGTAATGCACCTGCCCGTCGGGCATGGCCATCCACACCAGATGCGGGCCGCTGGAGAACTCCTGCTCCGGCGGAAAGGTCACAGCGGATTGATGCTCGGCAATCGTCATAGACCAACCTGTGCGGTATATCGCCTCAGACTCGGCGGCTCGCGTGTGAGGGCCGCTGACACGCGGCGGTTTTGACTCAGGGCTTGCAGCACAGCGGCCGATAGCACCGATTGTAGAGTTTAAGCGCCGCTTTGGTCGTTGTGCCGGGCGGTTGTAATGGGGGGACGAGTGGGCGATCCTGCGCGCCGTCCATCCTGCCCCGGCCAATGCGCCCGCACCCGCAGACGCTGCCACGACGTCGCGGTCATACCGGAAGTTTTCTCCACCGATCCAGCCATGTTAGAAACTTTCCTCAATACACTTCAGGGGCCGTTGCTGTCGCTGTGGGGTCCGTTCGCCATTCTGGTGCTGTGCGGGTTGGGTGTGCCGGTGCCCGAAGATGTGGTGTTGCTGGTGGCCGGTGCGCTGGCGGCGGTGGAAGGCCGCTCCTGGCAAGAAGTCAGTGTGCTGATGTACGTGGCGGTGATCGGCGGCGATTCCCTGATGTTTCTGATGGGCCAGCGGCTGGGTGGGCGCCTGCTCGGTTCTGCTTCTGGCCAGCGGCTGTTTCCCGCCGCCAAACGCGCCCGGGTGGAACTCTTCTACGCCAAACACGGCGCAAAAGGGCTCTTCATCGCGCGGTTCCTGCCCGGCTTACGCAGTTTGATTTTCTTTTCCGCAGGTTCCCTGCGGGTGCCCTATCTCACCTTCCTGTGGTGGGACGGTCTGGCCGCCCTCATCAGCGTGCCGGTCTTCGTCTGGCTGGGGCACTGGCTGTGGGAAAAATTTGGCCACGACGCCGCGCATTTCAGCGAAGCCATGGCGCATGCCCATCAGTGGTCGCTGTGGGTGGTGCTGGGCGCACTAGGGGTCGCGGCCAGCGTGATGCTCTTCCGCTATTGGCGCCGCCGCCGTGCCGCCCGCTTGAATTGACCGCAGGCCTCGTTGATCCTTGCCGGGTGCAGGGTATTTCGTCTTAGTCGCCATCTCCTGCACGTGCCGTGAGCGGCGCCATCCAATGACAACAGGCAGGGGGAGACGCAGATGATTTTTGCCGAATATGCTCAGTACGACGGGCTAGGTCTTGCCGAACTCGTACGTCGGCGCGAGGTGTCGCCGACGGATTTGGTCGAGACCGCGCTCGCGGCTATCGAACGCCTTAATCCTCAAGTGAACTGCGTGGTCCAGCAGCTGCGCGACGACGCGCTGGCCGAGATCAAGGCCGGTTTGCCCTTTGGCCCGTTCCGCGGCGTGCCGTTTCTGGTGAAGGAGTTCGGCATGCACTTCAAGGGCATGCGGACCAGCGCGGGGTCGCGGCTGGCGGCGGGCGTGCAGTTCGGGAACGACAGCGAACTCATGAAGCGCTGCCGTGCGGCCGGTCTGGTGACCATCGGCACGACCACCACCCCGGAGATGGCGTTCAACGCGAACAGCGAAGCGCTGGTCTACGGCCCGACCCGCAACCCCTGGAACACCGGCTACTCGGTGGGCGGATCCTCCGGCGGGGCGGGCGCGGCGGTCGGTTCCGGCATGGTGCCGATTGCGCACGCCAACGACGGCGGTGGGTCGATTCGCATCCCCGCCGCCTGTAACGGCGTGGTGGGCATGAAACCCTCACGCGGCCGCACGCCCACCGGGCCCGACGCCGGCATTTTCCTCTGGGGGATGGCGATCGAGTTCGCCGAAACCCGCACCGTTCGCGACTCCGCAGCCCTGCTCGACCTGTTGGCCGGGCCGGACGACGGCTATTTCTACGATGCACCGCCACCGCGTCGCGGTTTCCTGAGCGCGGCCGTCACGCCGCCCGGCCAGCTCCGCGTGGGCGTGGTCGACCGCCTGCCCGGCGGCGCGCCGATCACGCGCGAGATCAAAAACCGGCTAAACGACACCCGCCGCCTGCTGGAAGATTTGGGGCACATCTGCGAACCGGTGCGTCTGCAGTACGACGAGGAGCAGTTCAACGAATCGTCGATACGCCTGTGGGCCACCACGCTGGGCTATTTCATGGAGCAGTTTGCGGCGATTACCGGCCGCAAGATCGGGCCTAAAACCGTCGAGGCGGTGACGCTGGAGGTCTACCGCTACGCGCAGTCGCTGAAGGCGCTGCAACTGGAGGAAGCGATGGTCTGGCAGAACGCCGTGTGCCGACGGGTGGGCGCGGTGATGCGCCAGTACGACGTGTTGCTGACGCCAGGGCTGGCGCGCGACGTGGCAAAACTGGGCGAGCTGGATCAGAACGCGCAAGGCGTCGATATGCGCGCCTGGTGGCAACAAATCATCCAGGGCTATTCCGCCTTTACCGCCTTGTTCAATACCACCGGCCAGCCGGCCATCATGCTGCCGCTGTGGCAGGCGAAGTCGGGTCTACCGCTCGCCATGCAGTTTGTGGGACGGCCCGGCGACGAAGAGACGCTCTACAGTCTGGCCGGCCAACTGGAACAGGCCTTGCCCTGGGCGGGGCGCAAACCGGCGCTCTATGCCTGAACCCGGCGACGGCGCCGCAACCGCAAGGGGCGGCGCCGCGGCGGGCAGCGTGAAGGGGTGAGGTGCATGGCTTGCAAAGTAAATGCGAATCTATATCATTTAACTTAATTCGACGTTCAGGAGATTCGCGATGCCCGTCCAGAACCCCATTCGACGCCTGTTGGTCATCAGCCTGCTGGCGCTCCCGCTGAGCTTGCCGACGGTGGCGCAAGCCGAACAGGCGCCCATCGAGCTGTCGATCAAGGACCACCGCTTTGAGCCGGCCGAGTTCAAGGTCCCGGCAAACACCAAAGTGAAGCTGATTGTGAAAAACCTGGACCCCACCCCGGAAGAGTTCGAGAGCTACGAACTCAAGCGCGAGAAAGTCATTCCCGGTGGCGCCTCGGTGACGCTGTTCATCGGCCCGCTGAAGCCCGGCGTGTATCCGTTCTTCGGCGAGTTCAATCAGGCGACAGCGCAAGGCCGGGTCATCGTCGAATAAGGCCCTAGGGCGTGTGAGGAGCGGTACATGTTTGCAGTGGCTCTGATTTTCTTTCGCGAAGTGCTGGAAGCGGCGCTGGTCATTGGCATTCTGGCGGCTGCGACCACCGGGCTGCCGGGCCGTACGCGCTGGATCCTGACTGGCGTGGGCGCGGGCTTGGCTGGCGCCGTGATTACGGCGCTGTTCGCCGAACGGCTGGCCAGTGCGGCAGAAGGCATGGGGCAGGAGCTGTTCAACGCCGGCGTGTTGTTCACCGCCGTGTTGATGCTGGGCTGGCACACGGTGTGGATGTCCCGCCACGGTAAGGAACTCGCCAAGGAGGCGGGTGCGCTGGCGAAATCGGTAGCGGGCGGCACCCGGCCGATCTACGCCCTGGCGGTCGCCGTGGGCTTGGCGGTGTTGCGCGAAGGCGCCGAAATCGTGCTCTTTCTGAACGGCATGCTGGCCGGCGGCAGCACCGATGTGCCCAGTGCGTTAACCGGTGCGGTGGCCGGCACCGTGGTCGGTGGTCTCGTGGGCTATGCCGTCTTTCGCGGCTTAAAGCTCGTACCCACCAAACAATTGTTCGCCGCGACCTCGGGCCTGATCGCGCTGTTAGCAGCCGGCATGGCGGCGCGCGGCATGGCTTATCTCAATCAGGCCGGGTATCTGAGTTCCCTGTCCGATGTGGCCTGGGACAGCTCCCATCTCATCTCCGACCACAGCCTGACCGGGCAGGCGCTGGCCGCGCTGATTGGCTACACCGCGGCGCCCATGGAGAGTCAGGTCATGGCCTACGCCGGCACCGTCGCGGTCCTGTTGCTGGCCTCCTGGCTGCTCGGTCGTCGCGACCGGAGCGGCGCGGGCAAGGGCCCGCAGATGGCGCTGGCGGTAGGCCTCGCGGTCGGCCTGTCGGCACTGGCCACGCCCGATGCCGAGGCTGGTTTCAAGGTCTACTCGCCCTACGTGGAACACGGCGAATGGGAACTCGAATTTCGCGGCAATCGCAGCGTTGACGACGACCCAGGCAAAGACGACGGCCGCAGCTTTCTCTACGAAATTGGCTACAGCCCGCTGGCGCGCTGGCATACCGCGGTGTTTCTTGAAGCCGAGGGCGAGCCCGGCGAATCGAACTCGCTGACCGAGATCGCGTGGGAAAACATCGTCCAGCTGACCGAGCCCGGCCAGTACTGGCTGGATGTCGGCGCGTATGTGGAATACGCCAAGGGGCTGGACCGCGACGACGAGCACAAGCTGGAGTGGAAAATCCTGCTCGAGAAAGACTTTGGCAAGTTCGTCACCACGGTGAACCCGGCGTTTGAGCAGGCCTTTGCCGATGGCCCGACCGACGGCGTGGAGTTTGGCTATGCCTGGGGCACCTACTATCGCTTGATGGCGGCTTTCGAGCCGGGCTTTGAGGCCTTCGGCGAAATGGGCGAGGTGGCAGACATCAAGGACGGCGACGAGCAGGAACACTTCATCGGACCGGTGGCGCGCGGTACGTTTCTGCTCGGCGGTAGCCAGAAGCTCAAGTACAACGTGGGCTATCTGGTCGGGCTAACCGAAGACGCGCCGGACGGCGCCGCCAAGTTCGAACTCGAATACGAGTGGCGCTTCTAGCGCCTCTGCTCACGCGGCGACCTGCCGCACGCCGCGCTTCCCGATTGCCTCGAGGCGGCCGCAGTCACTCAATCAGCGCCATTCAGCAGCGCGGCGACGTTGGCGTGAAAACGCCGCAATAAATGCTCCTGACGGCCAAACAGCAGGCTGTCGTTGGCACCCGAGGCAACCGTCGACTGAATTTCTTCCGAGATAAACAGGTCTTCGGCGCTGAACACACCGCCGTCGATCATCGCGAAGTTGCGGTCCCAGTGGGCGATCTGTTTCTCGGTTTTGGCGTCTTCCGGCGTGAACAGCGTGTGCACGAAGCTCATTTCGCCCGGCGCGGTGGGAAACATCGCCATGTGGCTGGTGGAATCCGGGTGATAGATCAGCAGGCTGTTCGGAAAAATCACGTGCGTGAGCGTGGCGTGTTTGCGGAGATCCCAGGCCTCGGGCGGCAGATTGCGGGCTTCGGCCAGGCGGTCGCGACCGACCAGAATGCGCGCGTGTCGCCCCACCGGCTCACCCGCCGGATTCACATCGGTAAAGAAGGGCGCGATCGTCGGCGCGTGCAGGCGCTTGATGTGATAGGTCTCCTGGAAGGCGTCCATCATCAGCTTCCAATTGGTCGTGCGGGTTTGCGCGCGCTGCCGGAAGAAGAAGTGCGAGCCAAGACCCAGCGTCTGCAGGTCATCATCCAAATCGCCCAGATGCGCGGCGACGTCGATGCGCTCCGCCGTCGGATCGAGTACCGCCCAAATCAGGCCGTGGCGAACCGCTGACGGCAGGCGCCGCAGCCCGTGGCTGGCTTTGTCGAGTCCGGGAAAGGTGTGCGGTTTGGGCACGCCGCGGAGCGTGCCGTTCAGGTCGTAGGTCCAGGCGTGATACGGGCAGGACAGCCCGCTCTGCTGACAGCGTTCGTTCTGCGCATGAATCATCCGCGCGCCGCGATGGCGGCAGGCGTTGAGCAACACGTGCACCTCGCCCGCGCGATCGCGGGTGATGAGCAGCGGCAGGCCCAGCAGATCGCGGGCGATCACGCTGCCCGGCTCGCGCAGCTGGTCAGCGTGTCCGAGACACAGCGGCATCCGGCGAAAAATCAGATTTTTTTCGCGGGCCAAAATCTCCGGGTCGTAATACACACGCGGATCGATCCGGCTTTCGGTGGCGTCCCATTCGGTGTTTTCGACCTCGTTCATCTCGGCCAGCAGGCGTGCGAAAAGCCGGGTCAGCGGCGCATTCATGGGCGAGGGCGGGGCTGGCGCGCGGGGCGCGGTGCTTACGGTCGTAATGTGCGTTCTCCTCGACGGAGCACGACCAGCGCGTCGCCCACGTGGAGTTTGGTCGTGCGTTCAGGATTGATATCGGTGCCGCCCTGCTGGCGCAGGATCGCCACCGCGAGCAGTCGGCCCGCGACTTCGGTTTCGACTTCGCCCACCGTGCGATTCAGCCAGGGCGAGGCGTGGTTGATTTCGATTTCCTCCAGATCAAGCCCGAGCTCGGTCAGGTGGTGTTCGAACTCAACGCCGGCCTTGGTCGTTCCGCCCAGCAGTTCGCGGGCGTTGGGATGGAGGATGAGATGCGCGATGCGGTCGGCGCCGATATGCGCCGGCAACACCACGCGGTCGGCCCCGGCCTGACGCAGCTTGCGTTCGGTGGAGGGCACTTCGCCGCGGGCGATGATCTGGATGGTGGGATTCATGTCGCGCGCGCTCAGCGTGATGAACACGTTGGCCGCATCGTTGGGCAACACCGTCGCCAGCACCCGCGCGTGTTCCAGCCCCGCGGTGCGCAGGATGGCTTCGTCGGTCGCTTCGCCCTGCAGCGTCAGCCAGCCCATTTCGTGCGCCTCCGCCACGCGCTCGGCGGACTGGTCGATAATCACAAACGGCATGCCGCCGTGTTCCAGCTGGCTGGCGAGCACCCGGCCCAGCCGCCCGAAGCCGCACACAATGGCGTGATTTTTCAGCTTGCCGATCGCTTCTTCCATGTTCTTCACGCCTATCGCCAGATTGATTTGGGACTCGGTCAGCCATTGCACGAGCGTGCCGGTGATGAAAATGACGCCGGTGCAGCCGAGCATGATGAGGGCCATGGTCCACAGCCGCAGGCGCTCGTCCTCGACCGGGTTCACTTCGCCAAATCCCACGCTGAAAGCGGTGATCACCACCATGTACAGCGAGTCGCTCCAACTCCAGCCGGCCAGTCGATAGCCGATCGTGAACACCGTGAGCACCACCAGCACGAACAGCGCCGCGTACAGCAGGTTAGTGCGGGGACCGCTGAGACGCTTCTTCATGCCTGAAGTGTAATCCACCGGCTGCCTGCCCGTGACCCCGGCGCGGCGCCGGTGTCGAGCTGTCCGTGCATTTCCCTGTCGCTTGCGCATATCTGCGCAGGACCGGCGCGCAAATGTGCGATGCCGCCACGGCCACACGAAACAAGTCGCTGTTTTATAGGGACACCTCACGACTGGCACAGCAACTGCTCCATGGCCACATCGCCGGCAGGCGTAAGCGTGACGCCCGGCGGCAGGTGTTTTCTGTGAACTGTTTGGAGGATGTTTTTGTGTCCGGATTTTCTGATGTTCGGCGGTCTGCGCTAATCGCGACCGCCGTGGCCGCGATGGTCTCCACCCCATCTGCGCTGGCCGCAGTCGACCCCGCGCTTGAGGCGCAACTGAAGGCGCTGAGCGCGCGCGTGCAGCAGCTCGAAGCGGCGCTGGCTCGCGCGCAGGCGCCGCTGACAACGGCCGCCGCCAGCCCGACAAGCGCGCAGCCGCCGGCCGCGGTCGAGCAGCGCGTGCGGGTGCTGGAGCGCAAGCTCGAGGTGGCGGCGGAAGAATCGGCCACTGCGCGGGTTAAGACGCCCGCCGTGTCCCTGGGCGAAAAAGGTCTGGCCGTCGCCACGCCCGATGGCAATTTTGAAGCGCGCCTGCGCGGCTACGTGCAGATCGATGGGCGCTTCTTCCACGATGACAAGGCGCTTACCGGCAGTGCCGCCACGCAGGACGCCTTCCTCGCGCGGCGCATTCGGCCTATTTTTGAGGGCACCGTGGCGAGGCAGTTTTACTACCGGGTGATGCCGGACTTCGCCGGCTCGGCGGTGACCCTGCAGGATGCCTACGCCGAGTGGCGCCAGTTGCCCTACGCCCGCGTGACCGTGGGCAAATTCAAAGCCCCGTTCGGGCTCGAGCGCCTCGGCAGCGCCACAGAGCTGGCCTTCGTGGAGCGCGGCCTGACCAATAATCTGGTGCCCAACCGCGACTTCGGGGTGCAGGTCGGCGGCGAGTGGTGGGGCAAGCGGGTGTCCTATCAGATTGGCGTGTTCAACGGCGTGCCGGATCTTGGCAGTACGGGGCCGTCGGATCTGAATGACGACAAGGACTTCGCCGGCCGGGTATTTTTCCAGCCGTTTATCGAGCAGTTTGGCCCGCTGCAGGGCCTGGGCTTTGGGCTTGCCGGCAGCTACGGCGAGGAGCAGGGCAACGAAACGGCAACCGGCCTTGGCAGCTATGTGACGCCCGGACAGGCGAAGTTTTTTGGTTACCGCAGCACGCCGGCGTCCCTCGTCGTCAACGGCGACAAGCTGACGCTGGCGCCCAGTCTGGCCTCGACCGTGGTGGGCGCCGGCGAGCGCACGCGCTACTCGCCGCAAGGCTTTTGGTACTGGCGGCAGTTTGGCGTCTTCGGCGATTACGTCGAGTCGAGCCAGGAAGTGGCGCTCGATCAACAACGCGCGCGGCTGAGCCACAGCGCCTGGCAAGTCTCTGGCAGTCTGGTGCTGACCGGCGAAGAAGCCTCCTTCAAGGGCGTTAAACCCAAGGCGGCATTTGATCCGGTCGCGGGCGATTGGGGCGCGCTGGAACTTGTCGGACGCTACGGCGAACTCGACATTGACCAACAGGCTTTCGACGGCGGATTTGCCGATCCGGTGAAGTCGGCCAGCGCCGCGAGCGCCTGGGGACTTGGCCTCAACTGGTATCTCAATCGCCACGTGAAGCTGGTCTGCGACTACGACGAAACGGCGTTTGTTGGTGGCGGTGGCAGCAAGGCGGCACCGGGCAACCGGCCTAACGAGCGCGTGGTGCTGAGCCGCGTTCAACTTTCGTATTAAACGGCAGCAGGAAATAACAACATGCATCGCTTCAAACTTCTGGCCGGCCTCGCGCTGGCCCTCGCCGTCGGCGTGGCTCGCGCCGACCTGACCCTCTTGAACGTGTCCTATGACCCGACGCGCGAGTTCTATGCCGAATTCAACAAAGCCTTCGCCGCGCACTGGCAGCGCGAAGGCGGCGAACCGGTGCAGATTCGTCAGTCACACGGCGGCTCCGGCAAGCAGGCGCGCGCGGTGATCGATGGCCTCGAGGCCGACGTTGTAACCCTGGCGTTGGCCTGGGACATCGACGCCATTGCCGAGAAATCGGGCCTGCTCGAACGCGACTGGCAAAGCCGCCTTCCGCATAACAGCACGCCCTACACCTCGACCATCGTGTTTCTGGTGCGCAAGGGCAATCCGCTGGGCATCAAGGACTGGAACGACCTGGTGCGGTCCGGGGTGAGCGTCGTGACGCCCAATCCCAAAACCAGCGGCGGTGCGCGCTGGAACTATCTGGCGGCCTGGGCCTATGCCCGTGAGCAGGGCGGCGATGAGGCGGCGGCGCGCGAGTTCGTGCGCAAGCTGTTCAAGAACGTGCCGGTGCTGGACAGCGGGGCGCGCGGCGCGACCACCACGTTTATCGAACGGGGTATTGGCGACGTGCTGGTGACCTGGGAAAACGAGGCCTGGCTGGCGCTGGCCGGCCGTGACGAATTCGAACTCGTCACGCCCTCGGTCAGCATCCTCGCCGAGCCGCCGGTCGCGGTGGTGGGGCGTAACGCCGAACGTCACGGCAATGCCAAGGTGGCGCGCGCCTATCTGGAATATCTCTATTCAGCCGAAGGGCAGGCGATCGCGGCGCGCCATCACTTTCGCCCGCGCGACCCGGCCGTCACGCCGCCCGAGGGCAAGTTCAGCGCGCTGCGCCTGGTGACCATCGATGCCGCTTTCGGCGGTTGGCGATCGGCGCAGGAGACGCACTTCAAGGACGGCGGCGTGTTCGATCAAATCATGCTGCCATAAGGCAAAGCGCCGGTCGGCAGCGGCTGGCCGGCGCTAGTTGAGTCGATACCGCGCCACCGCGGCAGGGTCCCAGGCCAGCCCGTTGCCGGGGCCACTCGGCAACACCGCGTGGCCGTCCTCGAAGCGCATCGGCGTCTGCAGAACGGCCGCCGCCAGTTCCATCACTTCCAGATAGTGCGGGGTCTGAATCACCGTCATCAGGTGCGCGGTGACTTCGTGGAACAGGTGGCTGGAGACCGGCAGGCTGTGCAGGCTCGCCAGCGCCGCGGCCTCACGAAAGGCCGAGACGCCGCCAATTTTCATGATGTCCGGCATCACCAGATCGCAGGCTGCAAGGTCGAGCGCGCGGCCCATCTCGCGCAAACCAAACCAGTTTTCGCCCAGTTGCACGGGCGTCCGCAGGGCGGCCGCGACGCGGGCGTGGCCGGCGGCGGGCGCGCCGCCCGCGCCAGAGCCCTCGCCGACGATGCGGACGCGGATGACAAAGTCGTCGACCTGCCGCGCGTCGAACTCCGCGACGGCGGTCTCCGCGGCGGCAGGGGGACGCGAGAGGGTGGCGAGAAACGCGTGGCGCAGGCGCGCGTCGTCGTTCAGCTTGAACCAGCTGCGGTTGGTCTGGTCAGTCAGGGTGTAGACCTCGCCGGCCGGCGTCACGCCGTAAAGCCCCATGCCGCCCACGCAGACGATGAGGTTACCGTCGGCGTCGAAGGCCATGCCGAGCGGCCGGCCGCCGATGCGCGCAAAAACTTCGCGCTGCTCAAATCGCGGCCCGGAAAACCGCAGGATGAGGCCATCACGCGTGCCGCAATAGAGCCGGTCCTCACGGTCGAGGATCACATCCTCAGGCCCTTCGACCTGATCGAGCCCAATCTCCAGCGACTCGCGCAGCCGGTCGTTCTCGGCGTAGGGCGTGCCGCTGCCGCGGGCGGTGGCGGGGGGCGGTGGCAGTTCCACCACGGTTGGATTGAGATAAATCTTTTGCAGGGTTTTGAGCCGGTTCTTGGCCCATTTCACATCGATGCCGACGGCCAGCAGCAGGATGGCGCCGAGCGCGGTGGAGGTCAGCGCGCCGGGCAGTCCGGTGCGCACCATGCCGTTCACCAGCACAAACACGATCACCGCGCCAATCATGGCGCGCGCAATGGTGCCGCGCCCGCCGGCCAGACTGACCCCGCCCAGCACCGCCGCGGTCAGCGCATTGACCTCCCAGCCCACGCCCGTGTCCGAGCCCGTGCTCGACAGCCGCGCGGCGTAGAAGAGACCGCCCAGCGCCGCCAGCAGCCCGGAGGTGACATAGGTCAGGCAGAGCGTGCGCTCGACCGCAATGCCGGCGTGGCGCGCCGCCTTGCGGCTCGAGCCCAGCGCCGTCAGATGCCAGCCCGGGCGCGAACGACTGAGCATGAAATGTCCCAGTCCGCCGACCAGGCCAAGCACCAGCAGGTTAGACGGGATGCCGTAAATGCGCCCGTTGCCGAGGAAGCTCCACGCGAGCGTCAGATTGCCGCCCATGGCGAGCGGCACGGCGTAGCGCTGCGCCAGCAAATCCACCACCGCGCGCAGAATGATCAGCGTCACCAGCGTCGTCAGAAACGGCCGCGCCTTCAGGTAGCCGATCAGAAGCCCGTTGATCAGGCCAACGCCGGCGCCGGCCGCCAGCGTGCCGACGATCACCACCGGCACCGGCAGATGAAAAATATGGAACAGCGCCAGCGCCGTCAGGTTGGCAAACGCAAACACCGAGCCGACGCTGAGATCGATGCCGCCCGAGATCAGCACCACCGCCATCGCCATGACCACGAAGCCCATTTCGGCGAACTGGCGTGAGAGCTGGGTGGCGTTGGCGATGCTCGCGTAGTGCGGGGTCACCGCGGCGAAATAAGCAATCAGCGCCAGCATCAGCAGGAACGGAATGACCGGTTCCATCCAGCGCTTGGCCAGCAGTTCGGAAAAGAACAGCTTCAGCGACCAGCGGTGGTAGAGCCGGCGCAGCAGCCCGCCGTGGAGCAGCGCGCCGTTGTAGCGCACCCCGGTCTTCATGCCGCCAGCCCCGGCCGAATCTCAGCGCAGCCAGTCATAGCAGAGCGCGGGGTCGTAATGCCCCTTCTCCATCCAGTGCAGGGTGGAATAGTTGGCGATGCGAAACGCCTGCGGCGGCGCGCCCGATTGCAGCAGCACGCTCGCCACCTGAATCACCGCCTTGGCCTGATCCGGCGAGTTGTAGCTCAACACCTTGGTGATTTGCCCGCTGTCGACGTGCTGGCAGTCAACCTTGCCTTCACCGCCGGAGGCATAGACCTTCACCTGCTCAAGCTTGCCCGCGGCCTTGATCGCTTCGTGGACGCCGGCGGTCATGGTGCTCCAGAAGCCCACCGTCGCGCAGAGATCCGGATGCTGCTGCAGCACCGTGGCGGTGATGTCGTGCGCCTTGGTGGCGTCCCAGTTGGCCGCCTGCGTGGACACCACCTGGATGCCCTTGTCCGCCGCAAGCGCCGCGCTCAGGCCCTGCATCTGCTCGATGGACACGCCCGAGGTCAGCTCGCCCTGAATGATCGAAACCTTGCCCGATGTGCCCGTGCCGCTGCCGCACTGGCGGATGATTTCCTCGCCCAGCATCCGCCCGACCTGCTGCCACTCGGGCCCGACGTAGGCGGCGGTCTTGTAGTTGGACACCATGTTGACCGTGATGACGGGAATCCCCGCCTCCTCGGCGCGCTTCAGTTCCGAGGCGTAAATCTGCACGTTGGGGTTGTGGATGACCATCAGCGCCGGGCGCTCGCCGATGAGTGAAGACACGGCCTGCAGACCAGCGGTGGCGTTCCAGTTGGGGTCGCGGAGTTCGAACTTCATGCCGCGCGCGGTGGCTTCCTCCCGCATCACCCGCGTCCAGATTTCGGTCAGCGGCAGGCCCATCGCCTGCGGCACCCAGGCGATGGTCTTGCCCGTCAGCGCGGCCTCCGCATGTTCGCGCAGTTTGCTCGAGCCTTCGGGGCCGCTGAAATCCAGCGGCTGGATGGCCGCCCCGCTCGCCACCGGCGCGGTGGGTGTATTGCCGTAATCGATCGCCGGGCCGCAACCGGCCAGCAGCAGCATGGCCGCTGCGCACAGCGCGCGGGCGCTCAGCAGTGTGTTCATTGCGCGGACTCCTTGCGTCATCGGATCAGTCGCCCTGCCGGGCGGTCTCCTCGTCACGCGGGTGCAGTCGGTTGTCGAGCAAAATCGCCGCCAGCAGCACCGCGCCTTTGACGATGTTCTGCACGTTGTTGTCGAGATTGAGAATGGTCATGCCGTTCAGCAGGGTGCCGATGAGCGCGGTGCCAGCCAGCACGCTGAGCACGCTGCCGCGCCCGCCCACCAGACTCACGCCGCCCAGCACCACCACCAGAATGACGTCGAAAATGAGCGTCGAATTGATGACCTGCGTGTTCATGCTGGCGGTGGACGCCGCCATCACCAGCCCGGCCACCAGCCCGATGGTCGAACACAGGGCGTACTCCACCATCGTCAGCGGCCGCACCGCGATGCCGGTCAGGCGCGCTGCTTCCGGGTTGTCACCATGGGCGTAGATGAAACGGCCGAGCACCGTGCGCGACATCAGCAGATGCACCAGCAGGGCGACGAGCGCGAAGGCCACAATGGGCATGGGCACGCCCAGCACACGACCCTGCCCGATAAAGGCCAGCGCGCTGGCCTGTGGCGGCAGGTAGCTGATGACACCATCCAGCAAAAACACCCGGCCCAGACCGAACACCAGAAAGCCGGTGGCGAGCGTGGTGAAGAGCGCCGGCACTTCGACGAACGCAATGATGAAGCCGTTGATCAGCCCAATCGCGACGGCGAGCAGCAGCGCGACGCCGAGCGCCGGCGCCGTCGCCCAGCCCTGTTGCAGCAGTTGCAGCGCTACTGCCGCACCCACCGCCATCGAAGCGACCAGCGACAGGTCCAGCCCGCGCCCAATCACCACCACGCTCATCGCCACCCCCAGCATGCCGAGGATGGCGACGCTGCGGGTCAGCGTGAGCAGATTGTCGAGCGTGCCGAAGCCGGGCAAGGTCAACGCGAAGGCTGCCGCCAGCAGCGCCGTCACGCCGAGCACGATCTGCTCCTGGCTCAGCGCAACTCGCCGGCTCATCGCGCTGCTGCCTGCGTGCTATGCCGTCTCGCCACGCGCTGGCCGCCTAGCGCCGTGGCGACATCAGCCGCCGCGCCAGCGCGTGCCGATGCACTTCCGAGGGGCCGTCATAAATCCGGAAGCAGCGGATGTCGCGGTAGACGCGTTCGACCACGGTGTCGCTGGTAATGCCAATCGACCCGAGGATTTGCATGCAGCGATCCACCACCCGGCCCAGCGCTTCGGAGCAGAACACTTTCGCCATGCTGGTTTCGTTGCGCGCCTGCTCGTGCTGGTCGAGCAGCCAGGCGCAATGCCAGATCGACAGCCGGCACATGTGCAGTTCGATTTCGTTATCCGCCAGCATGAAGCCCACGCCCTGATGCTCGCCCAGCGTCTTGCCGAAGGAATGGCGCTTCCGCGCGTGCTCTACCGCAATTTCGTGGCAGCGCACGGCCTGTCCCAGCCAGCGCATGCAGTGGGTGAGGCGCGCCGGTGCAAGACGAATCTGCGCCTGGGCAAAGCCCCGCCCGACTTCACCCAGCACCTGATCTGGCGTCACGCGCACCTTGTCGAAGGAGACTTCCCAGTGACCGCCCGGCGTGTTGGAGTCCAGCGTGTGCAGTTCGCGGTCGCAACTGAAGCCCGGCGCGTCCATGTCGACAAAAAACATCGAGGCGCCCAGATCCTGTCCGTGCACGTCCAGCGTGCGCGCCATCACGATGTTGATGCCGGCGCCGGTCACGCCGGAAATCATGTATTTCCGACCGGTGATGAGATAGCCGTCCTTGTCCTGCTGGGCGACGGTTTGCAGCAGCGAGGGGTCGGCGCCCGCCCCGTCGGTCGCCGTCTCGGTCATTGAAAACACGGTGCGCAGTTCGCCCCGCACCAGCGGCGGCAGCAGGCGGGCTTTCTGTTCGGGCGAAGCGACCCGCATCAGGAGGTTCACATTGCCTTCGTCAGGCGCCTGAATGTTGAGCGCCAGATGTCCCAGCGGGCTGTAGCTCGCTGCCTCAAACACCACCGCGATGCCGCGATGATCGAGCCCCAGCCCGCCGTATTCCTTCGGCGCGTGGGGTGAGAGCAGGCCGGCTTCGCGACCCAGCGCCACCAGTTCCTGCCGCAGGGATTCTTCGATGTGCGGATGCTGGCGGGGGTCGTTTTCCAGCGGCACCACCTTGGTCTTGATGAACTCGGTCACCCGCTCGCGCAGTTCCACCAGTTCCTGCGGCAGTTCGAAATCAATCATGCAAAAACTCCTTGAAAAGTCGGGACGCGCGGCTCAGGCCAGCAAGGCGCTGCCGCGGGCAAACATCGGGGCAATCGACGAGGCAAAGCGATCCCACAACGGATCGTGGCGCTTGCCGGTACGGTGCAGTTTGACGTTAAGGCAGGCAATGGCGCCCATGCGGTAGTGGG
Organism: Gammaproteobacteria bacterium; assembly: GCA_030833185.1. Lineage (GTDB taxonomy): Bacteria > Pseudomonadota > Gammaproteobacteria. Next base: position 4,866 of record JAURHQ010000022.1, on the reverse strand, counting down.
CCATGGCCTGAAACCAGTGGAGATCCGCCGCCGCCGGACCATCGGCCTCGCAATAGGCCTCAATCAGCGCCGTCTGCGATACGGGCACCAGCGGCTGGAAGCTCGCGTCCCAGGCTGCCGGGTCCGAGAACAACAGCAGCCAGCCCAGATCGAGGCCCTGCGCGCCAATTAGCGAAATCTCCCAGTCAATGAGTCCAGACACCCGGCCGCCGTCGAACATCACATTGCCGGGCTGGAAATCCCCGTGTACGAGGCCGATGTGCGGCGTGGCGGGCATCTGCGCCATCAGCTGTTCACCAAGCCGCGTACCGGCGGCCAGCCAGGCGGGGTCCTGCGCATGCTTCAGCACCCCGGGCCAGATGGCGAGTTCCTCTGCCAGCCCGCGCGGCGCTTCCCAGTCCGGCAGGGCGGTATCAATGTCGATCCGATGCACCTTCGCCAGCAGTTCTGCGCACTGCCGCCAGTAGCCGCTGATCGCCGCCGACTCGCGCGAGAACTGGGCGTGCGGCTCCCACAGCAGGAACACCCGTCCGGGCAGTTTCTCCATGATGATGAACGGCGTGCCCAACAGGTCTTCGTCCGCCGACGCCCAGGGCACGGCCGGCACCGGCAGCCCCAGTTGATGCAAGCTCCGTAGCAGCGGCGCCTGGCGATAGACGTCGGTATTGCCCCGACGCACCACGCCAAAGGGCGCAAGCTTGATGACGTAGGACTTCAGCTGCCGGCCGTTCGCGTCGGTCACGTCAAAGCCGAAGGTCAGGCCGGCGTGGCCGTCGGCCATGGTGGCAAGCCCGGTGGCCTGCGCCCCGGTCCCGAACTCGGCGACGAGCAGGGGTTGGAGGCGGCGGGCGATGTCGTCTGTATCGATCGAGGACATAAGCGGTTCCGGCAGAGCTGGTCGTGGTGGCGCCGCGACCCGGTCGCTGCCGGGGTCGTCGAACGTCCGGATGCGACAAGACCACAAGCGCAGCGCAGCAATCACCTGCTTCGCGCGACGAATGTTCAAGCCGTCGTCAGCCGCCCGTAGGAGCGGCATCGCCGCGACGCCCGCCGCCGGTCGTCGACAGCCTGAGTTGGAACACCCCGGCAATGAGCGCCGTCCGAGGCCAACACGCATGACTGTCGGGACGGCCGCGATTGAGTTTGCCCTTGCCGCCGTGGATTATCGCGGGGTCGGCACACCGACCACCGTTCTGGATGGGCCCGACCGCAACTGGCCCCGAGCATTCAAAAGGAAATCGCATGAGCAGCAGCGTATACGTCGCCGGCGTCGGCATGATCCCCTTCGTCAAACCGGGCGCCAACAAGCCCTATCCCGAGATGGGCGCCGAGGCCACCCGCCTCGCGCTGGCCGATGCCGGGGTCGCCTTCACGCAGATCGAGCAGGCCTACGTCGGCTACGTCTACGGCGACTCCACCTGCGGCCAACGCGCGCTGTACGAGGTTGGCATGACCGGCATCCCCATCGTCAACGTGAATAACAACTGCTCGACCGGCTCCTCGGCGCTGTTTCTGGCGCGGCAGGCGGTGGCCAGCGGGGCGGTGGAATGCGCGCTGGCGCTGGGCTTTGAGCACATGAGTCCGGGCGCGCTGGGCACGCATTTCAACGACCGGCCCAGCCCCTTCGACCGCTTTGACGAGGCCACCGAAGCGCTGGTTGGCAACAGCCAGATCCCGCTTGCGCTGCGCTATTTTGGCGGCGCTGGACTGGCCCACATGCAGCAGTTCGGCACGCCGCTGGAGACCTTCGCTGCCATCCGGGCCAAAGCCAGCCGGCATGCGGCGAACAACCCCATGGCCCTGTTCCGCAACGTGGTCAGCACCGAAGACGTCATGAAGGCCCCCATGCTGTGGCCGGACGTGATGACCCGCCTGATGGCCTGCCCGCCGACCTGCGGCGCGGCGGCGGCGGTAGTCTGCTCGGAGGCCTTTGCCGCCAGACACGGCTTGAACCGCAGCGTGCGGATCCGCGCGCAGGCCATGACCACCGACGGTCCGGCGACCTTCGCGGCCGAGGACATGCGCGAAGTCGTGGGCTTCAGCATGGCGCGGGCCGCGGCGCAGAAAGTCTTCGAGACCGCCGGCGTCGGCGTGGAAGACATCGACGTGGTTGAACTGCACGACTGCTTCGCGCAAAACGAACTCATCACCTACGAAGCGCTGGGCCTGTGCCCGGTCGGCGGCGCGCAGCAGTTTGTGGCCGATGGCGACAACACCTACGGCGGCCGCTACGTCACCAATCCTTCGGGCGGCCTGCTGAGCAAAGGCCACCCGCTGGGCGCCACTGGACTCGCGCAGTGCACGGAGCTCGTGCACCAGCTGCGCGGCACGGCCGACAAGCGCCAGGTCGAAGGCGCGCGCCTTGCCCTCCAGCACAACCTGGGGCTGGGCGGCGCCTGCGTCGTGACGCTGTACGAGAAAGCCTGAGATCCGCCCGCGGCGGACCGACAGGACCGCGGCGCGCGCCAGCGGCTAGAATCGGCCCCACGCCGATTCCCGCCCACGGCACGCCAGATTTGACTTCATGACCCCGCGAGACCCGCGCTCGCGACCTAAGGAGACCCTGATGAAACTTGATTCCTCCATTGCCGCCGTCATCACCGGCGGTGCCTCCGGCCTTGGCGAGGCCAGCGCCCGCCTGCTCGCCAGCCACGGGGTGAAAGTCGCGCTGTTCGACGTCAACGAAACGCTGGGTGAAGCGCTGGCCGCCGAACTCGGCGGCGTGTTCTGCAAGGTCGATGTGACGTCCTCCGAACAGGTCGACGCGGCCTTCGCCAAGGCGCGCGCGGCGCACGGTCAGGAACGGATTCTGGTCAACTGCGCGGGCATCGGCGGCGGCGCGGCCAAGACCGCCTCGCGCGACCGGCAGAGCGGCGAAATTCGCGAATATCCGCTGGAAAACTTCGAGCGCATCATTCAGGTCAATCTCATTGGCACCTTCCGCTGCATCACCAAAAGCGCTGCCGGCATGCTGAGCCTGCCGCTGCTGCCAGACGGCGAGCGCGGCGCGATCGTGAACATCGCGTCCGTCGCGGCCGAAGACGGGCAGATTGGGCAGGCGGCCTATACCGCATCCAAGGCCGGCGTGGTCGGCATGACGCTGACCATCGCGCGCGACCTGTCGGGCGATGCGATTCGCGTGAACACCATCCTGCCGGGGATTTTCGACACCCCGCTGCTGCAGCGGGCGCCGGAAGCGGTGAAGGCCAGCCTCGCCACCCAGGTGCCCTTCCCCAAGCGCCTCGGGCAGGCGCCGGAGTTCGCCGAACTCGCGCTGACCATGATCACCTGCGGCTACCTGAACGGCGAAGACGTGCGCCTCGACGGCGCTATTCGCATGCAACCGCGTTAAGACGCGAAAGGAAACTCTCATGTCAGAAGCCTGGATCATCGACGCCTGCCGCACGCCGCGTGGCGTGGGCAAGGCCGGCAAAGGCGCGCTCTCGGCCTTTCATCCGCAACACCTGGGCGCGGCGGTGCTGAAAGCCATCGCCGCCCGCAATCAACTCGATACCGCGCTGGTCGACGACATCATCTGGGGCACCAGCGCGCAACGCGGGCAACAGAGCGGCGATCTGGCGCGCATGGCAGCGCTCGATGCGGGCTTCGATATTCGCGCCAGCGGCATGACGCTGGATCGCTACTGCGGCTCCGGCATCACGGCGGTCAATCTGGCAGCCGCGGTGGTCGGCTCGGGCAGCGAGGATCTGGTCATTGCCGGCGGCACCGAAATGATGTCGACCTACGGCAATCCGGGCATGCGCAATTCGCCCTTCATGGACAACGACAACCTCCGCCTGCGCGAAGTCCACCCGCAGCCGCATCAGGGGATCTGTGCGGATGCCATCGCCACGCTGGAAGGCATTTCGCGTCAGGCGCTGGATGAAGTCGGCCTTGTCAGCCAGCAGCGGGCCGGCCGCGCGATCGCCGAGGGACGCTTCAGCAAGAGCCTGATCCCGGTCTACCGCGACGACGGCACGCTGGCGCTGGACCGCGACGAACTGCCGCGCCCGAGCACCACGCTAGCGGATTTGGCCGGGCTCAAACCCGCGTTCCATGCGATGGCCGATCACCCGCTGGACGAGAGCGGTATGACCTACCGCGAACTGGTGCGCATGCAGTATCCGGATCTGAACATTCAACACGTCCACCACGCCGGCAATTCTTCCGGTGTGGCCGACGGCGCAGCGGCGCTGCTGCTGGCCTCACCCTCGTTCGCCCAAGCCCACGGCATGAAGCCGCGTGCTCGCGTGGTGGCGATGGCCAATATGGGCGACTCGCCCACGCTGATGCTGAACGCACCGGTGCCGGCGACGCTGAAAGTGCTGCGCAAGGCGGGTTTAAGCCTGCAGGACATCGACCTGTTCGAGATCAACGAGGCCTTTGCGGTGGTGGCGGAGAAATACCAGCGCGACCTGAAGCTCGACCGCGACAAGGTCAACGTCAACGGCGGCGCGATTGCGCTGGGTCATCCGATCGGCGCCACCGGCGCGATGCTGATCGGCACCCTGCTCGATGAGCTCGAACGGCAGGACAAGCAGTTTGGACTGGTCACGATGTGCGCCGCCGGCGGCATGGCGCCCGCGATCATCATCGAGCGCCTCTGAGGTGCCACGCGCGCTGCCGCCACCGCAGCGCGCGTCGGTCCCCGGGTGGCGTTGAATTGCGAGGCGTGTGACATGGCCATCCCCGACCCCAATAACCTCTGGCGCCAACAAACCCCGGGCAGCGCGGGCTGGCCGCGCTCGCCGCAGCCAGACGCCGCGCGCAAATACTTCATGGTCTCGGCCGACTGCCACGTGCAGGAGCCGAACGACTTTCTCAGCGCGCGGATGGACGCCAAATATCAGGACCGCCTGCCCGGCA
>JAURHQ010000229.1 GCA_030833185.1 Gammaproteobacteria bacterium | reverse complement strand
GAACTCCTGTCGGGCCGCAATTTCTGCCGCGCGCATCCGGCGGGCATCGATCACACCGTCGCGAAAAAACGCCTGACTCATGCTGACGCAGCCCATGTGCAGGCTTTCCATCACCTGCGGCTCGAAGCGACGGCCGACGATGAGCTCCGTACTGCCTCCCCCGATATCAATAACCAAGCGGAGGTCGGCGTTGTCGTCCAGGCCGTGCGACACGCCCAGATAGATCAGACGCGCCTCCTCGTAACCGGAAACCACGTCGATCGGGTGGCCCAGCGCCTCTTCGGCAGCATGCAGGAAGGCACTGGAATTACGCGCCATGCGCAGCGCGTTGGTCCCCACCGCACGCACGGCATCGCGCGGCAGATGACGGATCCGCTGCCCGAAACGCGACAGGCAGCGCAGGGCGCGCTCGCTGGCTTCGGCGGTCAGCCGGTTCTGGGCATCGAAGCCGGCGGCCAGACGCACCACCTCCCGCATCCGGTCGATGACCCGAAACCGTCCGTCCTGCGGCTGCGCGACCACCATATGGAAGCTGTTCGAGCCCAGATCGAGGGCGGCGATGGTGGACGGGTCCTGACGGTTGGGCATGGGGAACGGGCGCGCCTATGGGATACCGGGTTAACGGGCCCGCCGGCGGGCGGGCTTCCGCGGTCGAGTATACCCAAGGGATTTTTTTTCTCGCACTGCAAAATGACGGTCTGCCCAGCAGGGTGCGTCACGCGGGAGAGGCGCCACCCGGGCGGCCGCCTAATGCACTGCACCACGTCAGGATTAAATGCCTATAATGGCGCCCCTTCCGAATCGGCCACCCCATTGTGATCGCCAATCTGCGCAACATCGCCATCATCGCTCACGTCGATCATGGCAAAACCACTCTCGTCGACTGCCTCCTTAAACAATCCGGCACGCTCAACAGCCGCAAGGAAATGGGCGAGCGGGTCATGGACAGCAACGACCTGGAACGTGAGCGCGGCATCACGATTCTCGCCAAGAACACCGCCATTACCTGGGGCGATTACCGCATCAACATCGTCGACACCCCGGGCCACGCCGACTTCGGCGGTGAAGTCGAACGTATCCTGTCGATGGTCGACTCCGTGCTCTTGCTAGTAGACGCGGTCGAGGGCCCGATGCCCCAGACGCGCTTTGTGACCCAGAAAGCCTTCGCCCAGGGCCTGCGGCCGGTGGTGGTGATCAACAAGATTGACCGCCCCGGTGCCCGCCCGGACTGGGTGCTGGACCAGACCTTTGACCTCTTCGACCGGCTGGGCGCGACCGAAGAGCAACTCGATTTTCCGGTGGTCTATACCTCTGCCATTCAGGGCTACGCGCGCACGCGCCCGGACGGCGAGGAAGACAATATGGATGTGTTGTTCAACACCATCCTCTCGCACGTCAGTCCGCCCGCGGTGGATAGCGACGGCCCGTTCCAGATGCAGGTCAGCTCGCTGGATTACTCCAGCTACGTGGGCGCGATCTGCGTCGGCCGGATCACCCGCGGCAGCGTGAGCCCGGGCATGAACGTCACCGTGATTGACCGAGAAGGCGCCACCCGCAACGGAAAAATCATGGAAGTGCTGGGCTTTCACGGGCTTGCCCGCGAGCCGCGCACGGTCGCCAATGCGGGCGACATCGTCGCCCTCAGCGGTATCGACTCCCCCCGAATTTCCGACACGCTGTGCGCGCCCACCGCGGTCGAAGCGCTGCCCCCGCTGTCGGTGGATGAACCCACGGTCAGCATGACCTTCGAGGTCTCCGATTCACCGTTTGTGGGCCGTGACGGCAAGTTCGTGACCAGCCGCCAAATCGCCGAGCGTCTGGATCGCGAGTTGATTCACAACGTGGCGCTGCGCGTGGAGCCGACCAACGACCCGAAAGTGTTTTCGGTTTCCGGACGCGGCGAGCTGCATTTGTCGGTGCTGATCGAAACCATGCGCCGCGAGGGCTACGAACTGTCAGTCGGCCGGCCGCAGGTCATCCTGAAAGAAATTGACGGCGAAACCTGCGAGCCCTACGAGCAACTCACGGTAGACGTGCCGCAGGACTATCAGGGCGCGGTGATGGAGCGACTGGGCAACCGTCGCGGCAGCTTGAACGATATGGTGCCGGACGGACGCGGGCGCGTGCGGCTCGATTACACCATCCCGGCGCGCGGGCTCATCGGCTTCCGCACCGAGTTTCTGACAGCAACTGCCGGCACGGGCCTGCTCTATCACAGCTTCGACAAATACGCGGCGGTCAAACCCGGCTCGATTGGCGGCCGCATCAACGGCGTGCTGATTGCCAACGGCATGGGCAAGGCACTGGCCTATGCGCTATTCAACCTGCAGGAACGTGGCCGGCTGTTCGTCGAGCACGGCACGCCCGTCTACGAGGGCATGATCGTCGGCATCCACAGTCGCGACAACGATCTGGTCGTCAATCCGCTGAAGGCCAAGCAGTTGACCAATATCCGCGCCGCCGGCAGCGATGAGAATCTGCTGCTCACACCGCCGATTCGCTTCGATCTGGAACAGGCACTGGAATTTATCGGTGACGACGAACTCGTAGAAGTCACGCCCACCGCGATTCGCCTGCGCAAGCGACTGCTGAAAGAGCACGAGCGCAAGCGGGACCAGCGCAAGGACGACTAGGCGTGATCGGGCTGCTGCAACGGGTCAGCAGCGCTGCGGTATCGGTGGCGGGGGAAACGGTCGGCGCCATCGAGGGGGGCTTGCTGGTGCTGGTCGGCGTGCAGCCCGGCGATAGCCCGGCGCAGGCCGCGCAACTGCTTCAGCGCCTGCTCGACTATCGCGTGTTCGCCGACACCAACGGCAAGATGAATCTCTCCCTGCGTCAAACCGGCGGCGGCTTGCTGCTAGTGCCGCAGTTCACACTCGCCGCGGATACCCGTCGCGGGCTGCGCCCCAGCTTTACCACTGCGGCCAACCCGGCGGTGGCGCGCGAGCTTTTTCAGGATCTCGTCACGGCCGCGCACGCTGCGCATCGCCCGGTGGCCAGCGGCGTCTTCGGCGCCGACATGCAGGTCTCGCTGGTCAACGACGGTCCGGTGACCTTCTGGCTCGAAATACCGCCCTCAGCCGAAGTTGACCCTGGCCTCAAGATTGGTGCGTGAGTCGGCGTTGTTAAGCGCTTCCTCCAGGTCGATCCGCTCTTCCTTATAAAGGTTGTAAAGCGCCATATCGAAGGTCTGCATGCCCTTCGCACCGCTGGTTTCCATCGCCTCCTTGATGCTCCAGATCTGACCTTTCAGGATCAGGTCGGAAATGTGCGGCGTGGCCAGCATGATCTCGATTGCGGCAACCCGGAAGCTGTCGATGCCCTGCACCAGGCGCTGCGAAATCACCGCCCGCACGTTCATCGACAAATCGAGAAACAGCTGCTTATGCAGGTCCTGCGGGAAGAGATTAATCACGCGCTCCATGGCCTGATTGGCGTTGTTGGCGTGTAGCGTGGACATGCACAGGTGCCCGGTATTGCAAAGCTCAAGCGCGGCTTCCATGGTCTCGCGGTCGCGGATTTCACCTATCAGAATGACGTCCGGCGCTTCGCGCAGCGAGGCCCGCAGCGCGGCGCGGTAAGACAGCGTGTCCACGCCCAGTTCGCGCTGGTTGACGATCGATCGGCCGTTGGGATGCGAGAACTCGATGGGGTCTTCGATGGTCAGGATGTGGCCCGCCATCTTCTGATTGCGCTCGTTAATCATGGCGGCCAGCGTGGTCGACTTGCCCGAGCCCGTCGCGCCGACCATCAGGATGAGCCCACGCTTGTGCATCACCAGCGACTTCAGGATTTCCGGCAACCCCATCTCGTCGATGGTCGGGATCTTGGACGGAATGCGGCGCAAGACCATCGACACTTCGCCGCGCTGGCGAAACACATTCACCCGGAAGCGCGCAGACTTGTCGTCCAGCGAAATGGCGAAATCGCTTTCCATGTGCTGCTCAAAGCGCGCGATCTGGTCCGGCGTCATCACGCCATAGGCGGCCGCTTTGACCACATCACCGGTCAGCACGGTTTTGCCCACTGAACTCAGCTGTCCTTCAATCTTGATCTTGACGGCGCTACCTGCCGAGAAGAACAGGTCAGATCCCGTCTTGTCGCGCAGCAGCTTCAAATAAGGCGTGATATCCAAAAAGTATCTCCTGCGTCAGTGAGGTCGCTGGCCTCAGCGCATCATCAACGCTTTGCGCTCTTCGTCTTCCTCAAGGCTTAGATGCTCAAGCCCGGCCAAGCGGTCGCCGGCCTTCGCTTCTTTACCCTGCAGTTTGATCCTGAGCCGCAGTTCATTCATCGAATCTGCGTTGCGCAGCGCGTCTTCGTAAGTGATGGCATCGGCCTCGTAGAGGTCGAACAGGGCCTGATCGAAGGTCTTCATGCCGAGCTCATTCGACTTCGACATGACTTCCTTAATTTGGTGAATTTCGCCCTTCAGGATCAGATCGGAAATAAGCGGCGAATTGAGCATGACTTCGATGGCGGCGACCCGCCCGCGACCGTCCACTTTTTTGAGCAGTCGCTGCGAGATGATCGCTTTCATGTTCAGCGACATGTCCATAAAGAGCTGCTGATGGCGTTCTTCCGGGAAAAAATTGATCACCCGGTCCAGCGCCTGATTGGCGCTATTGGCGTGCAGGGTGGCCATCGCCAGATGGCCGGTTTCCGCAAACGCGAGACCAAATTCCATGGTCGCGCGGTCGCGGATTTCGCCCAGCAGGATCACATCGGGCGCCTGCCGCAGGGTGTTCTTCAGCGCCACGCCCCAGTCTTCGGTATCGACCCCGACTTCACGCTGCATCACCACGCAGTTCTTGTGCGGATGGACGTACTCAATGGGGTCTTCAATCGTGATGATGTGACCGTAGCTGTTCTCGTTGCGGTGATTGATCATGGCCGCCAGCGAGGTCGATTTACCCGAACCCGTCGGGCCGGTCACTAAAATCAAACCACGTGGTTTGAGCGATAGTTCAGAAAAAATTTTTGGTGTATCTAACTCGGCGAGTGTAAAAATTTTTGAGGGA
>JAURHQ010000228.1 GCA_030833185.1 Gammaproteobacteria bacterium | reverse complement strand
AACCAGCGATCGTGTGAAATCACCATCGCGCAGCCCGGGAAGGTGAGGATGGCTTCTTCCAGCGCGCGCAGGGTTTCCGCATCCAGATCGTTGGTCGGTTCGTCGAGCAGCAGCACGTTGCCGCCGGCGCGCAACACCTTTGCGAGATGCACCCGGTTGCGTTCGCCGCCCGATAGTTCGCCGATCCGCTTCTGCTGGTCCGAGCCCGCAAAATTGAAGCGCGCCACATAGCCCCGCGAGGGCGTGCTGTAGCTGCCGATTTGCAGCATGTCGAGGCCGTCGGAGATTTCTTCAAACACCGTCTTGTTGGGGTCCAGGTTGTCGCGCATCTGGTCAACGAAGGCGAACTGCACCGTGTCGCCCACCCGGACGCTGCCGCTATCCGGCGTTTCTTGACCCGTAATCATGCGGAAGAAAGTGGATTTACCCGCGCCGTTGGGGCCGATGATGCCGACCACCGCGCCGGCCGGCACGCCGAGCGAGAGCCCGTCGATCAGCAGCCGGTCGCCGTAGCTCTTGCTGATGCCGTCCAGTTCCACCACCACATCGCCCAGCCGTGGGCCGGGCGGAATGTAGATTTCGTTGGTCTCGTTACGCTTCTGGAATTCCTGCGAGCTCAGTTCCTCGAAGCGGGCGAGGCGGGCCTTGCTCTTGGCCTGACGGCCCTTGGGATTCTGGCGGACCCATTCGAGTTCGGCCGCCATCGACTTGCGGTGCGCGGACTGCTGCTTTTCTTCCTGGGCCAGACGCTTTTCTTTCTGGTCAAGCCAGGAGCTGTAGTTGCCTTCCCAGGGGATGCCCATGCCGCGGTCGAGTTCGAGTATCCAGCCGCAGACGTTGTCCAGAAAATAGCGGTCGTGGGTCACGGCGATGACCGTCCCCGGAAATTCTTCGAGGAAGCGCTCCAGCCAGGCGACGGATTCGGCGTCCAGATGGTTGGTTGGTTCGTCCAGCAGCAGCATGTCGGGCTTCGAGAGCAACAGACGGCAGAGGGCGACGCGGCGCCGCTCGCCACCCGAGAGCTTGCTGACGTCGGCGTCCCAGGGCGGTAGGCGCAGGGCGTCTGCCGCGCGTTCCAGCGTGCGCTCGAGGTCCCAGAGGTTGTTGCTGTCGATGACGTCCTGCAGCTTGGCCTGTTCTTCGAGCAGCGCGTTCATTTCGTCGTCGCTCATCGGCTCGGCGAACTTCATGCTGATCTCGTTAAAGCGGTCGAGATAGCCCTTGGACTCGGCGACACCGTCCTCGACGTTGCCGCGCACGTTCTTCGCGGGATCCAGTTTGGGCTCCTGCTCGAGATAGCCCATCTTCAGCCCCTTCATGGGGGTGGCTTCGCCAACGATCTCGCGGTCGACCTGCGCCATGATGCGCAGCAGGGTGGATTTACCGGATCCGTTCAGGCCCAGTACGCCAATCTTGGCGCCCGGAAAGAAAGACAGGGAGATGTCTTTAAGGATATGACGCTTGGGCGGCACGATTTTGCCGACCCGGTGCATGGTGTAGACGTATTGAGCCATGGGATAAATCGCGAAGGAGGGGAGGTCGGTATTATCCCCATCGCCGACCCCCTTACAACTCGCGGCCGACGCGCGTGACGCCGGCCGCGGGTCTTAGGCGTTTACCAGAACACCGCCGAGCGCATGACCAGCGCCGAAGGCTCGGAACCCGCGAACTTGCCGTCGGCGACTTCCAGGACGTGGACGTAGTCGAGCATGAAGCGCAGGTTCGGCGCCGGATACCAGTTCAAACCCAGCGTGACGTTGTCTTCCTCGCCACCGGTGATGCTGGCATCGCTCAGGTCGGCGTTGCTGTAGCGCGCCGCCAGTTCCCACGCGCCAATACCGCCTTTGCCGACGATGGACTCCGGCCGCACGCTGTCCCAGATGCCTTCCTGGAACTTGTAGGGACGCGACTCGCCGGTCAGGAACCAGCCCACCGACACGTAGTAGCCGTCAAAGACCGGATCACCGGCGGCCGCCGAATGGGCCTGCAGCATCAGGTACTCGCTCTGGAAGGTGAACGGCCCGTAGACCGCGGCCACTTCCGCATTCCAGCGCAGGAAGCTGTCGGCGGCGAACTTGCCGGTGTCGATCAGGCGGGTCGAGGTGGCATTCACTTCGAAGCGCTCCCGCAACTGCATGGAATTGCCGTCGGTGAAATCGCGGAACGAGAAGCCCGAGCCGAAGTGCAGCACCTTGCCACCGTCATGCCAGGGGGCATAGGTGAAGCGCGCGGTGCCCGCGTAGCCGTCGCCGAAGCTGCGCGGCGGGGTGTCTTCCTGCCCGCCTTTGCAGGTAAACGTCTCGCCGGGGACGAAGCCACCGGCGGGCACCTGACAAGTGACATCGCTGACTGTCTCCTGCTGACGGGTCGCGAACACGCCGGCGCCGAAAGTCCAGTTCTCGCCCCAGGTCGTGACCTTCAGGCCGGGGTTGCGCTCGCCCACGTAGTTGGCAAAGGCATTGACCGGCAGCGCGCGCTCCACAAACAGGCTGTTGTTCGAGCTGTTGATCAGGTCAAAGCTGAACGGCTCGTGCGATTGCCCCACCTTGATGTCGACCGGATGCTTCACCGGGTCGATGCCAGGCAGGCGACCCACATAGCTGATGTAGGCGTCTTTGAGCCCGGCGATGCCGGTATCGAGTTCGCGGAAGTCATACTCCGCCTTGAATTTCCAGTTGGTTGCGATGGTGCCCGCGATGCCGAGGCGCACCCGGCGGAACTGGCCCGCATCGTTCTGGGCGGCCGCCTTGTCGTTGTCGAACAGGGCGGCGTCGTACTGCACGCGGCCGATCGTGCGCCAGGCAAAATCGCCCGGCTTGTCCTTGATTTCGAACTTGCCAGGGCTCAGGGCCGGGGTGCCGAGCTGGGCCAGCGACTGGTCAACTTTCTTGCCGACGTCGGCGCCGGCGGCGGCGTTCACTTCTTCATCCGCCTTGGAAGCGAGCATCAGGGCCTCATAGGCCTCATCGTCGATCGTGCCCTTGTCGTGCAGGATCTTGATGAGTTGCTGCATGGCGTCGTTCGAAGCCAGCGCCAGCGGCGGGGCAAAGCCGAGGCTGGCTGCGATCAGCAGGGAAGGCAGGGTGCTGCGTGGGGTCATTGAAACTCCTTTCGAGTAGGCAAATGTCGGTTGTCACTAAACTGAAACAGACTTGTAATGAGGTTTTGTGACAGGTGTGTGACGATTTGCCGCCGGTTCGCGGCGCCTGCATGACTGCCGCCGGGGCCGAACAGGCTCCCCAGCCCGAAGTCACTCCGTATATCCTGCGGGACAGCCACCGGGGCTCGCTTAATCCAGTACAGGGAAATCAGATCGATGACGTTCGGCATCCTGTCTTTCGGGGGCTATGTCCCCACCTTCAGAATTACCCGTCAGGCCATCGCGCAGGCGATCGCATGGGCCGTGCCTTCCGCCAAAGGGCAAAAAGGCGAGCGCGCCTTCGCCAATTGGGATGAGGACAGCATCACGTTGTCGGTCGAGGCGGCCCGCAATTGTCTGGCCGGGCTGTCGGTCGTCCCCGACCGCGTCCAGCTCGCGTCAACCACCTTGCCCTTTGCCGATCGTAGCAACAGCGGCGTGGTCGCCGATGCCCTGCAACTGGGCGGCGACATGAGCACCGAAGACCTCGCCGGCAGCCGACGCGCCGGCACCAGCGCACTGGCGCGACTGGCGAAGGCCGGAACCTCCACCACCTTGTTACTGGCCGCCGACTGCCGCGAAACCCGTCCCGGCAGCGCGCAGGAAATGCTCTACGGCCACGGCGCGGCAGCCCTGCTGCTCGGCGAGGGCACGCCCGTGGCGCTGATTCGCGGGGCGGCCTCGGTGCACGAGGATCTGGTCGACCAATATCGCGCGGCGGATACCGACTACGACTATGCGCTGGAGGAGCGCTGGGTGCGCGAGGAGGGCTACAACAAGATCGTGCCGCGCGCGGTGAAGGCCGCCGCGGACGCCGCCGGGGTCGCGCTGGGCGAAGTGCACCGGTTTATCTTTCCCACCTCGGCCAGCGTCGCCAAAGGGCTGGCGAAAATTCTTAAGCTTGGTGAGGACCGTCTGGTCGACCCTCTCGCCCTGCAGGTTGGGGACTGCGGGACGGCGCATCCGCTGCTTATGCTCAGTCTGGCACTTGAAACGGCGGTGCCCGGGGAGACCCTGATGGTGGTCGGCTTCGGGCAGGGCGCCGATGCGCTGGTCATCGAAACCACCCCGCAGCTCGCCGCCTTGCAAGCCTCGCGCGGCCCGGCCCGCTACATCGCCGCCCGCCGGGTAGTGGAGAACTACACCATGTTCCTCTCGCTCCGCGAGCGCATTGCCTTCGACTTCGGCATGCGCGCCGAGCGCGACAACCGCACGGCGCAGTCCACGTTTTACCGGCGGCGTCACGACATCACCGGGATGGTCGGCGGGCGCTGCAGTGCGTGTAATACCCTGCAGTATCCGCGCAGCCAGGTCTGTGTGAAGTGCGGCGCGCTGGACACACAGAATCCGGAAAGCCTGGCCAATCTGATCGGCCGGGTGAAGTCCTACACCGAAGACTGGCTGGCCTTCACGCCCTTGCCGCCCTACGTCTACGGGCACGTCGAATTTGCCGACGGCGCAAACTGCATGCTCGAGTTCACCGACTTCGCGCCGGGTGCGGTCGCAGTCGGTAACGAAGTGCGGATGGTCTTTCGGATCAAGGACTTTGACACCCGTCGAAACTTTCGACGATATTTCTGGAAGCCGGCACCCTTGCTGGCCAACTGAACCTGCGCAGGGGAATTCATCATGGCCAAGGGCATTAAAGACAAAGTCGCAATCATCGGCATGGGCTGCTCCCGCTTCGGCGAGCGCTGGGACTGCGGTCCGGAAGAGCTGATTGTGGAAGCCTTCAAAGAAGCGCTGGCCGATGCCGGCATCGAACGTGAGCAAATCGAAATGGCCTGGCTGGGCCTGTTCTATCAGGAGCAGAGCGCCGGCAAGTCCGCGCTGCCGCTGGCGCTCAGCCTGCGCTTGCCCAATATCCCGGTGACCCGGGTCGAAAACATGTGCGCCACCGGCACCGAGGCGCTGCGCGGCGCGGTGTATGCGGTCGCGGCCGGC
>JAURHQ010000227.1 GCA_030833185.1 Gammaproteobacteria bacterium | reverse complement strand
GGGGCAGACACAATACGCCTGAAAAAGTGAACAGGAAAACCAATGAAATCAAGGGCTTATCAGACCACCCCTACGCCAGTGCTCGATCTCCTACCGTCACTTTTGACAACGAAAACAAATCGACCCCAGGACACGCCCATCGCCGGCCTGTATGCGGCCGGCGCCTGCACGGGCGGGCTGGAGGGTGGCGGCAACGCCGGCTACTCCGGCGGACTCACCAAGTCGAGTGTTTTCGGCATGATCGCGGGCGAGTCGATCGCCCGCGCCCTGGGCCGCCCGGTCGCCTGACCGCGCGGAGGCGCCCGGCTCAGGCCAGTGCCGGCACGCCCGCCGGCGGAGGATTGCCGGGCACCACGTTCGCCGTCGCAAGCATCATGGCCACCAGCGTGTAGTAGCCACACACGCCGACCAGGTCGATCAGCTGTCGTTCGCCCAGCACGGCGCGGCAGCGCTCGAAGGTGGCATCACTCATGCGGTGTTCGCGCTGCAGTTCCATGGCGGCGTCGTAGACCAGTGCCTCGTCGTCCTTCATGGCGGCCGGGCGTTTGCCGTTGGACAGGTCCTGCGCCACTTGTACATCGAGGCCGGCCTCAATGGCCGATGCGCAATGCGCATGCCATTCGAAGGCCGAATTCCACTGCCGCGCCACCACCAGGATCGCAAACTCGTTGAGCCGCCTGGGCAGTGCCGTGCCGTCGCGGAAATAGTTGCTCACGCCCGCCAGGCGGCCGGCCAGGCCGGGGCTGCGCAGCGTGGCATCGAAGGGCCCGCCCAGGCTGCCGTCCGGGTTGGCGATGCTGGTGCGCCAGCCGGTGCGGTAGCTCGCGGCAAGCTCGCGTTGCTAGGGCGTCATGTCGGCGGGTTTGATGGGAGGGAATCTCATGGTGTGGCCTGGTTGAATTGGAGGACCACCAACTGCGCGCCGGCGTCGCCGGCTTGCAGTGGCGTGTTGTGATGTTCACCGGAAAGAAAAGCGCAGTCGAGCGTTTGCAGCACGTCGCCTGCAACGTGGACCGATCCGTCGGCCACCACGTAAAAACGCATGCCTGCATCGCCTTGCGCGTGGAAGCATTCGCCTGGTGCGAGCGACGCGGCCCACGCCGCGGCCCCGTTGTCCTGCAGCGGCACCAGCGGGTGCAGGCCGCCTTGCGTCGGCGCGGCCCACTCGGCATGCAGGTTGCGCTTTTTCACCGCCTGCATTTCCTCGCGGGCGCCGGGCAGGTAGTGGCCGGGGCCGTCGGTGATGGCGCGGATCGTGTAGTACGTCATTCCGCCTTCTCCCGCAACCAGCGGGCCGTAGCCGGTGTGGCCCGACGCGTAGTGCAGGGAAAACCGTTGCAGCGGGCTGCGGCCGATGGTTCCGCCGCCCTTGATGACCAGCTGGAACTGGTCCTGGAAATGGAAATGGGTTCCCAGCGACGAGCCCGGGTCCATCTGCACGGCGAACACCTGCGGGGCAGGTTGTGGCCCCTCGTCCGATTCGATGAGGTCGATCTTCCAGAACGGGTGGCCCGGCCGTCGCCGCGGCGCGCAGCGGGTCCTGGATTCCTCGAGTTTTCCGGTTCTGAGCATGTGTGCCTCACGCCGGACGGATGTCCAGTTCCCGCAGGATGACCTTGTACTTCTCGTGCGAGGCGCGCATTTCAGCCGCCATCTGCTCGGGTGTGCTGTATTCCAGCGCGATGCTCGACGGACGCAGCTTGGCCTGGGTGGCGGTGTCGGCAGTGGCCAGCTTCAGCGCGTCGTTGAGCTGCAGCACCATTTCGGCGGGTGCCGAGGCCCGCATCAGGAGGCCGTACCAGCCGTCGATCTTGATCTCCGGCAGGGTCTCGCTCACCGTGGGCACGCCCGGCGCCAGCACGGGGTCGCGCCGCGAGGTGAGCATGGCGATGATGCGGACCTTGCCTTCGCGTGCCTGCGCATTCAGGGCCTCCGTGGTGGCCGTCAACTGCATCTGCACCTGGCCGGACAGCAGCGCCTGGGCCGTCTCGGCCACGCCCTTGTAGGGAATGTGGTTGACCTTGATGCCCGCGTGCCGCGCCATCCACGCGGTGTGCAGGTGGCCGGCCGAGTTGATGCCGACGTTGGCCGCGTCGATGCCGCCGGGCAGGCTTTTGGCGTAGGCGATGAACTCCGGCAGCGTGGTGGCCGGCACGCTGTGGTGGACCATCAGGAAATTGGGGCTGCGCGCGTAGATGCCCACCGGCCGGAAATCCTGGAACGGCTCGTAGCCGCCCGGCTGAACCAGCGGCACCGAGATGAAGCCTTGCTGCGCGAAGAGCAGGGTGCGGCCGTCGGACGGGCCGTTCTGCACGTACTTGGTCCCGATGAGTCCCGCGGCACCGGCCTTGTTTTCGACCACCACCACGCCGAGCTTCGGGCGCATGGCTTCGGCCAGCATGCGGGCCATTCTGTCCACCGTGCCGCCGGCCGCCGCGGGCACGATGATGCGGATGGGGGCGGCCGGTACCTGTGCAAATGCGGCGCCGACGGTGGATGCCAGGCAGAGCGAGGCCGTGGCCTTGATGGAGTCGCGTCGGTTCATGAAGATCCTGGGTGGTTGTCGTTGAAGGTATTTCCCGTGACGCCCGGCATCTGCGCACATTGACAAATGATAAGCCTGCAGATCAAATTGTGCCAATCAGTTGCGAATCATCAATTCGTAAAAACCCGAACAGGTAGAAAAACAGGATTCGCGATGCAACAAGCCCCCGCCCTCCCGATCAAGGTGTTCTGGCAGCCCGGTTGCTCCTCATGCCTTCGCACCAAGGAGTTCCTGCAGAAAAACGGCGTGGTGTTCGAGTCGGTGAATGTCGCGGCCGATCCGTCCGGCCTGGCCGAATTGCGGGCCCTCGGCGCGCGCTCGGTCCCCATCGTCTCGCGCGGTACCGAATACACGCTGTGCCAGTCGATGGGCGATGTCGTGAAGTTTCTCGGGCTGGACACCGTGCTGGGCGACGCGCTGCCTCCGGCGCAGCTCTACGGCAAGCTGGACCACGTGCTGCACACGGCGATCCGCCTCACGCGGCAGTTCCCGGCGGACCGCCTGCGGGAAAATTTCCGCAACCGCAACCGGACCTTGGGCGACACCGCCTTCCATGTGTTCCGCGTGAGCGAGATGGGCTTGCAGACTGGGGAGGGCCAGCCGCTGCGCCCGGAGGGTTTCGGCGAACTGGCGCCGCCCGAATGGGGTGCACCGGAGATTGCCGCCTGGGGTGAAGACGTCCGCCGCCGCCTTGCCGCGTGGTGGGCGCAAACCGACCAGAGCCTGGCGTTCACCGCCAGCACCTATTACGGCGACAAATGCATGCACGAGGTTTTCGAGCGCACTGCCTGGCACTCGGCGCAGCACACGCGCCAGCTGGCGATGATGCTGGAGTCCCATGGGATCGTGCCCGACCGCCCGCTGACCGCGGCCGACCTGGCCGGCCTGCCGGTGCCTGACGATGTCTGGGGCTGAGCGCCTGTCCTGCTGTCTGCGCTGTTGAACTGAGCTGAAAAAAAATCAGGCCGCGGCAGCAGCCGGCGTGTCCCGGACCGCCTTTGCCGGGGCCGGGTCACCGCACAGCCGGCGCATGTCGGGCAGCGCATCCAGCGAGTTCAGGGTGGCGAAAAGTGCGTCGCCACGCTTGAAGCCGCCCGCCTCGCAGCAATCAAGGAACTTCTCTTTCAACCGCGTGTGTGGCTTGGCGCGCGCGAGTTCGCCGCTGTCCAGCACACGCCCGTCGTGGGTGGTGATGACCACGCGGTCGGCCAGCGGCGGCGTGCCGTCGGCGTTGGGCGGCAGGTGCGTGAAGCGGACCCTGGCGAACATCGACTGCACGGCGTCGCTGGCAACGAATGCGTCGTCCAGGTCCGCCAGCCCGACACGCCCGCGCAGCAACGCGCAGGCCACGGCAAACTGCATGCTGAACTTGGCCTCCAGCGCGGTTTGCGGGCGCTCGAAACGCAGCACACGCGCCTGCGTGCCGCGCACGGCCACATCGATCTGCGCCACATCCTGCGCGCGCAGGTGATGGATCCGTGCGAGATCCAGGATGGCGTCGATCGGGCGATGCGACGAAAAGCAGACCGGGTATTTCTTGAAGATGAGCGGTGTGGTCGTGGAGAACCAGCGGGTGCCGAGGCCGGTGGCGGCATCCCGGTTCACGCGGCCGTGGGTGGACAGGGCCGCCAAAAGGCCGTCATGCGCCCCGATGCCGTCGCCGCCTGCGGTGAAGCCGGCCTCGGCAAGGTCCACCGCATGGAGGGCCGATGCGGCCGCGCGGCCGGCATGCATCGGCTTGGCCATCGAGCCGAAGTTGGCCACGACGCCACCCGTGAAACTGGCCGCGAGCGACAGCGCGACGCGTGTTGCCCCGGCGTCCAGGCCGCGCAGGAAGGCCGCGGCGGCGGTGGCAGCCATCGGCCCCATCACGGCCGTGGGGTGCCAGCCCTTGTCGTGGTAAGAATTTTTTTCGCGGCTGTGCAGTTCGCCCCAGACCTCGTAGCCCAGCACGTAGGCCTGCAACGCCTTCAGGCCCGATGCGCCGCTGCGTTCCGCCTCGGCCAGGATGGCCGGCACCAGCACAGTGCTCGGGTGCGCATTGAACTGCACGTCGTCAAAGTCCAGCGCATGCGCCGCCGTGCCGTTGACCAGCGCCGCCGCCGTGGCGCTGCGCCGCTGCCCGGCGTCCAGCAGCAGGCTGCAGGGGGGGCCGGCGGTGTCGCCGGCGGTGACGGCCTTGAGGATTGGCACCACCGGTTCGCCGGCGCCGGCCAGCATGACGCCGAGCAGGTCGATGAAGGCTTCGCGCGCCAGCGTGATGGATGCGGCAGGGATGTCCTGCCTGGAAAAGCCCGCGGCAAAGCCGGCGATGGATTGGGTAAGGCTGGTCATGGTTTGTCTCCCGCCGCATTCTTGCGCAAGCCCCTTGGGTGCGCAATTTTGCGGATAGTAAATTCGCTAAGCGAATTTATCGGAAACGTCGCGGCGGCTGCGCCGCGCGCGGCTCAGATCGGCCGGCCGGCCAATGCCACGGTGATCTTGCGTGCCGGGGTCTCCTCGTTTTCAGTGCAATAAGTGACGGTACGAAAAGCTAGC
>JAURHQ010000226.1 GCA_030833185.1 Gammaproteobacteria bacterium | reverse complement strand
CGAATCACATAAGCATGCAACAAGCCCACCGCTTGCGCGTCGGCGCTGAACTGACCGGTGCCGGTGATCAGGCGTTGGTCTTCTTTGCGCAACAGCTGGGCAGACAGGGGAGCATTCATGGTGCCTCTCCTTGCATCACTTGGCTGGCTTGTTGCACCGCGCGGATGATGTTGACATAGCCGGTGCAGCGGCACAGGTTGCCGATCAGGCCCTGACGAATTTCGTCATCCGTCGGGTTCGGGTTGTGCTTCAGGAAGTCGGTCATGTTCATCAGGATGCCCGGCGTGCAGAAGCCGCACTGCAGGCCGTGCTCTTCGCGGAACGCGCGCTGCAGGGCGCTGAGTTCTTCGCCCTTCGCCAGCCCTTCCACGGTGGTGATGTCGTGCCCGTCGGCCTGCACGGCCAGCATCAGGCAGCTTTTCACCGCGTCGCCGTCGAGATGCACCGTGCACGCGCCGCACACGCCTTCGTGCGTGCAGCCCACGTGGGTGCCGGTCAGCGCGAGGCGTTCGCGCAGGAAGTCCACCAGCAACAGACGCGGCGGGACGGATTCGGTGAAGGTTTCGCCATTGACCTTAATGGTGACGGTTTGCATGAGGGTCACTCCTTGCTGCCCGCAGCGCGGGCGAAGGCGCTGGTGGCCACGGCCTGACCCAGCGTCCGGATGAGGTTTTGTCGATAGGCCATGTCGGCCCATTTGTCGCCCTGCACGTCGGCCGCGGTGGCGGCGGCGTCAAAGGCCTTGGCAATCGCCGCGGCGTCGCCCGTGCTGCCGAGCAGCGCCTGTTCGGCCGCGGTGGCGCGGTGCGCACCGGCCGACAGTCCCGCCAGCCCCACGCGCGCACTGGCACAGCGCCCGGCGGCATCCAGCGTCACCGCCACGCACACCCCGACCACCGGCAGCGCGTCTTTCACCAGGCCCCATTTTTGATACGCGCTGCCGCCGCGCCCGGCCGGCGCCTGAAAGCGCAGGCCCAGCAGGATTTCGTGTTCGGCACGCGCGGTTTCCAGCGGCGCGATGAGGAAGTCTTCTGCCGCCACCGAGCGGCTCGCGCCACCGACGGCGCGTAGTTGCATCTCGGCGCCCAGCGCCAGCACCACCGCCGGCATGCAGGACGCGACGTAGTTCCAGCAACAGCTGCCGCCGATCGTGCCCCGGTTGCGCACCTGACGGTCGCCCACGTGGCTGGCCGCGTCACGCAAGGCGGCGAAGTAGCCGGTGAGGCGCTCGTCGGCGGCGATCGTCGCGTAGCGGGTCATGGCGCCGATGCTGAGGGCGTTGGCGTCCGGACAGATGCCGCGCAACTCGGCAATGGCCTGCAGGTCGATGAGACACCGGGGCCGCGTCATCCGCGACTTCATGGCCTGCATCAGACTTTGACCGCCGGCGATGAACATCGCCTCGCCGTCTTCAAAGCGCGCGCTCGTTGCCAGTGCCTCGTCGATGGTCGCGGGCCGGCTGTAGTGTTCGATATTGGCTGGAAACATCCCCTCCCCCTTGGCGCCCCGGTCGCGCTGACGATTGGCGTCAGCGAGCCCTTCGGCACCGGCATTTATGGTGTTGCGCGCGGCCGCTCCTGTCTGCGGTGCAGGCAGGTCGAAACGCCCTCGGGCGCGCGCTGGGCCGCAACCGTAACACTAGTTGCAGCCGCTTCGGCGATTCCGTTAGCCGGACGCCCCGGACGAGCGCGCCCGACCCGCCTTGTTTATCAGACGATAAATAAAATCTCAATCGCGGAGATTTCGCAGGCAGCGCTTTTTCGCCTGAATACGCGGTTTGTGGCCGTGCCATTGTTTTTAAATAATCGATCGCTCACCATTACTATCAGATACCGGCAGCAGACTTGGCCTTGGCCACGGGCCTGCCGGCGGCCCCGGCGGGTCCCGCAGCACCCGCCAGCACGAGAGGGAACAGCGCCCATGATCAAGTCACTCAAAAGCGGACGGCCGACCGGTCTGCAGCAGGAAAACGACGCGCAGGTCAGAACCACCGTGGAGCAGATGCTCTCCGACATCGAAACCAACGGCGAAGCGGCCGTCCGGCACTACTCGGAAAAACTCGACAACTGGTCGCCGGCCTCGTTCCGCCTCAGTCAAGCCGAGATCGACGCCTGCATCAACAGCCTGCCGGCGCAAACCCTGGACGACATCCGCTACGCCCAGACCCAGATTCGCCGCTTCGCTCAAATCCAGCGCCTGTCGCTGCGCGATGTGGAAGTCGAGACCATTCCCGGCGTGGTGCTGGGCCACAAGAACATTCCGATGAACTCGGTGGGCTGCTATGTGCCCGGCGGCAAATACCCGATGGTTGCCTCGGCGCACATGAGCGTGCTGACCGCCAAGGTGGCCGGGGTCAAGCGCGTGATCGCGGCGACCCCGCCGTTTCAGGGCAAGCCGGAGCCGGCGACCATCGCGGCCATGGCGCTGGCCGGGGCGGACGAAATCTACGTGCTGGGCGGCGTGCAGGCGATCGCGCTGATGGCGCTCGGCACCGAGCAGGTGGCGCCGGTCGACATGCTGGTCGGACCGGGCAATGCCTACGTCGCCGAAGCCAAGCGCCAACTGTTCGGCCGTGTCGGCATCGACCTGCTGGCCGGCCCCACGGAAACCCTGGTGATTTGCGACGACACCGTGGATGCCGAGCTGGTGGCGGTCGACCTGCTGGGTCAGGCCGAACACGGCCCGACCTCGCCGGCGGTCTGCCTGACCACCTCGCGCAGCATCGCCGAGGGTCTGCCGGCGGCGATCGAAACCGTGCTGGCGCGACTAGATACCGCGCCCATCGCGCGCCGCGCCTGGGAGGACTACGGCGAAATCATCCTCTGCGACACCGAAGAGGAACTGCTCGCCGAAGCCGAGCGGATCTGCTCCGAGCACGTGCAGGTGATGACCCGCAACCCGGACTGGTTCCTGGAACGCATGACCAACTACGGCGCGCTGTTCCTCGGCCACCGGACCAACGTCGCCTACGGCGACAAGGTCATCGGCACCAATCACACCCTGCCCACGCGTCGGGCCGGGCGTTACACCGGCGGGCTGTGGGTGGGCAAGTTCATCAAGACCCACACCTACCAGCGCGTGCTGACCGACGCGGCATCGGTCGAAGTGGGCGAGTACTGCTCGCGCCTGTGCGAGATCGAACATTTTTCCGGCCACCGCGAACAGGCGGACATCCGCGTGCGTCGCTTCAAACCCGCCTGATTCAGGAGTTATCCCATGAGCTACAGCTTTATTCCCGGTGCCCGCTACCGCATGCCCAGCCACTTCGGCCCCATGTTCGGGCCGCGCAACATCCCGCCCGGGGTGGTGCTGGACCACACGCGCTTTCCGGTCTCCACCGTCGTGACCTACCGCTTTCTCTCGACGGTAGAGGCCCTCTCGGCCCATCTGCCGCCGGGATTTGAAGTGGCGGGCGAGCCGGTGGTGTCGCTGGATCTCGCCTACGTCACCGAAATCCCCTGGCTCGCCGGCCGCGGCTACAACCTGGCCCTGGTGTCGTGGCCGGCGACCTTCCGCGGCACCGAAGACACCGAGACCGGCCGCTTCGCCGCCGTGCTGTTCGAGAGTTTCGCCGACCCCATCCTCACCGGGCGCGATGAACTGGGTCACCCCAAGATTTACTGCGAGATTCCGCCGCTCATCGTGAGCGGCAACGAAGTCACCGCGCGACTGGCCTGGGACGGGCACGAGTTCATGCGCGTGGTGGTGTCGGATTTGTCGCCAAACCGACCGGCCGACGCGAACGACGCCTTCCCCACCAGCGGCTGGCTGCAGTGGAAGTACATTCCGGGCACGCCGCACAGCGCCGGCCCGGATGCCAGCTACCCGACCCACTCACCAGATCCGCTGGCCGCCGACATTCACGCCAACATGACGGTTGACTCCCGCCACTACGGCCAAGGTCGCCTCACCCGCCAGACGGTGCGCTGGGAAGACATGCCCACGCTGTGGAACGTGGTCAACGGCATCGCGGCCCTGCCGCATCTCGAAACCCGTCTTGCGGTAGTGACCAAGACCCACGGCTGGATTGGCGACGTGGGCGACACGCGCCGGTTGCGCTAGGCATGAGCCTGCTGCTGGAGGGCAAAGTCGCGCTCGTCACCGGCGGTGCCGGCGGCATTGGCGCCGTCATCAGCCAGGCGCTGGCCGCCGCCGGCGCGCGCGTCGTGGTGACCTATCGCGACAACCGGGCGGGCGGAGGCGCTCATCGCCAGCCTGCCGGGCAGCGGCCACCTGCTCTCCGGCGCCTCGGTGCTCGAGAGCCCGGCGCTTACCGCGCTGGCCGGCGAGATCGCGGCAAGCTGTGGGCGACTCGATATTCTCGTTAACAACGCCGGCATTACCCGCGTGGTGCCGCACGCCGATCTGGACGGTCTGGACGACGCCACCATCGACGCTATTTTCAGCACCAACGTGCGCGGCGCTTTTGCCTGCGTGCGGGCGTTTCGTCACCTGCTGGCGGCCAACAGCGGCGTGGTGATCAATCTCTCCTCCATCGCCGGCAATACGGCGGTCGGCAGCAACATCGCCTACTGCGCCAGCAAGGCCGCGATGGACAACATGACCCGCTCGCTGGCCCGCGCGCTGGCGCCCGCGATTCGTGTGCTGTCGATCGCGCCTGGCTGGGTGGAAGGCGAGTACGCCTCGCGCGCCGACCCGGCCTATCTGCAAGCCCAGATCGACCGCACGCCGCTCGGCCGGATCGCGCGGCCCGACGACGTCGCCAAGGCCGTGCTGGCCGCCTGCACGCTGCTTAACTTCACCACCGGCGCCATCATCCCGGTGGACGGGGGCCGTCCGCTTGGCTGAGCCCTCCGTCAAGCTGCCGGCCAAACCCGGCCCGAAGCGCCTCGCCCCCGACGCCCGGCAGCAGCAGATTCTGGAAGGCGCAATCGCGTACTTCGCGGAGTTTGGTTTCGACGGCGGCACCCGGGCGCTCGCCACCTATCTGGGGATTAGCCAGGCGCTGCTGTTCCGGTATTTCCCGAACAAGGCGGCGCTGGTCGACCGGGTGTACGAAGTGGTGTTCCTGAACCGCTGGAACCCGGACTGGAAAAGCCTGCTGACGCGCCGCGAACTGCCGCTGGCCGAGCGCCTTACGGCGTTCTACAAGGACTACAAC
>JAURHQ010000225.1 GCA_030833185.1 Gammaproteobacteria bacterium | reverse complement strand
CTCGACGGTTTCGATGTTCTCGGCCGGAGGTGCCACCGGTGCGGGAGCAGGAGCAGGCGTGGGCTCAGGTGCTGGCACGGGCTCAGGCGCGGTGGGCGCGGGCTCAGGCTCCGAATCAACCTGATCGACCTGGACCGGCGCGGGCTCCTGCACGACGACAGCTTCGGGCTCCTTCTTGGTGCGGCGCGGCTTCGGCTCAGGCGGTGTCGGAGTCACGTCCATGACGACAGGCTTCACGACCTGATTGGCCTCTGGCGTGTCGTGGATCTCTTCGGCGGTGTGCATACCGAGAGCGATCTCGGGAGCATAGGCGCGGGTCCAGAACGCAGCGGCGCGGTACTGAAGCATCTGCTCCGGCATGGTCTTCCACTTGGAACCGTTCTTGGTGTACCAGCCTTCGGCCTTGGCCATGGCGATCGTCACCAGGGCGCCGACCAGTTCGAGGTTGCCCTCGCGCTCGACGGCATAGGCGCGGCAGCCCCACTCGTCGGTGTTCTCCTTGCCGACCCAGCGGAACCGCATCGGTGAGAACCGGCCGCAGCTATTGACCGTGGCTATCAGGAAGGCGGCAGACCACGTGGGCTTGCCATGAATGGGAACCATCGACTGCATCACGGCCATGACCGAGGCGCCGATGCGCTGCGAGAGTTCGAGCGCGATGATGCAGTTGCCGAGGTTGGCCTCGCCCCGATACGCGTCGGGAACGAGCGTGCTGGACGCCAGGGCCTTGGCCATGCGTTGCACAGAAACGAACGCGCTCTCCGAAGAGAACGCGCTCAGTGCTTGGGATTGCGTTGGAGTGGTTTGCTGTAGGGCAAGGTTGCTCATACGTCAGTCACCGTATGGCAACTGACGCACACCGTCAAGCACTACCGGCGAACCTTTTGCTGGATTTTTTCGCGGGCGTCTGCGCGCATCCGATCGGCGGCCTTGTCGATCACGTCGGCGGCATCGTCGGGTTTCATCTTGAGCAGGCGATCGCCGTTGCGCTCGATCCAGGTGCGATATCTTTGGCCGACATCCTTCTGGTAGGTGTAGGCTTCGTCACGATTCATGCGCCGGCGCTCGCCGTTCTCCTTCACGGTCACCGTGATGTTCGGCGTCGGCATGAAGACGCCCTTGCTGGCAAGCTGGCCCAGCGTGTTCCAAGCCTTGTCCTCCTTGCGGAACTTCAACCAGCGGCTGTATGGGTAACGCTCGACCTGCACCGGCTCGCCCAGGACGTTCAGGATAGGCCCGGGCCCGATGCTCTGTCGGGCGAACGGCACCTGCTGAAGGAAGTATTCCATGCCGAGGTTGCCGGGTTCGGCGCGGTAGATCGACGAATCAATCCAGGCGTCGGCTTCCTTCATGATGTTCGGGATCACGGAGCCAGCCAGGCGCGCCAGGTATTTCGGCGTGGCCCTCTCGATGGTCTGGCTCACGTCGTACTTGTAGGCGTTGGCAAATCCGAGGAACTCGGTTAGAGCCGCGATGGCAGACGAATCCTTGATGATCAGAGCGCCAGAGACGAATCCATCCAGCAGCTTCTCAGGGAAGCTCTGCTTGTTGTACTTCTCGGGACTGTACAGCTGCTGATCGCGCAACTCACCGATGGCACCCAGAACGCCACCGAATCCCATCTGGCGATAGGAGATGTAGGTGTTGCCAACGCGGATCGAGTACGGCTGCCGACCCTCTGCCAGCAGCTGGTTTTTCTTCTCTGGACTGAGACTCTTGAACGACCCGGTGATATCGATGGCGCGCTTCTTCTCGTCATCATCGTCGCCCAGGAACAGGGCAGCTGCGAATCCGGTGAGCGCAGTGCCGAGTGCCAGTTTCGCCAGCAGGAGGTCGCGGCGAGCCTCTGTGTACTGAAGACCAAGTGCGGCGTCACGTCGCTCGGGCGCCGAATGATACCAGCGCCAGAGGGCTACCGGCGCGAAGTAGTTCAGCAGTTCGTTCGCATAGTTCGATGCGAACCTCACGAAGTTGGTGCCGCTCAGGAACTTGATTCCAGGCACAGCCCGTTCAGCAGCGTTGATGCCATGATAGAGTGCGCCAGCGAATCCTTGTGGCACCTCGGTGAATGTGGACATCTGACGAATGTCACGTGCGGTCAACAGGACCTCCGGCGGGAGTGCCTCTTCAATGATCTCACGGGTTCGCTTGTTAACCAGTTCAGGCCGTGTCCCCTCATTGATGGCGCGCTGTCGAGCGTTTCGGACGGTCTGAGCCGACGGAATCATGTAGGTCTCCAGCAGCGCGGGATCAGTTCGGGCCAGAGTGTAAGCCTTGGCTCCCGCGTCCGTCATGATTGCGGTCACGTGATCCAGCGCCTGCATCAAGCGGCTGACGTACTTCAGCTGAGAGATGCCGCGCAGAAACAGGTTGCGAGATTCATCGATGCCTTCAAGGGCATTGCCTGGAATGTCAGGATTGAAGTTGACGCTTCGGTAAAGCTCTCCCCTCCACAGGATCGGCCAAAAATCTCGAAGTCCTTCCTGAACACCTCGAGCAGCGGCAACGCTAACTTGGCCGCCGCGACGACCGGCACGTGCTGCCAGCATTGCGGTATTCAACAATCCATTCAGGACGTTCAGCGCGTTATCAACCTGAGTTCGGAGACCTGACAGCACGGCCGCGTACCAGTAATCCCGAACCAGATTGCGGTAGTTGATGCCACCTTCACGCGCCATCAACCGGTACATTTGCTGAATGACCTCGTTGCGGTTGACGCCCTCGACACTTTGAGCCCTCTGACCAAGATCAATCAGTCGGCGTGCGGTTTGACCATCGAAGCTGGCAACACCGAATTGAGGCGCAACCGCGTTCCGGAATGCCTCGTTCCACAGGAGGAATGTGTCTTCTCCATCCTGACGCATCGCGATGTTGGTGTACCGCAGGATGCGCGGGATCGCGTCAAAGATCCGATTGTACGTATCGGGTCGCACAGTCGGCAGGCGCACCTGGCGACGGAACTCATTTCGGAAGATTCGCTCCTGCTCTCGAGACCATGCGGTGGTGAACAGGTTCACGATATCCGAGATGCCACGCGGCGGCAGGTTTCGGAGACCGGGCTGAGAGAGGATCTCTTCCAGAAGCCGATACTGCATCGATCCCTGGCGTTGCAGACTGCTGGTCAGAATGTCGTTCCAGTTGATGTCTTCGCGACGCAACACATCGCGAGTGATCCGGCGGAACTCGCGACCAAACGCGTTGTTCGCGTTCTGCATCTGGAGGCGCACCTCTTCGACGGCCTGCCGGCCTGACTGCTGGAGCCATCGGCGGACCTGTTCTGAGGTTTGATCGGGGAATGGCAACTGAGCCTGGCGATCACGCACCAGGTTGTAGAAGGACAGAATCGGGTGGGTCCACCAATGGGTGTCCATCGCCGCAGTGCGGGCATTGAACGCCTGTGCGGTCTGGGTTCCCAACTTTTGGCGAGCATCAGCAATCCGGCGCAGGAGATTCTGAGCCTGGATGCGGACGATATCGTTTGGCGAATTGGTCTGAATGACGACACGGGATGTCAGTTCTGCCAGCAGCCATTCGCGTGCATCGGCACCCATGTCAGACGAATTTGCCCACTCGAAAGCGCGTTCGTAATCAGTGCCGAACGAATCCATCGTCCGGCGCGCTTCGGCATTCCAGTTGGCGACCGTTTCCGGATTCAGTTGACCACGGAAATACCCACGCGAATCGACACGCGGCTGACCAGCAGCCGGCTGCGGAGGAACGGCAGGCACGCTTCCGGGAATCGATGATCCTTGAAGCAGTTCACGGAATCCCTGGCGAGTGTCTTCGACATTCGATGGCCGTGAACGCCCCATGATCTCCACCATGCCGGCGTCAACAGCCTGAGCCCAATTCCTGGTCTCACGATACACCCTCTGGGCGATGATCATCGCGCTGTTCAGCACGGCACCCGGAATCTCCTGCAACAAACGTCGCAGCGAATCGCTGGCGCTCGGGCCGCCCGTGAACCCGGCCTTGGGCGTGATGGACTCGATCAGCTGGCCGATCGCGTCGCGCACTTCGGCGGTCGCCTCTTCGAGTGTCTGGGGCTTGCCGGTGGGTTCGGGGCCAAGCTCGCGACCCTGGGCTTCGGCGGCGGCCTGAACTCCAGCAGTCTGTTGAGCGGCTGTACCCTGAGAGACGGTCGGAAGCGCGTTTTGAAATGCCAGCTGCTCCGGTGCAGCGGCCGCACCTCTGATATCCGCAGTCGAGGATTGAAATCGCTGAGAAAGGGGAACGACGTTGCCTTGATTGTCGCGGGTGACGGGATCAGCGGATTTGATCTGGGTGGGATCAAATACCACCATCTCATCTGGCGCAGATTTATCAGCAGTCTTGCCGTTATTCCAATATTCTATGCCAGTGTAGCCGTCCTTCCTGATGCTCTGAATGTGTTCATCGGACAGCAAAAGTGGAAATTGCTTTGACCCATCTGCATACAAATCTCGACCCCATTCTCTGGTGTCATCATCAATTTGCAGTGGTGATGGGTTTTTCAGATACACCTCAAGCACAACGCCACTTCCACTTGGCTCGTTGTGGTATGCAGGAAGATTCTCTGGAGACGATCCAAACCAAATGGCTCTTCCTGACTGACCAAACAGGGTTCTAAATTCTCCTGCTTTGGTGGTCCAGAATTGAGCCTCAGCTTTAGGTCCTCCAGGAATAAACTTGGTGAACGCTTTCGGTGTTCGGTGAAATCCTTTGGTTTTGTACCCCGCCTTTAATGCAGCCTCATCAACCATCCGCTGCGCTGTCTCCATGTCACCAGCTGCAACAGCAGCCGTGTACTCAGCATCACGAATCAGGCGTTCTTCCAACTGGGCGTCGTTTGTGGGGTCATCCGGAAGTTGTTCGCGAGCCTGAGCGATTGCCTGACGGATCGCCTGATCTACTGCGATGCCAGCTTTTATGAGCGACTTGGCAATTTGCAAAACCAACTTCGCCAGCGGAGTCAGGAACAACGGATCCGAATACTGGTTTTCGGACAAGCCCTTGTTGATCTTGTCGATTGCGTCGATGGCGGATTGGGCGGTGGATTTCGCCACTGGAGTCAGCATATCCGCAACGACACGCAGGTCATTGCGTTGCTCATCGGTTAGGTCAAGATCCGCGTTGTTAGCCTGCTCGCGCAACTTAGCAGC
>JAURHQ010000224.1 GCA_030833185.1 Gammaproteobacteria bacterium | reverse complement strand
GTTCTCACCGTCGCCTCCGCTGGTGGAGGTGCCGCCGCCAAGGGTGCCAAGCTTGCCGAAGCTGGGGCATCCGCGGCCACGAGGGCGGGAATCGACGCCATCGCTACCGCCGCCAAGAACAACTGGTTCATGGTGGTCACCGTGGTCGACACCGGTGGGCACATCGTGCTGACCGAACGGATGGACAACACCCAGTTCGGCTCGGTCGAACCTGCCCGACAAAAGGCCTATACCGCCGCGGCTTTTCGGCGCTCCACCAAAGTGTTCGAAGACATGATCGCCCAGGGCGGCTCTGCCCTGCGCCTGCTCAAACTGCCGGACGCGCTGCCCATCGAAGGCGGACTGCCGCTGGTCAAGGACGGCAAGATCATCGGCGCCGTCGGCACCTCGGGCGGCAGCGCGCAGCAGGACGGCGTGGCCGCTCAGGGCTGCGTGGACGCGCTGGGCAAATAGGCCTCATCCCGGTCTCGCGGCTCGGTCTCAGCCTGAACACCGCCGGGCAATCCGGCGGCTGCCAACCGCGCCTGCCGCGCGGGGCCGGCTCAGGTCACCAAAAAATCCGCCTTGCCAAGCGCAAGACCCGCAGCAAGCTTCGCGAACTGCACGGCCGCATCGCCACCGGCCCCGTCGGCGTCGTAATACAGGGCGCCGCTGGTCTTGTTGTAGATCAAATGGTCGTTGGCATCCGCCGCGGTGCTGATGCCCGCGCCGACGCGCAGGATGCCGCCGCCCAGCGCGCCCGGTCCGCCAATGCCCGGAAATACGGCGTTTTCGAGCTCAATGAAGTCGTCGTTGACGTTGAAGTCGCGCAGGGTGTCGATATTGCCGCTCGTCGACGGACTGGTGTCGAAGCGAAAATGATCCTTGCCCTCGCCGCCCACCAAAATGTCGCGGCCCAGACCGCCGGCCAACAGGTCGTTACCGGCACCGCCGGCCAGCGAATCATTCCCGCCCGCGCCGCGCAGGCTGTTGGCACTGCCGTTGCCGCTCAGCTTGTCGCCGAAGCCGCTGCCGTTTAAGCCTTCCACGTGCTGCAGGGTATCGCTGCCCGAGCCGCCGGTGCGCTGCGCAGTGCTCTTGGCCAGACTCAGCACCACGCCGGCCGGCGCATAGGCGTAGCTGACGGTATCGATCCCGCCGGCGCCGTCCAGCAGGTTATTGCCATTGCCGGCGTAGAGCAGGTTGCCCAGCGCGTTGCCGCTCAGGTTGACTGCGCCGGTGGCCATCACCCGCCCCTGCTCCACGTTGGCAGCCAGGGTATAGGTGACGGTGGTCTGAACCAGATCGGTGCCGGCGCTTGCGCTTTCCTCCACCCGGTCGCCCGCACTGTTGACCACATAGGTGTCGTTGCCCGCGCCGCCGGTGAGCGTGTCGGCGCCACCGCGTCCGTCCAGCATGTTGTCGCGCACATTGCCCTGCAGCCAGTCGGCCGCGCTGCCGCCGATGGCCTTCTCAATCCAGGTGCCGCTCGCGATCGCAAGGTTATTGCTGCCGTCGTAGGTCGACGCGCTCAGGCTCACGCTAAACCAGCTGGGCAAGCCGAGCGCCGAGCGCTTCTCGGCATCGGTCTGGCGCAGCGCGATTGAGCTGAAGCTGCCGGGCGTGAGATTGACGACACAGCGCAGGGTCTGATTTGAGCAGTCGAGGATGTCGGTGCCGCCGGCATCCCACAGGGTCTCCAGCAGTTCCTGGTTGGTCGTCCAGCGGTAGGTGTCGCTGCCGGTGCGCGTGCTGGTATTGGCGCCGTAGAGATACTGCAAAGCCGTGATATCGAGCGGCATCAGCGTGGTCGGCCGCGCGGCATACACCACGTAGGTATAACTGCTGGCGGTTCCGCTGACCTCGTAGATCAGGCTCTTCGACGCCGCGTTGTAGGACATCACCGTGTAGCGTTCGCTGTCGAGCGCGGCGCTCAGCACGTAGCCGGCCGCCGAGGCCGCAAACGGATGTTTCAATCCCAGCGCATGCCCGACTTCGTGCAGCAGCGTGGCATAGCCGTCCGTGCCGGGCGCAAAGCTGTCGCTGGCGGTGCTGCGATTCAGCCAGACCGTGCCGCCTAATGCGTTGGCGGTGATCTGTGTGAAACGGCCGCCAGAGGCGCTGTAGTCAAATGCCGGGTAGTAGGCATAGCCGGCGTTACCGGCCGGCTGGCTGTTACTGCCAAAGGCCAGATCGCCGTTTTGTCCGAGGCCCGAACTGTCTTCGGTGAAGGCCACGCGCACCATGTCGTCGATGCTGTCGAGGGCGCTGCGGGTGGCGGTCTTCTGGGCGCTGGTGAAGGCCAGAAAGCTGGGCTGCGGATCGTAGGTCGGTGCATCGCGCAGGAAGCTGTAGGTCAGCGCAACGGCGTTACCAATCCCACCGGGCGCGCTTAGGGACGTATTGAGCGCCGCCGGAAAGTTCCAGCGCGCGCTAACGCTGTCGTCGGCAATGGCCAACAAGCCGCGCAGAGGGTTGGTGGTGATGGTGCTCAGGGCTGACCTCCGGTGTCGCCGGCCCCGAAGGCGTCAGGGCCGACCCGGATGTCAATTTACCCGCCGTCAGTGCCTCACACCACCAGCAGAAAGTCCGACGCCACCGGATGCGCCGTGCCGGTCAAGACGACGGTGGCAATCTGCACCGCCGCCGCACGCCCGGTGCCGTCGGCGTCGTAGTAAAGCTTGTCGGTCGTTGTGTTGTAGATGATGCGGTCGCTCGCATCGCCCGCGGCAAACCCGGTGCCGCTGGTGATGAGTTTGAAGTCGGCGGCGGCGAGGGTTTTGGTCGCAAGCGAACCCGGCAGCCGGGTAAAAATATCGTCATCGAGCACGATTTTGTCGGTGCCGGACTTGAAGTCCGTGATCCGGTCGATGTTGGTACTGCCCTTGAGCGCATCAAACACAAAGCGGTCGTTACCCAGACCACCGGTCAGCGTGTCGTTGCCGAGGCCACCAAAGAGCTGGTCGTTGCCGCTGCCACCAGCGAGCGAATCAAGCCCCGCCAGGCCTTTGAGCAGGTTGGCGCCGCTGTTGCCGGTCAGCAGATTGCCCAGCGCATTGCCGGTCCCGTTGATGGCCGCCGAACCGCTCAAGCTCAGCCGCTCCAGGTTGCTGCCCAGAACGAAACTCACGCTGCTGATGACCAGATCGCTGCCGCCGAGCGACAGGCTGCTGTTGCTCTCCGTCACCACGTCGCCGCTCGCGTCCACCACGTAGATGTCTGCGCCATCGCCGCCGTTGAGGCTGTCGTTGCCGCTGCCGCCGTTCAAACTGTCGGCGCCCGCGGCACCGAGCAAGGTGTCCGCCCCTGCGCCGCCCAGCAGCACATTGGCCAGCGCATTGCCCTGCAGACGATCGCCCGCGCTGCCGCCGGTGGCGTTCTCGACCGCACAGTTGTACGCAATGCAAAGATTGCGGCTGCCGTTGTAGGTGTCCGGATCCAGGTTCTGGGTGAACCAGTCGGGTAAGTCCAGCGCGGCGCGCATTTCGGCGTCGGTCTGACGCAGGCCTATGCTGCTGAACGCGCCAGCAGTGAGGTCGATCTGGCAGACCAGCGTCTGGTTGCTGCAGTCGATGGTATCGATGCCACCGGCATCCCACAGGGTTTCGAATAACTCTTCGTTCAGCGCCCAGCTGTACACCGTGTTGCCGCTGCGCGTGCCTTGATTGCTGCCGTACAGATACTGCAGGGCAGCGATGTCGTAGCTCATCAGCGAGGTGGGCGACAAATTGAGCAGCGTGTAGCTGTAGGACTGCGCGTCGCCGCTGATTTCATAAATCGTGGTGCGCGGTGCGACGCTGTAGGACATCACCGTGTAGGCCTCGGTATCGAGCGCGGTGCCCAGCGTGTAGCCCCCGGGACCGGCTTCGAACGGATGCTTCAGACCCAGCGCGTGGCCAATCTCGTGCAGCAAGGTCACATAGCCCTCGCTGCCTGGATTGATCGGGTCGTTGGCGTAGTCGGTGTTAAGCCATACCGTGCCGGCCAGTGCGTCTTCGCTCACGGACAGGATTTGGCCGTTGCCATCGGTGACGTAGTCGTAATACGGGAAATAGGCGTAGGCCGCCTGCGCCGCGCTCTGGTCGTTGCCGCCGAAGGCAAGCGTTCCATCGGCCGCCGCCACTTCGGTGAAGCTCACACCGGTCACTGCCGCAATCTGGGCAAGCGCGGCGCGCACGGCGTCCTGCTGGGTGGTATTCAAGGCCTGAAAACCGGTTTGCGGGGTGTCGTAGACCGGCACGCTGGCGAGAAAGCTGTAGCTCAGGCTGACCGCGGTGCCGATGCCGGCGGGCGCGCTGTCGAACGAGCCAATCGCAGCCGGAAAATTCCAGCGCGCGCTCGGGCTGTCGTCGTTAATCGCCGCCAGTGCGAGGGCGGGGTCGGTGGTCTCGGTCATGCGCTAGACAATCTCCAGATGGGCCGCCCGCAAGGCAAGCCCGGGCGTCAGCAGGGCAAACGCAATGGGCGACATGGCGCCGGTGGCATCGGCGTCGTAGGCCAGCACGCCGGTCAGGGGATCAAACAAGACAAAATCGTTCGCGTCCTGCGCGGCGGGTCCGATGCAGAAATAGTCGGCCGGCAAAGCTCCCGCCGCCCCCAGCGCGCCGAAGCGTTGATGGTCGAGTTCGAGCACATCTTCTGCAAGCGAGAAATCCTCCACGCGGTCGCGATTAGTACCGGGCTGGAGCAATCCCTCGAAGCGGAAATGATCCTCGCCTGCACCACCAGACAGCCGATCGTTCCCGAGTCCACCGCGGAGCAGGTCATTCCCCGCGCCGCCCGCGAGGCGGTCGTTGCCGGCACCGCCCAGCAGCACATTGGCCGCTGCGTTGCCGGTAAGGCGGTCGGCGTAGGGACTGCCGGCGAGACGTTCGACACTAAGCAAGGTATCGCTGCCCGAGCCGCCGCTTGCCTGCGGCCCACGCACGGCCAGACTGACCGAGACCCCTGCTGCGGCATAGGCGTAACTCACCGTATCCGCCCCGGCGCCGCCGTCGATGAGGTTATCGCCCGCGCCCGCAAAGAGCAGATTGCCCAGCGCGTTGCCGCTCAGGTCCACCGCGCCGCTCGTCAGGATCCGCCCCTGCTCCACCTCGGGCGGCAGGGTGTAACTCGCCCGCGTCAGCACCAAATCGATCCCGCCACGCGGCTGCTCGCGGACCAGA
>JAURHQ010000223.1 GCA_030833185.1 Gammaproteobacteria bacterium | reverse complement strand
CGCTGCAAATGCCGCATGAGCGCGGCTTCGTCGACAAAATCACGCAATGCCGGCGGTTGATGGTTTTGATCCAGCCAGCGGCGATAGCGGTCCGGCGCCTCATCCGGCGAGGTCGGCGGCAGGCCAAAGCCTTCCAGGAGCACAAGACTCGCAATGCGCGCCGGCCGTATCCCCGCATAGAGCCCGCAAACATTACCGCCCATGCTGTGGCCCACCAGCGTCACCGGTCGGGTGCCGATCAGGGCATCAAGGCAGGCATCCAGATCGCGCAGATAGTCGGGAAACCAGTAACCGCCGGCGGTTGGCGGCGATTCGCCATAACCACGCAAATCTGGGGCGATGAGGAAAAAATCGTCGTGCAAGGACGCCGCCACCGCGGCGAAAGTCGCGCCGCTGTCGCCCCAGCCGTGGACCAGCACCACCGGCGGCGCCGCCGGATTGCCCCAGTGCCACACGGCAAGCTCAACATCATCGCGGACCACCTGAGTCCGGGCGGGTTCGGGCAGCATACGGCGCGTAGGTCAGTTCAGGGCGCGTGCGGCAGCGGCGGCATCGCGCAGCCCCTCGCGCAGATATTGGCTGACATCGTCCTGATGCAGCGGCTCGCTGAACCAGAAGCCCTGCGCCGCGGGACACTGCATCTGCCGCAGTCGCTTGAGCTGCTCCGGCGTCTCCACCCCTTCGGCCACTACCTTCATGCCCAAGGTCTGCCCCAGCGATACCAGCGCCTGCACGATTGCCGAGCTGTCGTCTTCCTCGGTCATCGAGGCCACAAAGGAGCGGTCGATTTTGAGCGTGTCGTAGCGGAAGCGCTGCAAATAGGTCAGCGAGGAATAGCCGGTACCGAAATCGTCCACGTGTAGCTGGATGCCAAGCTCGCGCAAGTCGGCCAGCGCGTTCAGCACCAGATCGCCGTGATTCATCACCACGCGTTCGGTGATTTCCAGATGCACCGAGCTGGGCGCAATTTCATAGTCTTCCAGCAGTGCCGCCATGCGTTTGGCCATGTCGTCGGACATGAACATGCGCCCGGACACATTGATGCTCATGGCCAGCGGCGGCTCGACCTTGAACAGGCGCTGCCACTTGGCCAGTTGCTGAATCGCCCGCTCGATCACCCACCAGCCTATCGGGCCAACGAGGCTGGTTTCCTCCACGATGTGGATGAAGGTCTCGGGCAATACCAGTCCGCGTGTCGGATGGCGCCAGCGCAACAGGGCCTCAAAGCCGAGCACCCGCTGGCCGTCTTCAAGATTGAGGATGGGCTGGTAGAAGAGTTCCAGTTCGCCCCGGTCCAGCGCGCGGCGCAGGTCGGTCTCCATGCGGTGATGGAACATGGCCTGATCGTGCATCTCGGGGTCGAACACCGCATAGGTGGCCTGCCCTGCGTTTTTCGCGCGATACATGGCGATGTCCGCATCGCGCAGCATCTCTTCGGGCAGCCGGTAGGATTCGGCCGCCAGGGCGATACCCACGCTGGCCGAGGTATAGACGTTGTGCAGATCGAAATCGAAGGGCCGGCTCAGATTTTCCTGTAGCCGCTCGACGACGTAGATCACATCGGTAGAGCCCGAGACATCGTTTAGCACGATGCCAAACTCATCGGTGCCGAGGCGCGCCAGCGTGTCGCCCGGACGCAGGCAGCTGGTCACGCGCGCCGCGACCTGCACCAGCAGTTCATCGCCCGCCGCCTGTCCCAGCGATTCGTTGACCTGCGAAAAGCGGTCAAGGTCAAAAAAGAGCACGGCAAACTGCTTGGCAGAATCGCGCCGGTAGCGGCGCAAAGCGAGATCAAGCCGGTCCATGAATAAGAGGCGGTTTGGCAAGCCGGTCAGCGGGTCGTGCACGGCTTCATGCAGCAGCCGCGTCTCCGCCTGCTTGCGGCGGGTGATATCGGTCATTGAGCCCGCCATCCGCCAGGCCGCGCCCGCGCGGTCGCGCAAGGCAACGCCGCGACTTGAGACCCAGCGCGACTCCCCGCCGCGCGTGATCATCCGGTATTCGCATTCGAAGAACGCCGAGCGGCCTTCCAGATGCTGGTTGAGCGCCGCGTCGAAACGTGCGCGGTCCTGCTGATCGACCCGGTCCAGCCACTCGGCGATGCGGTCGGAAACATCGTCCTCGCTGTAGCCGAGAATGGCTTTCCAGCGCGGCGAGAAATAAACCTCGTCATCGCGCAGGTTCCAGTCCCAGATGCCGTCGTTGGCGCCACCGACCGCCAGCGCATAGCGCTCCTCGCTGGCGCGGAGTGCGCGCTCGGCGCGGTGTCGTTCAATGGCGTAGCGAATGGCGCGGCCGAGGACAATTTCGTCCAGTTCGCGCTTGATAAGGTAGTCCTGCGCGCCTTCGCGCAAGGAACGCAGACCGAGTTGCGGGCTGGTCTGATTGGTCAGCACGATGATCGGCACATCGGGCGCGGCGTCATGCATCCGCTGGCAAACTTCCACGCCCACCCCGTCGGGCAGATTAAGATCGAGCAGAATGAGGTCGTAGCGCTGGCTGCGCGCGCGCTCAAGCGAGGGCTCCAGACGCGGCAGATGCTCGATGACAAAACGCCATCCGCTGATTCGGCGCAGGTGCGCGATAGCAAGCCTGGCTTCGGATTCAATGTCTTCCACCAGCAGTACGCGGCAGGAAATCGGGGTTTCGCTCATCGACTTGCCACCTCCCGGGGCACCGGGCGGATCACGGACCGGAGACCCGGTCCCCGGAATTCCATCATGAAGATCGAGCCATTGCCCGGCGAGGAATCTACAAAGAGTTCGCCGCCGTGGGCGCGCACGATCTGACGGCAAATCGCCAGCCCGATACCGAGGCCCGGATATTCCTGTTCACTGTGTAAACGCTGAAACATGCCGAAGATCCGCGGAATATCGCGCGGCGCGATGCCAATGCCGTTGTCCTGCACGACGATCCGCAGACAGTCCCCGCTGTCTTGCGAACTGATGCGCACCCGCGGCGGACGAGGCCCCCGAAACTTCAGCGCGTTCGACAGCAGGTTCTGGAACACCTGCACCATCTGCTGTCGGTTTACGAGCAGCGTGGGCAGCGGATAGCGCTCAATCGTGGCGCGCACTTCATCAATCTCGCTCTGTAAATTGGCCAGCGCATCGGTCAGGGCGTTGTCCAGATTGACCGCTTCCGGCTCCGACTGCCCCGAGCGCACGGTTGATACCGCGAGGATGCCATCGAGCATCTGCTGCATCCGCTGGGTCAGCGCCGCGATTTCCTGCGAGGACTCGGCGAGCTCCTGTCCCAGTTCACTCCGCCGGGCCACCAGCCAGCGGGCGTTGCTGGCCAGCGAGTTGAGCGGCGCCTGAAGGTCGTGGGTGACGGCAAACAGCAGTTGTTCCAGTTCGGCGTTGCGGGCGGTAAGCGCCGGACTGCCCAGCAACTCGGTGGCGCGCAGGGCAGGACTCGCGCTCAGAATCCACCAACTGCCCTGCCGCGGCTGCTCGCCCAGCGGGCGCAGGAGCAGGCTGAACTCATCCGACGCGCTGCCCTCGTGGGCCACGCTGAGGGTGAGGCTGTTGCGCTGACGGGGGCCGTTGAGGATTTGCTGCAACGCCACACGTTCATTCGCCGCGCCCATTTGGGCAAGCCCGGTGTCGAGCATCGCGTAGCGCGGCAGCTTGAACAGCAGCTCAAGTTCCTGATTGACCGCCCGAAACCGCCCCTCGCCATCGATCAACGCGCTGGCGGCGGGCACCGCGCTGCCCATCAGGGTCGCCGCCTCCTCCGGGTAGCGCTCGCCCAGTTCGCGGGTCTGGCGCACGCGCTCCAGCAGGCGCTGAGGGAGGCTGAGATAGCCGGCGCTGTCCTTGCGGTCACGGCCGTCCACGCCCAGACCCACGCAGGACTCGGCGGTCGGCGCGTCTTCTTCGGCGGTAAACAGCCAGAACAGGCAGGCGGGTTCGCGCTGGCGGGCAAAACGGATCGCGTCGCTGACTTCAGCCAGCGTAGTGCCCGGGTCACCGACCACGGCGGCAACCGGACCGCTGCTTAATTCATGCATGAGCTCCAGCAAGGAGCCGGCCTTGGCCACCGTCAATTCCGGCAGAGCGCTGCGCAACGCGAGGGACAGCAGCCCCCGGTCGTAGCGATCGGCGTCGTAGACAATGACTCTCATTTTTGGAATCAAGGGTTTGCGCTTGTTACTTAAAAAAGCTGTTCACATTGCCGAGAATAGGCGAAGCCTTGGCAAGACTCAACGACACGGGGATTACGCCGGAAGATTTCCTGCCGTGACAACGCTGTTCCAAGTGTGGAAAACTTGCTGTGATTTCATGTGAACGGGAGACAGGTAAATTGACTACACCCATTGCACCGGCCGACGGCGCCATCATTTCTATCGCGAACGGTCGGCTGACCGTCCCCGACAATCCGATCATTCCTTTCATTGAAGGCGACGGCATTGGCCCGGACGTCTGGCGCGCCAGCCAGCGGGTAATGGACGCCGCGGTCGCGAAGGCCTACGGCGGCCGCCGCAAAATCGCGTGGATGGAGGTTTACGCCGGCGAAAAGGCCAATACCCTCACCGGTTCCTGGCTGCCGGAAGCCACGCTGGACGCCTGCCGCAAGTATCTGGTGGCCATCAAGGGCCCGCTGACCACGCCGGTTGGCGGCGGCATTCGGTCGCTGAACGTCGCGCTGCGGCAAATTCTTGACCTCTACGTCTGCCTGCGCCCGGTGCGCTGGTTCAAGGGCGTGCCCTCGCCGGTGAAGCGCCCCGACCTGGTCGACATGGTGATTTTCCGCGAGAACACCGAAGACATTTACTCCGGCATCGAGTTCGAGCAGGGCACGGCGGAAAACAAGAAGTTCCTCGCGCTCATGGCCGAGCACTTCCCGGACCTGTACAAGAAAATTCGTTTCCCGGGAACTTCCGGGATTGGCATCAAGCCGGTGTCGCAGGAAGGTACCGCCCGACTGGTCCGCGCCGCGATCAAGTACGCCTTGAGCAACGGCCGCAAGAGTGTGACCTTCGTGCACAAGGGCAACATCATGAAGTTCACCGAAGGCGCCTTCCGCAACTGGGGCTATGAGCTCGCAGAGAAAGAATTTGGCGCCGACTGCTACACCTGGGAGCAGTGGGAGCGGACGGTGGCGGCACAAGGCTCCAAGGCGGCAAACGCCGAGCAGGACGCCGCACTGGCGGCCGGCAAGGTGCTGATCA
>JAURHQ010000222.1 GCA_030833185.1 Gammaproteobacteria bacterium | reverse complement strand
CGCTAAATCAGCACCCGCTCCACCTCGTCCAGAGTCACGTCATCGGGCCGCCGGTCATAGAGCTGGGTGGTCCGCGTCGAGCTATGGTTCGCCATTGTCGCGGCGGTCTCCAATGTACCACCATTTTTCAGATAGGTGGTAATCCCGGTCGCGCGAAAGCTATGGTTGCCGACCGCCGTCCCGACCCCGGCCGCCGCCGCACGCCGGCGCACCATCGCGAACGCATTGGCCTGGGGCAGGGGGGTATCGCTTAGCCGCTTGGTGCCACGCGCGATCGTGCGGAACAGCGGCCCCTTGCGGTCCTCGCGCAAGTCGCAGCCGTCGATATAGGCGGTCAGATAGTCCTCAAGATTATGGTGGCAGGGCATTTCATGCCGCTTGCCTCCCTTTTCGTGCAGCCGCACCCATAGCCGCCGGTTCTGCATGAACACGTCCTCCACGCGCATCGCCAGCGCCGCGCCGATCCGCGCGAACGAATATACCATCAGCCCGATCAGGGCGCGGTCGCGCAACCCCACCGGCGTCGTTACGTCGATCGTATCGAGCAGCCGCCGCGCTTCGTCGGGGGCCAACACCGGCGTCTTGCCGCGCCGCTGACTATGCGCAGGCCCGCGCACCGATGCGGCGGGGTTCGCCCGCATGACTTGGCCCATCACCAGCCAGTCGAACAGGCGGCGCACGCCAGCGAGCTGCTGCTTGACGCTGGGCGCGCTCATCTCGCCCCCCAGCGCCTCGATCCACGCGCCGACGTGGAGCGGCTGCACGGTCCCAAGCGACGTGACCCCGCGCGCCGCTACCCAGGCCAGGAAGTCGCCGGCTGCGCGCGCATAGGCGCGGCGGGTATGCGGATTGCGGATGGTGACGGCGAAGAATTCAAGGAAGCGAAGCTGCGCGCGTTCGTCGGCCGCCGCGATCAGCGCCGGCAATGCCAGCGTGGGCGAGGGGAGGGGGGCAAGCTGGTTCATCGCGCGATCTTCTCCCAGCGCGCCGGCTCAGGGCGCGGCTTCCCCAGCTCCCGGTGCAATTCATCGAACACCTCGTCGGCAGGACGGGAGGATTCCAGATCGGCAGCCGATACATCTAGCATCCGGCGTAGTAGCTCGTCGCGCAAATCGCGGTGCGGCTCCAACTCGATGAAGTTCTGAACGATCGCGAACACCGCTTCGGAGGGATCGTGGAACAGGCCACACTCGACCCGCTGCAACAGCCAGTCGGCCTGGTCGCCGGTAAGATACGCCTCGAACCGCAGACCGCCGTCGCGCGCCTGCTCGCGCAGCGCCCTGGCCTGGGCACGTTCGGCGTGGTTGTCGGCAAAAGCGTCGTCGTCATCCTCGTGCATAAGCTGTCCCTCTGAGTGAGCTGGATCTCGGTAACGTTTAAACGGCCTCGTCAGGGTCGCCCCCGGACATGGGCGGCGGGGTCGATGATGGTGATGGCGTCGCGCGAACCGTTGGCGACGGCATCGGCGATCCCGAAAATCTCGACACGCCCGCCTTCGTTGTAGATGCGTCCTGCCACCGTGCCGTGGATGATCGCGCGCGCGCCGGTTTCGATCGTCAGGTTGCCTGCGATCGTGCCGTGCAGGATAAAGCGGATGCCCCGATGCAGCGTCGCATCGCCCGCGACCATGCCATAGAGGGCGGTATCTTCCTCGATCGCGAAAGGCCCCTCGATCTTTCCATGTTCCGCTCGCACGATTCACTCCGTCTAATGTGTGATAAAGGACATTATCATATATAGAATGGAGAGTGAATCCCGCATGGCGTGAATGGGGTTTCGCCTCTGGCGCTGACCCGCCATGAAAGCTCCATGATGACATTCGGATTTCGACGGGGATGGGGGTGGCTGCTGCTGGCAGCGCTGACGCTCTCCACCATCGGTGACGAAATCACGCTCATCACCCTGATGTTCCGCACCGCCGGTGATCATGCGGCGCTGGCCATTCCCCTGCTACTCATCGCGCAGCTCGTCCCCGGGCTGCTTGCCGCACCCTATATCGGTCGCCTGACCGATCGCCGCGATGCCGGCGTGATCCTGATCCTCGCATCGCTGACGCAGGCCGCGATCGTGGCCTGGCTCGCCTTCAGCGCCTCGCTTCCGGCCACGATCGTCGGTGCGTCCATCCTCGGCCTGCTATTCGCGATCAGCGGCACGGCGACTTTCGCACTCATCCCGGTCCTCGCCCAGGGCCTCGGCATGACGCTGGCGCGAGCCAATGCCGGCCTGGAGTTCGTTCGCAGCGCCGGGATGCTGGCCGGACCGGTCATCGGAGGCGTCCTCGTGTCCTGGGGCGGTGCCCGCAACGCTCTCCTGATCGATGCAGGCAGCTTCGCCCTGCTGGCGATCGTGATCTGGGGAAGCGGCGTCAGACGGCGGACGCAGCCTGAAGATGGGGAGCAGCAAGCCACACCGACACTGCTCGCGGAATATCTACCACTGCTGCGCAATCGACGCATCATCATCATGGTCACGGCGCTGACCTTGGAGGTGTTCGCCACCGCTATCGCCGATGTCGCTTTCATCTTTCTCATAACCGTTTCGCTCAATGCGGGTGCGACCGCGCTTGGCGTTCTGACGGCCTTCTGGGCAAGCGGGATGCTCCTGGGCGCAGCGCTCGCGGGGGAAATCGCCGAACACCATCCCGCCAGATGGGCGTTTGCCACGGCCGCCCTCATGGGCGCGTCCATGCTCGCGATCGGCGTCATGCCCCTCATCATCGTTCCCAGCCTCGCCGGCGTCGCCATCGCCTTTGTCGTGGGAGGTGCGGCCAATAGCGTCCATAATGTCGCGGTGCGTACCATGCTGCAAAAAGAGGCTCCACCCGACGCGCATGGCAAGGTGGCGGCGGTCTATGTCACCGCAACGCGCAGCGCCACGATAGCGGGCTTTCTCGCTGGCGGCCTGTTCGTTCCCGCCAATGCGTTTACCGCCTATATCGTCGGCGGTCTTCTGGGGGTGATCGCTGGCCTTGCCGGATGGGGCTTGTTTCGTTTAGCGCGTTAACGGTCACCGGCTGCATCAGATTTTTACATCGTGGAGGGGCCGGAAAACCGCCATTCTCCATCTGATGCAGAACTTTTGATTTTCGGATCACGGCGTTGCGTGATCCGAAAATCACCGATCAGTTTACGGTCTGGACGAAATTACTGATGTTGGGCTTTTGCTTATCGAGCTGGGATTGATTGACCATGATGTCCTTACCAGCGAGATTTTTCGTACCTGAATGAAGGGCCATGATCGGAATACCGAGCGCGCCGGATATAACAGACGCCGTGTTCGCGTCATTGATTTCAGCTTGAAACATTTTCCGAAACTCACGCTGTGACGATGGCACTGGCGCGCCATGCGGATGTATAGCGAAAAGGTTTGGATTGCTCCGCCATACACTGAATATTTCAGCGCCGATTTCATTGACTACTGTCTTGAAAGCCCCGGCAGCGCCGAGATTCATTTGGGTCAGTCGGTTGCCCACGTATGCATAGATTTTCGGCACTGACATTCGGAAGCGTTGGGATTCCAGATGGAATTGGGATTGCGGTGCGCCGGGGATACGGGTGATGCCGTACAGCAATGCTAGAACCGCTTTCACGGCACGCTTCGACGATCCGTCTGCTGAGAATGGAATGATAAGATTGTCAGCCGCCGACATCGCCAGTTCGGTGTAAACGGTGAAGCTGGGATTGCAGTCAATGAAGACCGTCGAGTCCTGCACATCCCATGAATTGCGGATATCGGAAATCAGGTCCGAAATCCAAAGATGCACGATACGCCAAGCGTCGGCCGGGCCTGGGGATGTTGCGTTGGCCACTCGCGAAGCTTGGATTTCCAATTCCTCATCGCCCACGACAAGATAGAGGTTCGGAGGA
The DNA here is from genome assembly GCA_030833185.1 of Gammaproteobacteria bacterium. Taxonomy (GTDB): domain Bacteria; phylum Pseudomonadota; class Gammaproteobacteria. Next base: position 1,348 of record JAURHQ010000222.1, on the reverse strand, counting down.
ACCGCTCCATTGAATGGCCGGACATGAGTGACGTAGGACGCCCCGACGTTCGGACTCATATACGGGCTGAGAATCCGCTCTTCTATATATCCTGCAATGGTTTTGCGACGCGAAGCCGAAGTGAGCGCTATATTGTCAAGATTCTGCTCACCTTGGATAATCCCTCCGAGTAGCATACTAGAAGCATTAGCCTGCGGACATAGGTCGATTACCAACACCTTCTCGTGCGGGTGGGTACGCGCATACTCCGATGCAATCTGGAACGTCAGGTAGCTTTTACCGACTCCGCCTTTATTGTTCCATAATGCATACACCGACATTTCACACACTCCCTATCTGGCTCTCGTGTCCCCTGCCAGATATCAGCCTATTACTGTTATAGTTTCTGCATGCGCCAGCCATGCCCGAGGCTTGGCTCGGCCTCCGGCCGATGATCGGGCTATCCATTCGCAAAATGAGGATACCTGCTAAGGGCATAGCCATAGACATTGGTGCATAGTTCATCATAGTGTCACCAGTCTGATGCAAATGAGCCGGGGGCAGCATGGTGCGTGCGAAAATGGTCCGAACCTCAGTGGTTTTACCGGCTGCCGTGCTAGGCGAGATTAATACGATAGCCCAAGACAATGACGTGTCAGCCGCATGGGTGATGCGTCACGCACTCACGGACTTTGTGAATTCACGATCAGGTCAAATCCCGCTGCCGCTGCGTGCGGTGATGGAACAAGGCGGGAAACGGAAGAAAAATGCTTAAAAATACGTCCAGGCGGCAAGCTAGCCGATCAGTATATACCGGTAATGTTGTCCCTCTTCCGACCGCAGAAAAAGCAGCGGCTGGGTCGAAGACATCTACAAAAACTGGTAAGCCTGCACGGCCTATGACCAAGGCCAATGAGGCCATGCATCCGACCATTATATCAGAAGAGCTTTTCTGCGACCCAGCGCTTCGCAAGGCTGCGTACTACGCAGATGATGACACGCTCATCCTCAATATGGATATCAACAAAGGCTTGGCGTTACTCGCCAAGCACAATATTCTCGTAAATTGCATCGTTACGTCGCCGCCGTTCTACGGTCAGCGGGACTATGAAGTTACGGGTCAGATGGGCCTTGAGGAACACCCTTCGGAGTTCGTGGCAAAGCTGGCGGCAAGCTTTGAGCTATGCCGGCCCATCCTGGCCGACAACGGCAGTATGTGGGTCAACCTCGGCGACACCTACTGGAGCGGCAAAGGCGAGCATCGCAGCAGCGAAGGGAAGCAGAGTGCGCGCCGTTTTGGCGTCCGTCCCCAGGACAAAAAGGGGGACGGGGTATGGTGCCGGCCAAAGCAGCTCCTCCTCATCCCGCA
>JAURHQ010000221.1 GCA_030833185.1 Gammaproteobacteria bacterium | reverse complement strand
CATCAACGGGCTGCCGGACATCGACGCCGTGCAGGAGATTGTCTTCGGGGCGTCCTGGCTGGTGATGGGCCTGGGCGATGTGTACCTCGGCGCGCCAGTGGCGACGCCGCTCGACCCGCGTCATCGACTGGTGACCACCAAATACAATCCGGCGCGCACGTGGACGCCGGAGAACGCGGTAGGCATCGGCGGCTCGTATCTCTGCGTCTACGGCATGGAAGGCCCCGGCGGCTACCAGTTCGTCGGGCGCACGGTGCAAATGTGGAATCGCTACCGGCAGACCGCCGATTTCACCTCGCCGTGGTTGTTGCGGTTCTTCGACCAGATCCGTTTTTTTCCGGTCAGCGGCGAGGACTTGTTGAAGATGCGGGAAGATTTTCCGCGCGGGCGCTACCGGCTCAAAATCGAGGAGTCGCGGTTCAGTCTGGCCGAATACAACCGCTTTTTGGCCGACAACGCGGCCTCGATCGATGCGTTCAAATCGCGCCAGCAGGCGGCCTTCGAGGCCGAGCGTGCGCGCTGGAAGGCCGCCGGTCAGGACGTGGTGAGCAGCGAGTTGCCAATGGTGGAAGTGGCCGATGAATCGGCGCTGGCGGCGAACGAACGCGCGCTGACCTCGCACGTCCACGGCAGCGTGTGGCAGCTGCAGGTCAGCGCCGGGCAGGCGGTCGCGGCGGGTGAAACACTGGCGGTGATCGAATCCATGAAAATGGAAATCGCGCTGGTGGCAGAACATGCCGGTACCGTCGCCCGGGTGCTGACACGCACCGGTGCACAGGTGGCGCCAGGACAAGCCTTGATGGTGCTGACGGTCGAGGAGGGCGTATGAGCGAACTTAATCTGGCGGCCGATGCGCTGCTACACGCGTACCGTAACCGGACGCTGACCCCGGATGCCGTGGTGAACGAGTGCCTCGCGCGCATCGACCGGCGGGCCTCGGCCAATATCTGGATCCATGTGCTAAGCCGGGATGAACTCGAGCCCTATCTGGCGCGCCTGCGCACGCTGGACCCGGCGACCTTGCCGCTGTTCGGTCTGCCCTTTGCCATCAAGGACAACATCGATCTGGCCGGCATTCCGACCACCGCCGGCTGTCCTGAATTTGCCTACACGCCAACGCATTCCGCGCGCGTGGTGGCGCGCCTCGTCGCCGCCGGGGCGATTCCGATCGGCAAGACCAACCTCGACCAGTTTGCGACCGGGCTGGTGGGATCGCGCTCGCCTTTCGGGGCCTGCCACAACGCGTTCGACCCCGACTGGCTGTCGGGCGGCTCAAGCGCGGGTTCGGCAGTTGCTGTGGCGAGCGGGCAGGTGACGTTCTCGCTAGGCACGGATACCGCGGGCTCTGGCCGCGTGCCGGCAGCGTTCAACAATTTGATCGGGCTGAAGCCCACCCGCGGCGTGCTGAGCACGAGCGGGGTGGTTCCGGCCTGCCGCACGCTGGACTGCGTGTCGATTTTTACGCTTGAAGCCACCGACGCCCGCCGCGTTTTTGCGGTGGCCGCGGGCGAGGATGAGACCGATCTGTATTCGCGTGCGCCGCAGGACGGTCAACCAGCGCGCGCCGGATTTGTCTTTGGCGTGCCGCAGACGCTTGAATATTTCGGCGACGCGGCGACCCGCGCCAGCTTCGAGGGCGCTGTTGCCGCGCTGTCCGCGTTGGGCGGCGAAGCGCGCGACATCGATTTGTCGCCCATGCTGGCGGCGGCGTGTCTGCTCTACGAGGGCCCGTGGGTGGCTGAGCGTTATGCCGCCATCGAGGACTTCATTGAGGCGCAACCTGAGGCGCTGTTCCCGGTCACGCGACAGATCATCGGGCCGGCCAAGGCGCGATCGGCGGTCGACGCCTTCAAGGCGCAATACCGCCTGCTCGCCTTGAAACGCGAGGCTGATCGCATCCTTGCGCCGCTGGATTTCATTCTGACGCCCACCGCGCCGAGCATTTACCGGCGGGACGAGGAGGCGGCAGCGCCAATCGAACTCAACAGCCGTCTGGGCTACTACACCAACTTCATGAACCTGCTGGATTACAGCGCGATTGCGGTGCCGGCAGGGTTTTGTCCGCGCGGACTGCCGCGTGGCGTGACCCTGTTCGCCGGGGCGTTTCAGGATCGCGCGCTGCTCGACTATGCCGAGCAGCTGGAAACGGCGCTGGGGCTGCCACTCGGCGCGACCAGCGCGCAACGCAGTCGTCCGCTCCCCGCATCAGACCCGGCGGCCCTGCGACTGGCGGTGTGCGGGGCACATATGAGTGGCCTGCCGCTGAATCATGAATTGACCAGCCGCGGGGCGCGTTTCGTCGGGGCAACGCGGACGGCCGCGCAGTACCGGCTGTACGCGCTGGCCGGCGGGCCGCCGCGGCGGCCAGGGCTGGTGCAGGTCCCGGCTGGCGGTGCAGGGGTGGAGGTTGAACTCTGGGACCTGCCGCTGAGCGAGGTCGGTGGCTTTCTGGCGGGGGTGCCGGCGCCGCTGGGCATTGGCACGCTAAAGCTTGCGGATGGCACGCGCGTCAAAGGCTTTCTCTGCGAAGCGGCGGCCTGCGGTGACGCCGAAGACATCACCGCCTACGGCAGTTGGCGCGGCTTCCTGCGCGGGCCGGCCGCCGCCTAGCGCGTCCTTCGTCCTTGCACTTGCCTGACGGCGCGCCGCCTGTCTGAATGCTGTCTCGCGCCCATGCCGGGCGCGGGGCAGGAGCGGCCCCGATGCTGCGTCAGGAGAGACCAATGACGGATGAGATGAACACGCTTTCCCGCGTGTATGTGATGGTCACCGAATTCCTGGTGACCTATTCCTTCCAGCTGTTAGGCGCGGTGTTGATTTTGGGGGCGGGCACGCTGGTCTCGCGCATGGCTGGTCGGGCGATCCTCGCTCAATGCGAGCGCAAGCACGTAGACGTGGCGCTGGCAGCACTGCTTGCCATGTTGGGCCGTCTGGGCGTGCTGGCGCTGTTCGTGCTGATTGCGCTGGCCAAGCTGGGGATCAGCATTGCCCCGCTGATTGCGGCGGTTGGCGGCGCGGCAGTGGGCGTCGGGCTAGCATTGCAGGGCACGATCTCAAACTACGGTGCAGGCCTGTCGATTATCCTGGGTCGGATGTATCGCGTGGGCGACAGCATTACCGTGCTCGACTGCTCAGGTGTCGTGCAGTCCATCACGCTCGCCGTTACCAGACTCCGCAACGAGGACGGCGAAGACATCATCATTCCCAATAAGAAAATTGTCGGCGAAGTACACGTCAACTCCTACGCCAACCGGGTGGTCGAGGCCGCGCTGTGCATTGACTACGCCGACGACCCGGTGCGCATGGTGGCCTTGATTGGCGAGGTGCTGGCCGCCACCGACGGGGTGGTGGCCGAGCATGCGCCGCACGTGGGGATCGACAATTTCGGCCCCGGCGGGATTTCGATTGCCTATCGCTACTGGACGCTCAACACCCGACATTTCGAGACTCGCCACGCGGTGAACACGGCGATTTACCAGCGGGCGCGCGACGCGGGCATCAGCCTGGTCCCGCCGGTGGTGCCTTGAATCGCCTCGCAGATTTAATTCGCCCCTTCATGGTGCATCTTCAGGGCAGTTGCACCAGTGGGGCTCGGCCCCGGGCCGGCCAACGTGGCCGTGCTTCGCCGGTGTCGGACCTTAAGACCCGCTGCCACTGAAAAACCGCAACCTGCACACGCATGGCACGGTTGCTGCTGTTCAGTCCTCGAGTACCAGTGTGTAGCCGTTTCAATCGAACGGTACAGGTCTGGATCCGTGGTACGGCAGCGCAGGCTGACGACCGCTCAACACCCGAGAATTTTCAAGCTTGAAGGAGACGGCGAATGACTTGCAGACCGTTGCCAACCGGCACCGCCCGGCACCCCCTCGCAGGATGGGGCCTACCGGTCATCGGTGCCCTGTTAACCCTGACATCCACCCTGGCGTTCGGTCAGGACGCTGCGCCGCCCACGCCCGATAAGGGCGATACGGCGTGGATGATGGTGTCGACCGCCTTCGTCCTCATGATGGCCGTGCCCGGCCTCGCGCTGTTCTACGGCGGCATGGTCCGTTCAAAGAACGTGCTGTCGGTCTGCATGCAGGTGTTCATCACTTTTTCCTTGCTGTCGGTGCTGTGGTGCGTCTATGGCTACAGCGTTGCCTTCACCGGCGGCAACGCCTTCTTTGGCGGGTTTGATCGGCTCTTTCTCAATGGCGTAACGCCCTCGTCGGTCGTTGCCACCTGGAGCAAGGGCGTGATGATTCCCGAGTACGCCTACATTGCCTTCCAGTGCACGTTTGCCGCGATCACGCCTTGCCTGATCGTGGGCGCGTTCGCCGAACGCATGAAGTTCAGCGCCGTGCTGCTGTTCATGGTGCTGTGGTTCACCTTCTCCTACCTGCCAATCGCCCACATGGTGTGGTTCTGGGCCGGCCCGGATGCCTACACCGATGCCGACGCTGGCGCGGCGGCGACCGCCACTGCCGGGTTCCTTTTCCAGAAGGGCGCGCTCGACTTCGCGGGCGGTACGGTGGTGCACATCAACGCCGGCATCGCGGGCATCATCGGTGCGCTCATGCTGGGCAAGCGTCTGGGCTACGGCCAGACCGCCATGCCGCCGCACAACGTGCCGATGGTCATGATTGGCACCTCGCTGCTGTGGGTAGGCTGGTTCGGCTTTAACGTAGGCTCTAACCTGGAATCGACCGGTCTGGCCGCGATGGTGTTCGTAAACACCTTCGTCGCGACTGCCGCCGCGGCTTGCGCCTGGACGTTCGTCGAATGGATCACTCGCGGTAGCCCGACGATGCTCGGCGGCGCGTCCGGCGCCATTGCGGGCCTGGTGGCAATTACCCCCGCCTGCGGCTATGTGGGCCCGATGGGATCCATCGCGATAGGTCTGCTCGCCGGTGTGGTCTGCCTGTGGGCGGTCAGCTGGCTCAAGCACGCCATCGGTTACGACGACTCGCTCGACGTCTTCGGCGTGCATTGCGTCGGGGGCATTCTGGGCGCCTTGCTGACCGGGGTGTTTGCCTCGCCGTCACTCGGTGGCCAGAGCTGGTACGACTACGTGGCCAACGCCGCGGGCGAATTCAGCATGAGCGGCCAGATGGTCTCGCAGCTGTGGGGTGTAGGGACGACGATCGTATGGTCGGCCGTGGTTTCGCTCATCTCCTACAAGCTGGTTGATCTGCTGGTTGGGCTGCGCGTCAGCGAAGAGCAGGAGCGCGAAGGTCTGGATACTGC
>JAURHQ010000220.1 GCA_030833185.1 Gammaproteobacteria bacterium | reverse complement strand
ACAGCGGCGCGCACTACGAGAGCCGGCTTTCCACCGCCGAGTTGAACGCCCGGCTTTCCATCGAAGTGGACGAAGCCCGCTGCTGCATCAGCGTCTGGCTGAGTAACGAAATCACCGTGCCCGAACGCCGCTATGCCGAAGCGCTGGAGCTCGCCAACGCGATCAACGCGCGCACGCGCCGGGGCTGCGTGGTGGTGACGGCAAGGCAGCCGTTCTGCTTTCGTAACACCGTGGATCTGGACGGCTTGAACCCGACCGCGCAGGTCATCAAGCAGCTGGTTGATACCGCGGTCTGCGTGCTCGGCACCTGGCAGGAAGAGATGGGGCGGGTGGTGTTCACCCGCACCACCGCGAAAGCCCTGCTGGCAGAAATTGATGCGGGCGTGGAAGACGACATCGACCGCGCCTTGCCGCCCGTGCGGCCGCCGTCGCCGTCGACCGTGCAGTAAGCAATCCGGCGTGCACGCTGCGCGCTGTTCCCCGTTAATGGAGGTCTTGCAGTTTTGGAATCCACACATACCGACCACTTCCAGCTCACCGCGCTGCTGCGCGAACTGGCCGTTGAGACCGGGTGCGAAGACGCGCTCAGCGTGGATGCAGAGACCGGATTTGCGCGGCTACAGCTTGCCTTTGATGCGCAGGACGCGCGCTGCCTGCTGAGGGTCGAGGTCAACTACCCGGCCTACTGTGTGCAGGTGTTGAATTTCGGCGAGATCACCGTGCCGGAGGCCCGCTACGCGGAGGCCATGGCGCTCGCCAGTGGCATTAACGTCCGGAGTCGGGCCGGTTGTCTTTGTGTGTCTGCCGGTAATCCGTTCTGCTTTCGCCAGAGCGTGGACATGGCAGGACTGCAGCCCACCGTCGGCACGCTGGTGCGCATGATTCAGGTTGGCATCGAAGCCATGGGCTATTGGGGCGATTTGCTGGGCCGGGTCGCGCTCACGCGCGCCACTGCCGTCGAACTGCTGGCTGAGCACGATGCAGCCACGCAGGCGGGGCGCTAGCCCCGTGGTCCGGCGCGCGCTGCCGCCCGCGCTGGTTCACCCCCCGAACGGAGCGCAAATGGACCAGCACGCACAAGCCTGCGCACGCGCCGCGCAACTCATTGCCGACGCTGACGCGCTGATCGTGGCCGCCGGTGCCGGCATGTCGGTGGATTCCGGTCTGCCGGATTTTCGCGGCGATGCCGGGCTTTGGCGGGCCTATCCGGCCTTGCAGGACGCGGGTCTTTCGTTTGAACCTCTGGCCTCCTCAGCAATGCTCGCGCAGCGGCCGGCGATCGTCTGGGGCTTCTTCAGGCACCGGCTCGATCTTTATCGAAAGACCACGCCGCATGCGGGCTATGCGGTGTTGCGCGCGCTGGGCGCGACTCGCCCGCAGGGCGTCTTTGTGGTGACCTCCAACGTCGACGGGCAGTTTGTGCGGGCGGGATTTGCGCCCACCCAGGTGCTGGAGCTTCACGGCTCCCTGCACAACCTGCAGTGCGCGGACAACTGCAGCGCGCTGCTGTGGCCGGCAGACGCGCTGCGGCCAGCGGTCGATTTGGCCACCTGCCGCTGGACGGCGCCCTTGCCGCGCTGTCCGCGCTGTGGCGCATTGGCCCGGCCCAACGTCGCGTTGTTCAGCGACTGGGGCTGGAACGAGGCCTGTACCGCCAATCAGCGCACGCGCTTCCGCGCCTGGCGGCGCCGTTGTGATCGGCCGGTGGTGATCGAAATTGGCGCCGGCACCACCATTTCCACCGTTCGGCGCTTCAGCGAAACCAGCGGCGCGCCGGTAATCCGCATTAACCCCCGCGAGCCCGGTTTGCCGGCAGGCAAGCCCGGCGTCTCGATTGCGCTGCCCGGGCTTGCCGCCCTAACGGCTCTGGGCGCGCAACTCGGCGTGCCGGGTCCGATTTCGCCAGCGTTTGAATGATTGAGGAGCAGACAACGATGCAAGTGCTGAGTCTCTACCACGCCACCACCACCGCGCTCCATTGCCTGTTCTGCGGTACCGCGGTGGTCCCCGATGCCCTGGACGATGAAGGCCTCCCCGAGGCCTGCGCGCACACGCTGTTCATCGCCCATCCCGAAGGCTGCGAATATCTCGCCCCCGCGCTCGAAGCGGCGCTTGCGGATCGCGGCTACACGCTGGCCGATGGCACGCTGACGGCTGATGCAGACGCCGGCGATGAAGAAGACGAGGACGATCCGTTCGCCTTGCTCACCGGCATGCCGTTTCCGGACCAGCTGGTGGTAATCCGCAGTGCCGGAAACCCGCAGGGGCTGGAAATTTGGGTGGGGTTCGCCCCGGTCTTTGACTAGAATCCGGCCGAAGGACTTCGAGACCCGCGCACCGATGAAGGACAAGGCCGCCGCACCCGCCCGTCACCCGCTGAGCACACTCGCCCGCGCGGCAGCCTTCGCCGCCGAGCGTCATCAAGGGCAACAGCGCAAGGACGCTGCGCGCTCGCCCTACATCAGCCACCCGCTGGCGGTGGTTGACGTGCTGGTGCACGAAGCGGACGTTACCGACGTCATCGTGCTGAGCGCCGCGCTGCTGCACGATGTGATTGAAGACACGCCGACCAGCCCGGACGAACTGCACGCCCACTTCGGCGCCGAAATCGCGCTGGTGGTGATGGAAGTGAGCGACGACAAAACCTTGACCACCTCGCAACGCAAGCAGCTGCAAATTGAGCACGCGCCGCGGCTGTCAGCGCCCGCGCGTCTGGTCAAGCTGGCGGACAAGATCTGCAATCTGCGCGACATGCTACAGGCGCCGCCGATGGGCTGGAGCACGGCGCGCCGCCGCGAATATTTCGACTGGGCAGGGCAGGTAATCGACGGCCTGCGCGGGGCGCATGGCGAGCTTGAAGCCATTTTTGATGCCGTTCACGCGCGGCAGCGCGAACTTGCCGAACGCGACTGAACGGCGCGGCAGCGGCGTGTTGACGCCCGCGCTGCTCGCCGCCGTGCGGCGGAAGTTTCGCCTCGACTGGGGCGGGGTGCACGGCGCGCCGCACTGGGCGCGGGTGCGGCTCAATGGCTTGGCCATCGCGGCCCGCAGCGGTGCCCGGGTCGACGTCATCGAGCTCTTTGCCTTCTTCCACGACAGCTGTCGGCACAACGACTACGGCGACCGGCGGCACGGCAGCCGGGCGGTGGACTTCGCGCACGCCCTGCGCGGCGAGTTATTCCAGATCGACAGTGCGGGCTTTGAGCTGCTGGCCGAAGCCTGCCGCACGCACAGCGACGGCGGCATGACGGGCGATCTGACCGTGCGCGCCTGCTGGGACGCCGATCGGCTGGACCTGTGGCGCGTCGGCATCACGCCCGACCCGCGCCGACTGGCGACTGCGGAGGCCCGTGACGAGGCGGTGTTTGCGCAAGCGAAACAGCGCGCGTGGGCCTGGGTGCAAAGGTACCGACGCTAACGCGGCGTGCTGGGCGGAGCGGGGCGAGGTGGCCATAATTGGCCTGCGCGACCCTTTTCACGCCCACAGGAGCAGCCATGAGCGTCAACTACATGCAGGCCATCAAGGCCCGCTACGAAAGTCTGGGCTATACGCCCTACCGCTGGTTCGAGGCCGACGGTCCGCCGCCGTTCGCACCGCTCGCGAAGCCGCTGGCTGACTGTCGCCTGGGCTTGTTGTCGACCGCCGGCGCCTATGCGCTGGGTCAGCGCGCCTATCACTACAAGGACGACACGTCGATTCGTGCGCTGTCCTCCGCGATGGACCTTGAAGATCTCCGCTTCTCGCACATCACCGAAAACTATCTGGTCGACGCCAAGCGCGATCCGGGCTGCATCATGCCGCTCGCGTCCCTGCGAGCGCTCTGCGCGGAAGGCGTGGTCGGCGAACTCGCGCCGCAGGTGTTTTCCTGTATGGGCGGGGTGTATTCGCAGCGGCGGGTGCGCGAAGAAACCGCGCCCGCGCTATTGGACGCTTTTCGTGCTGAAGGCGTCGATTGCGCGCTGCTGGTTGCGATGTGACCGGTGTGTCATCAGACCGTGTGTCTGGTCGCACGTCACCTCGAAGCCCACGGCATCCCTACCTTGGTGCTGGGCAGCGCGCTCGATATTTTCACCGCAGGGCGGCCGCCGCGCGGGCTCTTTGTGGACTATCCGCTGGGGCATAGCAGCGGCAAGCCTTTTGATGCAGCCGACCAGTTGCGGATCGTCCGCGCTGCCGTGCAGGGCTTTGAGCGTCTGCAAGGGCCCGGCGAACTCCTGCAACTGCCGGCCGACTGGGGCAGCGACGACTGGCGCCTGCAGGCCGGCGCTACGAAAGGCGAAGACACCCGTCAGCCGCGCGACGAAAGCCCGCAGTTTGAGCGGCCGGGCGATCGCGCGGCGGCGATTGCGAGTGGCGCGTGGTCAGGGATGGTCGGCGACTGAGGGGAAAGTCGAGGCTTGGGTGACACCAGCGGCGTATTGCGCCGCTGGCGCGAGGTTCACCTCGCCTGACGGCGCGGCGCGCGCTCCGATCAGCCCCTTGGCGCAATCGCCGAGCCGAATCGCGGCGTACACGCCGCTCCTACAGATTGGGGATCCGCACACCCGTATTGGCGGATTACCCCAACTCGGCCCGGCCCAGCACTTGTAGCAGCTGGTCGGTGGTCAGCGGATGAAACGGGCCGCTGCGCGCGTCGCGATACAGTTTTTCTAGCGGATGACCGCGCCGGAACGCGCCGCCGCCGACCAGGCGGCGGCCGAGGTGCGCGCGCGCGAGAATGCGGCGCGCGCGCTTGAAGAACGACAGATACGCGCGGCGAGCTGCATCCAACGGTGGTACCGCATGTGGCGTGACCGCCGCAAGGCGGCCAAGGCCGCGGCCGCGGCCGGCGGCGCGGGGCCGACCCGGCGGCGCGCGGCCGCCGTGACGACGGCCAAGGGCTCCGGGGCGCCCAGGCGCTTGCGCGTGTGGTGCTGGCGCTCGGCGGCGCTGCACGAGCTCACGGGAGGGGTCGGCGCCACGGTGACGAGGGGGGTGGTGGCGGCGCTGAGCGGCGAGGCGGCGGCAGCGGCGCTGCAGCAACGCACGCTGGGGGGCGGCGGGGGGATGGGGATCATCACGGCGTCCACGATGTGGATCAGGCCGTTGGAGCACTCGATGTCGGCCTGGCGGTGCGCGGGCGTGAGCATGCGGCTTCGCAACCGCCCGCGCAGCGCAGGCGCACCTTGGTGATGGCACCGCCGATGACGGCAGAGGCCAGGCCCTGCTTCCCCGGCTCCTTGCAGCCGACGCGC
>JAURHQ010000021.1 GCA_030833185.1 Gammaproteobacteria bacterium | reverse complement strand
AATCAAGGCCGTCGGGTCATCGCTGCTGATCCGTCGACACAATGTGGCACCCAAGGACTCGGATTTGAAACTGCCCGCGCAATCAAAGGCGGGTTCAAGCGCGAGATAGCGCTCAATGCGCCCAACCGGATTAAGCCTGAACTCGACTTCGGTTCGAATCACGACAGTCTCGCCGTACCCTCGGCCGCTGTGAAACACGCTAAGCCCGGTGTGGAAAACAACGGTTTTTCCGCTCATCATCGTCAACTGGGCGACCGCGGCAGCGAGCGAACCGGGCTTTCCTACCGGAACGTGATTGAACTCTGCGGCTTGGTCGCTACCGATAATCAGGTGGTCCGGACATGTTCCGATCAAGGCCTTTGCCTTTGCCAGCGAAAGCCGTCTGACCAGCGCGTCGACCGACTCTCCCTGGTGGGGCGTTTCGTCAATATCGGGCGAGACCGCTAAAAAAGGGAGTCCGAGGCGGGCGAGTAACTCATGCCGGTAACGGGACGAGGAAGCGAGGACGAGTTGGGGCGGCATCGGTTGTCTCCAAGAAGAGATTGAACAGTAAGCATTTTACGGCGAGGATCCTTAACGTATACTCGCGCCCCTGATGCACCACCCCCTCCCGGAAACCTTGGTTCCCCGTCGTGCGGCTCAACAGGCGCTGTCTTTGGCCGGTTCGGTGCCGCCCTTGGCGCTACCACGCCTGAGCGAGGCGTTTGACCTCGGCGGTCCCGTGACGGTGGCTTTGCATTTCAGTCAACTGGACGAACACAGTGTCCGTTTGACCGGGAAACTGGCAACGACTGTCAGGCTGAATTGCCAGCGATGTCTCGAGTGGTTCGAGACTGCACTGGAGGCAGACGTGGATGTCGAGTTCGGCCCCGCGCGAGCGGAACCCGAGACTGAGAGGGAAATTGTGGCGGGCGAGGATCAACCGCTGGCATTGACAGAATTCGTTGAAGACGAATTGTTGCTAAGTGCCCCGATGGTCGCCACCCACCCGGAAGCCGCGTGTTTCCCCCCGGGTGAACTGCGGGAAACAGTAAGTACGGGCGCCGTGAGGCGTCCTTTTGGTGAACTCGGTCACCTGCTTGGTCGCAAGGAACCGGATTGAAGACTGGAGACTGAATCATGGCCGTACAACAGGATCGCAAAACCCCCAGCAAACGCGGTATGCGTCGCTCGCACGACAAGCTGAAGAGCACTGCGTTGTCGGAAGAACCGACCACCGGCGAAGTGCATCGTCGCCATCACGTGAGCGCCGATGGCTACTATCGCGGCAAACAGGTTATTGCTAGCAAAGACTGAACCGCCTCGTCCCGTGTGCCGTCTGACCTGTTTCCTGATGACGTGATGCCATGATTCGAGTTGCGTTGGACGCCATGGGCGGCGATTTCGGCCCAGACGTCACGGTGCCCGCCGCGCTCGCGGCACTGGCCAGACACGACGAGTTGTCGCTCACGCTCGTGGGCGATGAACCCGCGCTCGATCGCCTGCTGGCCACGGCTCCTTCCGCCCTGCGCGATCGTTGTGACGTAGTACATGCGCCACAACGCGTTGAAATGGATGAACGGCCCTCGGTGGCGCTCCGAACCAAGCGAGAGTCCTCAATGAGGATGGCCATCGACTTGGTACGCGATGGGCGCAGCGATGCTTGCGTAAGCGCGGGCAATACCGGTGCCCTGATGGCTATCGCACGGTACGTTCTGAAAACCCTCCCCGGCATCGACAGACCCGCCATTTGCGCGACGCTGCCCTCCTTAAACGGAGCGACGCATGTGCTCGATCTAGGCGCCAACGTCGACTCCAGTTCCGAGGAGTTGTTCCGCTTCGCGGTGATGGGTTCCGTACTTGCTTCGTCTATTGAGAGCAGGCCAACGCCGCGCGTTGCACTGCTCAATATTGGCGAGGAAGAAATCAAGGGCAATGATCGGGTAAAGCAGACAGCCGTCCTGCTCGAACAAAGCACGCTGAACTACTGTGGTTTTGCTGAAGGGAACGACATCTACACCGGTAAATTTGATGTCATTGTGTGTGATGGGTTCGTCGGCAACGTGGCGCTCAAGGCGAGTGAAGGCGTCGCCGGCATGCTTTCCAGTCTGGCGCGACAGGAGTTTTCCCGCAGCTGGCTGACCAAACTCAGCGCGCTGGCCGCTGCCCCGGTGCTACGCCGCCTGCGAGACCGGGCTGACCCCCGCCGATACAACGGCGCCAGCCTGCTTGGATTGCGCGGCATCGTAGTGAAAAGCCACGGCGGTGCCGACGCCTACTCGTTTGGGCATGCGATCGATGAAGCTGTGCTGGAGGTTCGCAAGGCCGTGCCAGACCGCATTAGTAGCGTGCTTGAGCAAATGCTCGTTAACCAACCTGTGCTGTAAGGACACCATGCTAGCCTTCGTTTTCCCCGGGCAAGGTGCCCAGTCAGTTGGGATGGTCAACGCACTCGCGGCAGAGTATCCGCAGGTTCTCACCCGCTTCGAGCAGGCTTCCGCCGTGTTGGGGTTCGACCTATGGCAAATGGCCGTTGACGGCCCGGCCGAGGAATTAAACAGGACGCAGAACACCCAGCCTGCACTGCTGGCGGCCAGCGTCGCCACTTGGGATATCTGGTGCGCTCTCGGCGGCGCGAGACCGCAGTTGATGGCTGGTCACAGTTTCGGCGAATACTCCGCGCTGGTATGCGCGGGCGCACTGCAGTTTGACGATGCGGTGGCGTTGGTGGCGGATCGTGGACGGTTCATGCAGGAAGCGGTGCCGCCAGGCGTTGGGGCCATGGCCGCCGTCCTCGGTCTGGACCTCGGTCCGCTCCAGCAAATTTGTGCGGAGGTCTCGACTGAACACGAGGTGCAATGCGCCAATCTCAACGCTGCGGGTCAAGTTGTTATTTCGGGCACCGCAGCTGGCGTGGCACGGGCCGGTGATATGGCCAAGCAAGCGGGCGCTAAAAAAATTATTCCGCTCGCCGTTAGCGTGCCGGCCCACAGCGCACTGATGCGGCCGGCGGCCGTCCGTTTTGAATCCAGAATTGCCGGCGTTCCTTTTTCGGCGCCTGACATAAGCATATTGCACAACGTCGATCTCGAGTCGCATGCGGCACCGGAGGCTATTCGCGGCGTGCTGGTTAGACAGTTGTACTCTGCCGTGCGTTGGCAAGAAACCATTGAGCAATTCGTTGCCCGCGGCGTTACGCAAATAATTGAATGCGGTCCGGGTAAAGTGCTGGTTCCGCTGATAAAACGCGGCGCGCCCGGCGTGGAAACCTTTTCTCTGACCGGGCCCTCCGACCTAACGGCGGCGCTGGCCGCACAAGGAGCATGATTTCATGAACGAGCCGCTGGTGGCGCTAGTAACGGGATCAAGCAGGGGAATCGGTAAAGCAATTGCCGAAGCGCTCGCATCAGACGGGTTTACCGTGATTGGTACTGCGACCTCCGAGGATGGCGCGCATTCAATCACAGAAAGCCTTTCGGCGCATGGAGAAAACCATCGAGGCCTTGTTCTCGATCTTGCGTCATCAGAATCCATTGAAAGGTTTTTCGCGGCTCTGGCTGAGTTGAAAGCCGCTCCATTGGTGGTCGTCAACAACGCAGGCATAACCCGCGACAATTTGCTGATGCGAATGAAAGATGACGAATGGTCGGCGGTCATTGAGGCAAATCTGACCTCTGTTTTTAAACTGTCGCGCCATTTTGTGCGGGCAATGATTAAGGCCAGATTTGGCCGCATCATCAACTTGACATCGGTGGTCGCTGCATCAGGCAATCCCGGACAAGCCAATTACGCCGCCGCGAAAGCGGGCATCATCGGGTTTACGAAATCCCTCGCGCATGAGGTGGCCGCTCGCGGCGTTACCGTGAACGCAGTCGCGCCTGGCATGATCGATACAGATATGACTCGCGTGCTGAACGACGCGCAACGCGCGGCAATGCTGGCGCGAATCCCCGCGGGACGCTTGGGTCAAGTCGAAGAAATTGCTTCTGCCGTGAGTTTCCTTGCCTCTAACAAGGCCGGGTACATCACGGGCGAAACACTCCATATTAATGGCGGGCTGTATATGGCCTGACCGAAAGAATTGCCGCGGAGGCGTGAAGTGGTAGCCGTTGACGGTCTCCCACACAGGCCTTTTAGCAGTGGCATAGATGTGCGGGATTTGACCCGCACTTTGCTTGAAACTTGGTTCGATTCCACTACACTAGCAACCGTCGCAGCCTCTGCTGTACCACGGTTGGGAGGATGGTCCACAAATGAGTAGCGTTGAAGAACGTGTCAAGAAAATAGTCATTGAACAGTTGGGCGTTAAAGAAGAAGAGGTTTCTAATGAAGCTTCCTTCGTTGACGACCTCGGCGCTGATTCTCTCGACACGGTGGAACTGGTCATGGCTCTGGAAGAAGAGTTCAAGACCGAAATTCCGGATGAAGAAGCCGAAAAGATAACGACGGTGCAGCAGGCCATCGACTACATCACCAAGAATCTGGGCTGACCCTTAACCTACAGCCGCCAGAATCGACGGGGCCGCGGATTAAACCAAGAGTTTTTCGCGGCCCTTTGCATTTCTGGGAGTTATGAAGGAGCACGCGTTGTCTCGTCGTGTTGTCGTCACTGGCCTTGGGGTCGTCGCCCCCAACGGCAATACCGTCACCGAGTCCTGGCAAAATATCATTGCTGGCAAGAGTGGCATTCGCCCCATTACCTCGTTTGATATTGCTGATTTCAGCACTCGCTTCGGGGGGTCGATCGTCGATTTCGACATCGCCCAATACATCTCGCCCAAGGAAGCGCGAAAAATGGACCCGTTCATCCACTACGGGATGGCAGCGGCTATTCAGGCGATGGAAGACGCCGGCATTGAGGTCACGGATCAGAATCGGCGAAAGATTGGAATTTTGATCGGCTCTGGTATTGGTGGGCTACCGGGTATCGAAAAGGGCTATCAGGCGTTTCTGGACGGTGGTCCGCGTAAAATTTCACCCTTCTTTGTGCCCAGTAATATCATCAACATGATTGCGGGCAATCTGTCGATTAAATACGGCATCAAGGGCCCTAATTTCGCGCTCGTCTCGGCCTGCTCCACGGGTGCGCATTGCATCGGACTGGCTGCTCGCATGGTCGCGCGCGGAGAGGTCGATGTCATGCTGGCGGGCGGCGCTGAACATGCAACTTGCCCGACCGGTATCGGCGGCTTTGCCTCGGCGAGGGCGCTCTCCACCCGCAATGACGACCCTGAAGGCGCGAGCCGTCCTTGGGACAAAGACCGCGATGGCTTCGTGTTGAGCGATGGCGCCGGCGTCATGATTCTGGAGGAATATGAGCGGGCCAAGGCGCGTGGCGCCCGAATTCACGCGGAATACATTGGCTTCGGGATGAGCAGCGATGCATTTCACATGACCTCGCCCTCGCCTAATGGTGAAGGAGCGGCCGAATGTATGGCACTGGCTTTGGAAGACGCGGGCGTGAACAGGGATCAGATCGGCTACATCAACGCACATGGCACGTCCACCCCGGCGGGTGATAAGGCTGAAACGGATGCGGTAAAGGGCCTTTTTGGTGACTTGGCCTACAAGATTCCGATGAGTTCAACGAAGTCGATGGTCGGACACATGTTGGGCGCGGCTGGTGGCGTTGAGGCGATTTATACGGTGCTCGCGTTGCGTGACGGTATTCTGCCGCCAACCATCAACATGCAGACGCCCGATCCCGAATGTGACTTGGACTATGTCCCGAACGTAGCCCGTGACCGTCAGATTGAAATCGCTATTTCGAACTCGTTCGGCTTCGGCGGCACTAACGGCACCCTCGTTTTCAAACGCGTTTAGCAGGTAGCCACAGCGGGTTCCTGTAATGATGCTGATTAATGGCGTTCCCCAGACGCTGATTTCGGCATCGGATCGCGGTCTGGCCTACGGCGACGGATTGTTTGAAACCATCGCCGTCGTGGATGGGGTGGCGCGTCATTGGGAGCGCCACCTCAACAGACTCGCGTCAGGCGCCAATCGCCTTGGGATCGCGGCCCCTTCTCCTGCCTCGTGGAATCAAGATCTGTCGCTCGCGCTAGGGACAAAACCACCGCAGCGCGGCGTCCTTAAACTCACGTTGACACGGGGTTCTGGCGCACGAGGCTATGCGCCGCCGGAAGATGGTCCGCCTTCGCGTATCGTCGGCCTTTTTCCATGGCCGGAGTGGCCATCCGAGCGTTACGCGTCCGGTATCAACGTCATGTTGTGTCAGACGCGCTTAGCGCAAAATCCGGCCTTGGCAGGGATCAAGCATCTAAACCGGTTAGAGCAAGTTCTGGCCGCGAGCGAAGTAGCCCGCCAGCAGGCTGACGACGGCTTCATGTTCGCTCTCGATGACCGTCTCATCGAGAGCACCCGAGCGAACGTCTTTCTGGTCTTCGGACAACGCCTGATTACCCCCCGGATTAACGATTGCGGTGTTGCCGGCGTCATGCGTGAATTGCTACTCGATTACCTGCCTAAAGCAGGATTTGACCTTGAAGAGTCGACCATCGACGTAACCGACCTCACTCGTTGCGACGAGGTCTTTCTCACCAATTCTCTGATCGGGCTGTGGCCCGTGCGGCAGATTCTTGGCCTGAAGCCGCGCTTGATGGGACCGGCCCCTGTCACAAGACGCATTCGCGAGCTCCTGGCTGCGCGCCGACTTCTGCCGTGAACAAAGCCGTGTTGCGCGGGATTTTTGTACTGCTTGCCCTGGTGATGACTATCGGTGTGGGGCTCTGGATACTCTGGCGGGATACCGAAGCTGCGCTATCGCGCCAGTTGCCAATCAAGTCGGCGGAAATTTTCGAACTGGCGGAAGGAACGCCAACAGCCCGGGTGGCTAAAGCATTGGTTGAACGGGGCTGGCTTAATCACGCGCTCTACCTACGCATCGAACTCGAAATGAACGGACTTGGAAGCCGTCTGCAAGCCGGTGCCTATGAAATCCTGCCGGGCGAATCGCTCCGTGAACTTCTGGATAAAATGAGCAAAGGGCGCGTTAAGCGCTATTCACTGACGATTCCGGAGGGCGTCACGGTTGAGGCCCTTCGCGGCATACTGACGCAACTTTCTGGCCTAAAGATCGTCCTTGCGGACGTGTCAACCGAAAAACTGATGCTTGAACTTGGTCTTGGCGATGGTTCGCCGGAAGGTCAGTTTTTTCCCTCTACCTACTTCTACAAGCATCGAACCACTGACCGCGAGTTGTTGATCCGCATGAATCGCAAGTTAAGGCAGGTGCTCACTGAAGCTTGGGCCAATCGGATTGGTGACTTGCCCTACACATCGCCTGAGGAAGCGCTGGTGATGGCCTCCATCATCGAGCGCGAAACAGCGGCGCCGGCCGAGCGCGCGCAGATTGCGGGTGTGTTTGTGCGCCGACTGAAGCAAGGGATGAAACTGCAAACGGATCCAACCGTTATTTACGGCATGGGCGCTACGTTTGACGGCAATCTTCGCCGTGCCGACCTGGAACGGGATACGCCTTTCAACACCTATACTCGTCCGGGCCTTCCTCCAACACCTATTTGTTTACCGGGGAAGGAAGCCATTCTTGCAGCGCTCGCGCCCGCAGAGGGAAGGGCGCTGTATTTTGTAGCGCGCGGTGACGGTCGGCATGTCTTTTCAGATTCCCTGACCGAGCACAACGCGGCCGTGAGGGCCTTTCAGTTGGGAAAGACACCATCGCCATGACGAGTCGGGGTAAGTTAATTACGCTGGAAGGCATTGAGGGAGTCGGTAAATCCACTCACTGCGCGTTCCTGCGAGATCGCTTGCTCGAGAGCGGACTCACCGTCGTCACAACCCGTGAACCCGGAGGTACCCGTCTTGGCGAGGCCGTGAGGGGCATTCTGCTGGATCCGGCGCTCCCCGCGATGACACCGCTGACCGAACTGCTGCTCATGTTCGCGGCACGTGCTGAACATCTCGCAAGCGTTATCGAGCCGGCGCTTACCCGGGGGGATTGGGTGCTGTGCGATCGGTTTACTGACGCGACGTATGCCTATCAGGGGGGCGGGCGGGCGCTTGATATGGCCGTCATCGCACAGCTTGAAGGACTGGTCCAGCAAGGTTTACGCCCGGATTACACATTACTGTTTGATGCGCCGGTGCCCATTGCCCTTGCACGCGCAAAGTCACGCAGTGCGAGTGACCGTTTCGAGGCAGAAGTCAGCGAATTTTTTGTCAGGGTGCAGGCCGTTTACCGCGAACGCGCGGCGCGAGAGCCTCTTCGTTTTGTGTCGATCGACGCCGCGCGGACGCTCCCGGAAGTCGAAGACGCGCTGCTCTGCTGGGTTCGGAAACTCGCGCTATGAATGGGATCATGCCATGGCATCAATCGCTGTGGGGGCGCTTGCAGGAAGGCCGCAGGCGTGGCCAGTTGACCCATGCCATGCTACTGAGAGGCCGCGCAGGCTTTGGCAAACGGCAATTTGCCGACGCATTTGTAGCTCGATTGCTCTGCGAAGGACAGGAAGATTTTGCTTGTGGCCATTGTCGTGGCTGTGCCCTGATGGCCGCCGGATCACATCCCGATCTGTGTCAGGTGTCCCCCGAAGAGCCCGGCAAATCGATCAAGGTCGACGAAATTCGGGGACTGATTCAGTATTTTGCCCTGCGTTCCCATTACGGCGGATTCAAGGTCGCGCTCATCTCACCGGCCGACGTGATGAATCGCGCCGCGGCCAATGCGTTGCTCAAGCTGCTGGAGGAACCGCCCGCGGGCGGGATAATTATCCTGCTGGCCGACCGCGCCGAGCGCCTCCCCGCCACTATCCGCAGTCGCTGTCAGCAATTTCCCATGGACCGCGTAGGCGCTGAGGAATTGCTTGCATGGGATGGCCTGGGCGGCGAGGTGTCGCAGCGAGCCGAGGCTATCGCGAGGGCAGGGGGCAGTCCGCTAGCAGCGCAGTCTTATGCCGACCCGGCGCTTGCCAACGTGGTAACCAGCCTGTCACAAACCATGGCGGCGGTGTTGGACGGTCGTACCAGTCCACTGGCAGCCGCCACGCAATATGCTAAATCCGAACTATTGCTGGTCATCGACCAGCTCCTGAGGCTCGCCCACGAGCTTCTACTGCTCCAGCAAAGAGCGCCTTTGCCGCTGGAAACGGCCGGGCGTCGTCCAGCTGCTGGCTTACAGTCGCTCGCGGATCAACTAGACTCCTACCGAATTGCAGCGTTCATCCAGCAGTTGCTAGCAACCAAACAGCTCAGGCTGTCGTCCCCCAGCCTGCGTGAAGTCGATTTGGGCGAATCGGTATGGTTTGACCTGAAGGCCATGGTGGGCTGACGGCCAAATTGGTTAAGCAAGGGCACTGAGCGGAGTAATCAGCGTGGCGGCCAACGGACCTAATCCCCGGCAAGGCATCCTTTCCTTGGCAATCAAGGACAAGAGTTCGCTCTATGCGGCCTACATGCCTTTTATCAAAAACGGCGGTTTGTTCATTCCCACCACCCGCTCGTACAAGTTGGGCGATGAAGTCTTCATGCTGCTGACGCTGATCGACAGTAAGGAAAAACTGCCGGTCGCAGGCAAGGTGGTGTGGGTGACGCCTAGTGGGGCACAGGGTGGCAGGTCGGCTGGTATTGGCGTGCAATTCAGCGAACTTGATAACGGGGCCACGCGCAACAAGATCGAGACGCAACTGGCGGGCGCGCTTAAATCGGAACGCCATACCCACACCATGTGAGCGGCGTGGTGCGTGACTCCAGCTTCATGAATAGCATCTTGCCGCCGCTCGTCGATTCGCACTGCCATTTGCCATTGATCGAACGTCTCCTTGACGATGTGCTGGAAGCAGCGAGTGCTCAGGGTGTTAGTCACATGCTATGCGTGTCGGTCGATCTGCCGAGTTTTCCCGGCGTGCTAGCGCTGGCGCATCGCTACCCGCATATTTTTGCGTCGGTTGGCGTGCATCCGGATAGTCCCGTCCGGGCAGATGAGCCGGACGTGGCGACGCTGGTTGCGCTCGCGGCCGATCCTCGCATTGTTGCCATCGGAGAGACCGGGCTCGACTACTATCGAGCCAGCGGCGACCTTAGCGATCAGCATCGAAGATTTCGCACGCATATCGCCGCGGCGGTCGCCTGTGGTAAGCCGCTTATCGTTCACACGCGGGAAGCCGCTGCCGACACCATTCGCCTGCTCAGGGAAGAGGGCGCTGAGCGAATTGGCGGCGTGATGCACTGTTTCGTTGAAGACTGGGCGACTGCCGCCAGCGATGGATCTGGGGTTCTATATTTCATTTTCCGGCATCGTGACCTTCAAAAACGCGACCGCGCTGCAAGCAGTGGCACGGGAGGTCCCGCTGGAGCGATTGCTGGTTGAGACCGACGCGCCGTGGTTGGCGCCTGTGCCAAAGCGCGGTAAGCCGAACGAGCCGGCATTTGTTCGCCATACGGCAGCCTTTCTGGCGCAACTGCGCGGAGAGGACGAAGCAGATTTGGCGCGTGCCACAACTCGAAACTTTTTTGAGCTCTTTACATCGGCGCTCCCGGCGCAAAGTTTTTCGGGCAGAACCTAAATGGCGGTGCCTTCCTCCGCAGGCGTCTGATACACGCTGTCGGTCATCCAGCACCCGGCGCACGCGCTGGCGTCCTGTCGAGACAGGATAAATAGATAGTGAAAAAGGCGGCCCTCGCGGGACACAACGTCGACGGCTTGCATGGCCGTGTCCTGATTCAACTGAGCGGTCCCGAGGACAGCGGATTGGTGCCCGAGTAACTCGGGGTAAGCCTCCCGGATCATCTGCGCAAAGCGCTCGGATGGACCGGTCTGAGACTGGTTGGCCGGAGACGCAAAACTGAAGGCGCGCGCCAGCCCCTCATCACTATTGTCGCGGAAAGCAGCCAGCTGCGCCTTGACCACCGCTGCTGGGCTCAAGGTTGGTCCCGGATGCTCGGCCTCATCATTGGCCCAGACAGCACCCGTGCCCAGCAGCCAGGCCATCAGTAAACCCTTAAGCGTGCGTGCGGCGGCGTTCATCGTCAGCTTCCTTTAAGAGATACAGCGTGTTGGTGAGTGCTCCTCAGACTAAGCCATGGTTCAAGCGCAGTTTGACTTGGTGCTTGTGTTACGAATGACGATTAATGAAAATCGTCACATGCGTATTGCCGCTCATCAACGCCCCGAAGTCTATGAACAGATCCTGGCGGTGGCCGAACACCTGTTCCGGACGCTCGGTTATGGCAAGACCACCATCGCAGACATCGCCCATTCGCTGGGAATGTCGACCGCCAATATCTATCGCTACTTCGAGAACAAATCCGAGATCAACGAGGCCATTACGCACCGCGTGCTTGCGCGGTCTGAAACCCTGATCGAACAGATTCTGAAGGCGAGCGATAGTGCGGCCAGCAGGCTTAAACGCATGGTGCATGAGCTTCATCGCTACACCTGTGAACAGTATCTGCAAGAATCCAAGGTGCATGAAATCGTTATCAAGGCGATGGACGAACAATGGACCGTGATAGACGCGCATATTCAACGCTTACGCGCCGCCTTCCATATCGTGCTGCAGGAAGGCGTGGAAGCGGCAGAGTTTGACGCTGAAATCGTCGCCGCTTATAGCGACAGCGTGTTCAATGCGCTCATCCCGTTCTGCCATCCGCAAGTAGTGGCCGAACGCTTTGCGCAGGATGAAGGCCGTCAGGCTCGTCTAATGGCCGACTTTCTGGTGCAGGTGCTGGCAAGCGGGCCGCCTGCCGGCACTGCCGCTGACTGAACAACGTCTCGCGCCCCAAGAGAAAACCGTGAATCAACAAACCCTTCTGTTTCGCCCCCTGCTCATGGTGTGTGCGACGCTTCTGCTCACAGCGTGCGACAAACCACCGCAGTCGCCAGCCGCGATCCGCAGCGTCCGCACGATGGTCGCGGCCTCGACGCCGGTTAATGCCTTTAATACCTACGCCGGTGAAGTCCGGCCCCGGTTTGAATCGGGACTTGGCTTTCGCGTGTCCGGGAAAATTCGTCAGCGGCTGGTCAACGTTGGTGACCAGGTGGCTGCGGGCGCGACCCTGATGTTGTTGGACGAGCGTGATTTGGCATTGAGTGAGGAAGCGAGTCGGGCAGCAGTTAAAGCTCAGGAAGCGCGTTTTGCAGTGGAAAAGGCCGATTTCGAACGGTTTTCAAAATTAGCAGCGACGAAGTTCATCAGCCAGACCGAATTCGAACGTCAGAAAACACATTTTGAAGCGGCCAAGGCGCAGCTAGAAGCTGTTCGGGCTGAAGCACGGGTCAGTGGCAATCAGACGGGGTATTCGACGCTTCGCACGGAAACTGCCGGCACCGTTACAGCTATTGAGGCGGAATCCGGACAGGTGGTTGCCGCAGGACAGGTCGTGGTACGCCTCGCGCAAGCCGGCGAAATGGAGGTTGCGGCCAATATCCCGGAGAGTCAGTTGCATGGTCTTGCTACAGGGGCACCGGTAGAGGTCACTTTGTGGGCGGGCGGAGCGCAGCGTCTGCCGGCCAAGATCAGGGAACTGGCCGCCTCGGCTGATCCCGCAACCCGCACCTACAGCATGCGCGTCAGCGTTAGCGCGCCACCCGCAACGATGCGTCTAGGGATGACGGCAAGTGTGGTGGTGCCCAATCCGACGACGCCAAACCTCATCAGGGTTCCGCTTACTGCCTACACGCAGTATCAGGGGCAGGCAGGCGTCTGGATTGTGAACGCAGCAGACGGCACCGTCAGTTTTCGCCCCGCGGGTAGTCTTGGCTTCGACGGTAACGACATCCTGCTTGATGACCAGGTTAAGCCCGGCGAGCGCATTGTGACCGCCGGCGCAAGTCTGCTACATCAAGGGCAACAGGTGCGCCTGCTAGCCGACCCCGAACAGACCTGAGTACAGCATGCCTGCGCCCGCCACCCGTTCGACGTTTAATCTTTCGCGCTGGGCTATCCAGCACGACTCCTTTACACGGTTCATCGTCGTCCTGCTGATGCTCAGTGGGGTGCTTGCGTACTTCAACCTCGGCCAGAAGGAAGATCCCGAATTTACCTTTCGGACGATGGTGGTTCAGACCTACTGGCCGGGCGCCTCTGCGTCGGAAGTGGAGCAGCAGGTGACCGACCGACTGGAAGCCAAGCTGGCCGAAACGCCTTGGCTTGATCGGACGGAAAGCTACTCCAAACCCGGTGAGTCCCTCATTTTCATTTTTCTGAAAGAGGAAACACCGGCTCGCGACGTGCGCCCGACTTGGTATCAGGTCCGCAAGAAAGTGGGCGATGTCGAGCACACGCTACCGCGTGGCGTCAAAGGCCCGTTTTTCAATGACGAGTTCGGCGATACCTATATCGCGATGTACGCTTTTCACAGCGACGGCTTCAATTACACCGAACTCAAAGACTATGTAGACACCGCGCGCAAGGTCTTGTCGGCCGTGCCGGGCGTAGAAAAAGTGGATCTGCTTGGCGAGCAAGCGCCGAAGATTTACGTCGATTTTTCGGCGAAGAAATTTGCCGAACTGGGCATTACTTTCGCCCAGTTGGGTGAGGCGCTGGAAGGCCAGAACATGATGATGGCCTCGGGGCAGATGAACACAGCTGACCGGGCCTTGTTCATCAGGATCGGCGGTGCATACGACTCTATCCGTGAAATTGAGGATACGCGCTTCAGGCTGGGTGAAGCCACGTTTCGACTGGGCGATTTTGCGACGGTGTATCGCGGCTGGCAGGACCCGCCGGAAAGTCGAATTCGACACCAAGGGAAAGATGCGCTGACCCTTGGCGTTGTGATGGCGCAGGGTGCCGACGTCCTGAAAGTCGGTCAGTCCATGCAGGAAACCGTAGGGCGGCTTCGGGATTCATTTCCCATCGGGATTGAAGTGGGGCAAATCACCGACCAGCCCAAGGTGGTCACCGTGGCGGTTGGTGAGTTTGTGCGCTCGCTGGCCGAGGCGGTAGCCATCGTCTTGCTGGTCAGCTTTTTCAGCCTGGGTTTGCGCACAGGACTCGTGGTAGCACTCACCATCCCTTTTGTATTAGGCGTTACTTTTCTGGTGATGGCATGGGCCGGGATCCAGTTGCAAAAGATTTCGCTGGGTGCGCTGGTGCTGGCGCTGGGCTTGTTGGTCGATGACGCGATGATTGCGGTGGAGATGATGGCCCGCAAACTCGAGGAAGGCTACGACAAACTCAAGGCTGCCTCTTTCGCATATACCTCGACGGCCTTTCCCATGCTGACCGGTACTCTCATCACAGCAGCAGGTTTTATGCCCGTAGGCTTTGCCAAATCGCAGGCGGGCGAATACACATTTTCGATTTTTTCGGTGGTAGGGATTGCCCTGCTCATTTCCTGGTTTGCGTCGGTTTATGTGACGCCGTGGCTTGGCGTGCACATTCTCAAGGCGCATCCCAGCGAGACGCCCCATGAGTTGTTTGATACGCCGTTTTATCGCCGTTTGCGGCGAGCCATTAATGGCTGCGTGACCCACCGTTTTCTGGTGATTGGGCTGACTCTCATCACTTTCGCACTGGGGATCTTTAGCTTTCGTTTTATTCCCCAACAATTTTTCCCCAATTCGACCCGTAACGAGCTGATGGTCGACTTGTGGTTGCCAGAGGGCGCCAGCTATTTCGCCTCCGCACGGATTGCAGAGCAGATGGAAGCGCGCCTCGCTCAGGATTCGGCCGTGGTCGACTATGTCGCCTACATCGGGAACGGCGCGCCGCGATTCTATCTGCCACTCGATCAGCAATTGGCCCATACCAATTTCACGCAATTCATGGTGGTGGCGCAGGATTTCCACGCCCGCGACGAACTGCAGGCGCGAATCTCCAAATGGATTGCCGACGAATTTCCTGAGGTTCGCGGGCGAGTAGAGCCGCTGCCGAATGGCCCGCCCGTCGGCTGGCCGGTACAGTTCCGTGTTCAGGGGCCCGACCCGGTGCAAGTTCGGCAGTTTGCCGAGCAGGTCAAGGCCATTGTTGCAGCCAGTCCGCTGACGACCAACGTTCACGACAACTGGCACGAGCCTTTGCTGGTGATTCGTGATGACATCGATCAGGACAAACTACGGGTGCTCGGCATTACCAGTGCCCAGATTCGCGGTGCGGCGCAGACGACGCTGAATGGTACGGTGATTGGCAGCTATCGCGAAGGCAATCGCAACATCGATATTGTGGCTCGACAGCCATTGAGCGAGAGGTCGCAGATCAGCGAACTCGCGGATGCCTATATGCCCACGGCTAGCGGCGAGGCGGTAACCTTTTCCCAGTTCGGCCGCGCACATCTTGCGTTCGAACCCAGTGTGATCTGGCGTCGAGCGCGGCTGCCCGCGATTACCATCCTTGCCGAAAACATCGCAGGCACCCAATCGCCGGACGTGACCGCTGCAATTGACCCACAGCTAGACGTCATCCGGGCCGCCTTACCCGTAGGCTATTCAATTTCGGTCGCCGGTGCGCTTGAGCAGTCGAAAATTGCAAACGACTCGATTAACGCACAGATGCCGATAATGCTGGTCACCATCCTCTTGTTGTTGATGATCCAGTTGCAGCACTTCGGTCGCACCATGATGGTGTTGCTGACAGCGCCGCTAGGCATCATCGGAGCGGCGGCCGCTTTGTTGATTACCGGACAGCCGTTTGGATTTGTCGCCTTGCTGGGAGTCATCGCATTAGCGGGGATTATCATGCGCAACTCGGTCATTTTGGTGGACCAGATCGAGCAGGATGTGCGGGCCGGCCATCCGGTGTGGACGGCGATTGTGGAATCCGCCGTCCGGCGCTTTCGGCCAATCGTATTGACCGCTGCGGCAGCTGTGCTGGCCCTGATTCCGCTTGTTCGCAGCACGTTTTTCGGTCCCATGGCCGCAGCCTTGATGGGGGGGCTGATCGTGGCGACAGTTCTCACGATGACATTCCTGCCCGCCCTGTACGCGGCATGGTTTCGCGTACCGCCCCCTGCATCAGCGCCCCCGCTTGCAGAGTCTGCCGCTTCAACGCACGCTAGGTCACAGGTCTAATCGGGGAACGTCATGCCGCTTGCCACTATCGATCACTACTTCATGTACTGCCGCGATCTCGAAGCCTCGCGGCACTTTTATGAACAGGTGCTGGGCTTGGAAGTTGGGGCGCGCCCACCTTTTCCTTTTAAAGGCTACTGGTTGTATCTGGAAGGGCGTCCCCGCGTACATCTCGGCGAAGCAGAATCTTCAGCGGGTCAGGAATACTATTTGGGCAAGCGGGAAACAGGCGAAGCCACGCATACGGGAAATCTC
The DNA here is from genome assembly GCA_030833185.1 of Gammaproteobacteria bacterium. Taxonomy (GTDB): domain Bacteria; phylum Pseudomonadota; class Gammaproteobacteria. The sequence goes on along the minus strand of JAURHQ010000021.1, from coordinate 16,339 downwards.
GACCACATCGCTTTTCAGGCCAGCGAATTTCGGGTGTTTCGCGCGCATCTGGATCAACTCGGTGTTACCTATCGGCATCGCGAGGTGCCCCAGTTCAAGATTCAGCAGCTTTTCATCAAGGACCCTGATGGCGTCACGCTGGAGCTGAATTTTCCCGACCCGGATTTGTGAGGCACAGGCATGTTGCTCCAGGGGTCCTGTCACTGCCGGCGCGTCAGCTTTAGCCTTGAGTCCGCGCACCCTTATCCGTTCAATCTCTGCTACTGCTCCATCTGCCGGAAAACGGCGGGCAGTGGGGGTTATGGCATCAATTTGGGCGGTGAGGCGGCCACGCTGCACGTGGTCGGGGAAGCACATATCACCGTTTATCGTGCGCTGCTGGCTGAATCAGATTCTGGTGAGGTCACGGAAAGCCCGGCCGAACGTCGATTCTGCCGTCACTGCGGTAGCGCACTGTGGGTGTGGGATCCCCGTTGGCCAGCACTGATCCATCCTTTCGCCGGCGCAATCGATACGCCGCTACCCACTCCGCCGGAGCGCGTTCACTTGATGCTGGGCTCAAAGGCCGGCTGGGTGCAGCCCTCAATCGCGCCCGACGACCAGCAGTACACCGAGTATCCGCAAGAATCGATTGCGGACTGGCATGCCAGGCGCGGGCTTGAAACCTAGACGCTTATTGCGCGCAAAACTTCTGATTACCCCCCCTACGCCTTGTGCCCCTGGAAACGAGAGCCCCGTCATGTCTAAACCAAGCGTCACGCTATTGCTGGCCGAACAGGCCTGTGCGCTGACTTATGAACTTATTCCCGAGAATGCACGTCGCATCATCAGCCAGTGTGTGCTTGATTATCTGGGCGTGACGCTCGCAGGTATTCAGGAGCCTGCCGTGCAACTGCTTGCACAGGAATTGGAAGAGGAGGGGGGCGCGCCACAAGCGAGCATCATCGGCACCGCGCGCCAGATGTCCCTGAGTCAGGCCGCCTTGCTCAACGGCATGGCATCGCACGCCATTGATTACGACGACGTGAACTTTGCTTTGATGGGACATCCCAGCGTCCCGATCCTGCCGGCGCTGTTGGCACAGGCCGAGGCGCTACACAGCAGTGGTGCGGCACTGATGACCGCTTTTCTGGCCGGCTACGAGGCGGAGTGCCGCGTCGGCCTGTTGGTTGCGCCTGGGCACTACGCTGCGGGCTTTCACGCGACCGCCACCGTGGGCACCATCGGTGCTGCTGTCGCCTGCGCCAAGTTGCTGGGCGTCGACACCCCAACTATGGCACAGGCCATTGGTATTGCGGCCACGCAGGCAGCGGGCCTCAAGTCGATGTTTGGGTCGGCCTGTAAACCCTTTCATGCTGGCATGGCGGCTCGTAGCGGTTTGCTTGCGGCGCGTCTGGCATTGCGGGGATTCGACAGTCGGTCTGACGCGCTGGAGTGCGACCAGGGATTTGCAGCCACGCATAGTCCAAACTTTGCGCCAGAGGCGGCCTTGGCGACTCCGCCCGGCGGTCTCCATCTTTTTGCCAACCTCTTCAAGTATCACGCTTCATGCTACGAGACGCATGCCACCATCGAATGCGGCCGCGCCTTACGTCAGCAATATGGATTGCGTACCGAAGACATCGAATCGGTTGATGTGGTGGTAAACCCGTACTGCGATCGAATCTGCAATATTCCGCAACCCGCCAGTGGGTTAGAGGCCAAGTTTAGTCTCCGACAAACCGCGGCCATGGCGCTATCCGGAATAGAAACTGCGGACCCGGCAGCGTTTAACGATGCGCTGGCACATGATGCCGGGCTGCTTGAACTGGGGGCGAGAATCCACATCGGGTTTGACGCCGCGGTGGGACAAGGTTGCGCCCGTATGCAGGTGGCGCGGCGCTCGAACGGCGAGGGCTGCGCTACCGAATACAACGCCGCCACCCCATGGTCTGATCTGGATGCCCAGCAATCGCGTCTTGAAGAAAAGTTTATGCAGCTGGCAAGCCCTGTTCTGGGGGCAGCGCAGGCCCGGGAGTTATCCGACGGGGTAGCGGCCCTGTCTGCCCTTGAACATATCGAACCCCTGATCGTGCTCGCAACGATCTAAGGCAAGCGCGCTAGCTGGCAATTGAAGGAGGCAGATGGTGGAAATTGGATTTATTGGCATTGGCGCGATGGGCGAGTGCATGGTGCGCAACCTGCTGAAGGCGGGTCATCAGGTGACCATCTTCAATCGCACTCGGGCGCGCGCCGAACTACTGGCCGCTGATGGAGCGCACATTGCCAATTCAATTGAGGGCGCCGCATCAAACCCGGTGGTGATCACCATGCTGGCTAACGATGAGTCGACTGCCGCGACGGTGTTTGAATCTGGATTTCTCGCTGCCCTGCCTGCCGGGGGTGTCCACGTGTGCATGGCCACGATTAGCGCGGCGCTCGCGGCGCGTCTGGCGGAAAACCATCACGCAGCCGGGCAGGCCTATGTGTCCGCGCCGGTGTTCGGACGCCCGCCTGCTGCCGCGGCCGCGCAACTGTTTATCGCTGCCGCAGGCAAAGCAGACGCGCTGACGCGCTGTCAGCCGCTGTTCGATGCAATGGGACAGCACACGTTCCATCTAGGAGAGTTGCCGGAGGCGGCGAATGTCCTAAAGATAGCGGGTAATTTCATGATCGCCTCGTTAATCGAGACTTTCGGGGAAGCCTGCGCGCTGACCAGAAACTATGGCATTGAGGCCGCGCAGTTTCTCGATGTGATGACGAATTCAATTTTCCCAGCGCCAATTTACAAGATTTACGGCGGGCTGATTGCCGATGAACGTTTCCAGCCGCCGGGCTTCACCTTGCGCCTGGGCCTAAAAGATATTCGGCTCGCGCTGGCTGCCGCCGACGACAAGGAAATTGCCTTGCCGCTAGCGAGTCTTATCAGAGACAACTATCTGAAGGCCATCACGCGAGGGGACGAGGCCTTGGATTGGGCTGCGCTGGCGCTGGTCGCGCAAGAGGACGCTGGGCTGCCGCGTAGGAACTGAGAATTTCGTCTGCGCCTAATGCAACTGCTGCCCGAAGCTACGCGGATTACTGGCCCGAACCCACACGCGGTCGCCTTCAGCCCAGCGCTCGGACACGAAGCGCTCGTGGGTTAATTCGGCGTCAATCACACCCTGTCCATCAGCGCGCTCCAGCGTTACACGAACTACTGATCCCACCCGTCGGCGGGTTGAAAGACGTGTTTCGATACCGCCCAAAGTGCTCGTTTCTCGAGCCAGATCCAACTCATGCGGGCGCGCATATACAGCGCTGGCCGTTGGGGATTCCACAGTGGAACGGTCTGAGGCTGCTGGGGCTACGGCCAAATCAAGTCGGTTTGCATCGCCCAGAAATTCACAGACGAAAGGCGTTGCCGGGCGTTCGTATACATCCTCTGGCGTTCCTACCTGCTCGATTCGTCCTCCGTTCATGACGACCACGGTATCGGCGACCTCCAGGGCCTCTTCCTGATCATGCGTCACAAAAATACTCGTCACCTGCAATTGATCGTGCAGATTTCGCAGCCAGCGTCGCAACTCCTTACGTACACGGGCATCAAGCGCTCCGAACGGTTCATCAAGCAAGAGCACTTTGGGCTCTACCGCTAGTGCTCGAGCCAAGGCGACGCGCTGACGCTGCCCGCCAGATAACTGCGCGGGGAAACGGTGAGCGAGCCCCTCAAGTTGTACCAGCTCCAGCAATTGACACACTTTCTGGTTAATGGCCGATTTGTCGGGTCGCTTGGCTCGCGGCATCACCGTCAGCCCGAATGCGATGTTGTCAAAGACGTTCATGTGTTTGAACAGGGCGTAGTGCTGGAAAACGAAGCCAACCTGCCGGTCCCTGGCGTGGACATCCGACATATCTTCATCGTCGAACAGCACGCTGCCGGCGTCCTGCGTGTCGAGGCCGGCGACTATTCTGAGCAGCGTTGTTTTACCACAGCCAGATGGCCCAAGCAGGGCGACCAAGCCTCCTGTGGCCACTTCGAGATTCACATTATTCAGGGCTCTGAAGCCTACAAAGTGCTTGCTTAGATTTTCGATTCGAATACTCATCACAATCTCCCAAAATCTGCGGCTTTCGCTTCAATGACGGCTTTCAGAACCAGCGTTACGACAGCCAGCAGCATCAGTAGAGATGCTACTGAGAAGGCCGCCACAGTCTGATATTCGTTGTAAAGAATCTCGACGTGCAGCGGTAGCGTGTTCGTAAGGCCGCGGATGTGGCCGGAAACAACCGAGACGGCGCCGAACTCTCCCATCGCACGGGCATTACACAGAATTACGCCGTAAAGAAGCGCCCATTTGATGTTGGGCAAGGTCACGCGCCAAAAGGTCTGCCAGCCACTCGCGCCTAGCGTGGTGGCGGCTTCCTCTTCATCGGTGCCCTGAGCCTGCATGACCGGAATGAGTTCGCGGGCCACGAAAGGAAAGGTCACAAACATGGTAGCCAACACGATCCCGGGAACCGCAAAAATGATTTTTAGATCGTGTGCACGCAACCATTCACCGAACCAGCCGTGCAGACCGAAGAGCAGTACAAAAATGAGACCCGAGATAACGGGCGAGACCGCGAACGGCAGGTCAATCAGGGTCAGCAGCAACTGCTTGCCTTTGAACTCAAACTTGGCGATGCACCAAGCCGCGCTGACACCAAACAGGAGATTGGCCGGCACGGCGATGGCGGCGGCCAACAAGGTCAGGCGAAGCGCTGCCTGTGCATCTTCGTCGCGTAAGGCGTCGAGATAGATCGTGAACCCATGCCCAAGCGCCTGCGTGAGCACCAACCCCATTGGTAAGATCAGCATCAGTCCGACAAAACCTAATGCAATGGTGATCAATACGCCGCGCACCAAGGGTGAATCCTGAGCGGAAGAGGGCACTGCTTTGATCATCGTTGGGACTCCGCACGTCGCGTCCAAGCCTGCAGCAGATTGATCGTCAGCAGCATCGCGAAGGAAATCCCAAGCATCGCCACCGCGATGGCGGTTGCACCTGCGTAGTCGTACTGCTCAAGCTTGGTGATGATCAGCAAGGGCACGATCTCTGAAACCATCGGCATGTTGCCGGCCACAAAAATAACCGAACCGTATTCGCCAATACCCCGCGCAAAGGCCAGCGCAAAGCCCGTCAATACCGCAGGGATAAGAGCTGGCAGGACTACGAGCCGAAAACTTTGCCAGCGATTGGCGCCTAGCGTGGTGGCCGCCTCCTCACAGGCAAAGTCCATGCTCTCGAGCACCGGCTGCACGGTTCTGACGACGAACGGAATGCCAATAAAAATCAGGGCAATCGTGATACCCATAGGTGTGAACGCGATTTTTACGCCCCATTCCGCAGCGTATTGGCCCACCCAGCCTTTGGGCGCATAGATGGCGGCAAGAGCGATTCCGGCCACTGCCGTGGGCAGCGCGAAGGGGAGATCAATCAAGGCATCACAGAGGCGTCGACCAGGAAAGCGGTAACGCACGAGCACCCAAGCCAGCAACACGCCGAAGACCGTGTTAATCAAGGCAGCGACCAACGCGCAGCCGAATGTGACGCGGTAGGCCGCTATTACCCGCGGTGCGGAAATGGCGGCCCAGAAACTGGCCAAACCGCCTTCGGCCGCTTTGAGGAAGGTCGCTGAGATCGGTATCAACACAATCAGCGAGAGATAGAAAACCGTGAAGCCAAGGGTGAGTCCGAATCCGGACAGGACACTTTCTCTGCGAAAATGCCCTCGCCAGGCGACACGCCTGAAATAGTGCCGACTGAGCGCCGGCGTCTCGAGTTGGGAGGCGCGCATGCGGTTATCGTTGTGACGTTTGGCGGGCGAGCGTCCGCCTAGCCAGACCGGCGGGCATACCCTGTCGGGTGGCAGCGTTTGGCGATCCGATGAAAGCTGTCTCTTTTTCCATAAAACGCGCTGTAATTCGTCTGGACCTGTGAGGGGGGGATGCGGTGCGCAGAGCTATCACGTTCTGCGCCAGCAAGACTCTTTTCCTGAGAATCACGCAAATATGGGGAGGGGCGGTTCAGTGCCGTTGTCCGGACGGGTGATATTTGCGCAGAGATATGGCAAATATGCGGGCCTAGCTCATTTGCAAGACAGCATCGAATCGCTGATTGCCGAAATATGCTTATCGTCTTTAGTTCTTTTGATGCGTCCGCGGCATATGCGAGCGTGCGCCCCGCTGAAACTTGGGATCTCCGCCCTGTGATGGCGCCAGTTGCCGGCATACCCGCGAATCATCTTTCCCAGTAGCGGTTCGATTTAAGGAAGTCCTCTATGGCTGATGACCGACAGCTAAAACTTGGCGCCTTCATGCGGCCTGCCAGCATCCATACCGCGGCCTGGCGCTATCCCGGCGCATTCGCGGACGCTAATTTTTCCTTTGCGCACCTCAAGCGCTTTGCCCAAACGCTGGAGCGCGGGCGCTTCGACGCTTTTTTCATGGCAGATCACCTGGCGGTGCTCAATATGCCGATGGAGGCCCTGCAGCGCAGCGCAACGGTATCGTCCTTTGACCCGCTTACGCTCTTGCCGGCGCTGTCGGTCGTTACCGAACACCTGGGGCTGATTGCGACCGCCTCGACGACCTATAACGACCCCTATCACGTGGCGAGAAAATTCGCTTCTCTCGACCACCTCAGCAATGGTCGTGCGGGATGGAATCTCGTCACCTCTGCTAATCCTGATGAGGCGCTCAACTTCAGTCGGGAAACGCATCTTGACCACGCCACCCGGTACCGTCGGGCGCGCGAGTTTTACGAGGTAGTGACCGGTCTCTGGGATAGTTGGGCAGACGATGCCTTCATCCGTGATGTCAGTAGCGGCGTGTTCTTTGATCCCGAAAAACTTCATGTGCTGAATCACAAGGGTGAGTCTTTTCAGATTCGGGGGCCGCTCAACGTTGCGCGTCCTGTGCAAGGATGGCCCGTCATTGTGCAGGCCGGCTCATCCGACGCGGGGCGACAGATCGCGGCAGAAACAGCAGAAGCGATATTTTCTGCCAACAACACGTTGATTAGCGCACGCGAGTTCTACGCGGACATCAAGCGAAGAATGCGCGAGGTCGGGCGGAATCCCTCTCATTTAAAGGTATTGCCCGGCGTCTTTGTGGTCATTGGTGACACGCTCGCAGAGGCCAAGGCGCGCAAGCGTCATCTCGATAGCCTTGTGCACCCAGACAGTGGTCTTGGCTCGCTTTCTGTCATGCTGGGTTGCGATGCACGACAGTTCGATTTGGACGGATTGCTGCCCGAAATTCCTGAAAGCAATGCGAGCAAAAGCAGCCGCGAGAAACTCATCGCGATGGCGCGCGAAGAAAACATGAGTGTGCGGGAGTTAGCGCAGTACGTCGGCGGCAGCTTCGGCGTGATGGAAATTGTCGGGACACCAACAAGCATTGCTGACGAAATGGAAGAGTGGCTCATGACCGACGCATGCGACGGTTTTAATGTGATGTTTCCATTTCTGCCAGACGGGCTGGACGACTTCGTGAACCAAGTGGTTCCTGAACTTCAGCGGCGGGGTATTTTTAGACGTGAATACGAGGGGCGGACCCTGCGCGAGAATCTTGGTCTGCCACGGCCGGAAAACAGGTTTTTTGCGGGTTCAAACGCCAGCGCTGTCAATGTGAAACCGGGGCATTTTCCGCGATGAATCACCTTGCTATGGACGACCTTGCTTACCGTGCCTGGCAAGAGGCTTGCCGGGTAACGGAAATTGAAACCTATGCCACGAGTCTGGCCGACTTGCTGGCCGACGCCCTACCACTGTGGGCGGTGGCGATTTATGAATTTGAACCTCAGTCCCGTTCGCTGATCCGACTCTGCGCCATCAGGCCCGGGCATCCCGCTGAGGCCCCGTTAACCCGCGCGCGATGCAGCCCTACACAGGGCCAGCGCCTGCTTGAGTGGATCAAACTGGGGGAGCTTGCGACCGAGACAACAGAGAGTCCCGCTTGGTCTGTGCTTTGCGAAGTCTTGCCTGCGTTCGGCGCGGACATGCTCGTCGGCGGGTTGGCTAGCCCCCGGAATGTGTATGGACTGCTGGTACTCGAATTGCGCAAAGGTCACGCGTTACAAGAGGTCACACGTGCGATGGTGGCTAAGCTCCTCGAACCATTTGGTGTGGCGCTGGAAAATACGCAGCGTCTGCGTGCGTTAGGCAAGCAGGCAAAAACTGCTGAGGCGGATAAAGCTGGACTGCTGGCCCGCCTCGGGCGCGATGAAATTGTGGATGAGGTGGTCGGGGTGGAGGGTGGGCTGCGAGAGGTCTATCGAAGAATCGAGCGCGTGTGCGATTCCGATTTGCCTATTTTGATTCTGGGTGAAACCGGTTCTGGCAAAGAGGTGTTAGCCCGCGAAATTCACCAGCGCTCATCACGTGAGGATGCGCCGTTCATTCGAGTGAATTGCGGCGCAATTGCGCCCGAACTAATCGACTCCGAATTATTCGGGCACGAAAAAGGTAGCTTCACCGGTGCAACAACTCAACGCCGAGGGTGGTTTGAGCGAGCCAATGGCGGGTCCCTGTTTCTGGACGAAGTGGGCGAACTGCCGCTCGCCGCGCAGGTCAGGCTGCTGCGCGTCTTGCAGGACGGCGTGATCCAGCGCGTTGGCGGGGAGGACGAATTTCAGGTCGATGTCCGCGTCATCGCCGCAACCCATCGCGACCTGCATATGATGATCGCCGACGGTCGCTTCCGTGAAGATCTCTGGTATCGACTTGCCAGTTTCCCGGTTCAGTTGCCGCCATTGCGAGAACGCCCCGAAGACATCCCCGCCTTAGCCCGGCATTTTGCCAGACGGGCTGCGCGCCGCTTCGGGCAAAGGCTGTGCCTGCCGGGTCCAGAGGCACTTCGCCAACTAGTAGACTACCCATGGCCTGGTAACGTCCGCGAACTGGCGGCCGTCATCGACCGCGCGGTTATTTTGGGCAACGGTGAAGAACTGGCGGTTGCGCAGGCGCTCGGTGGTGGACGTCCTACCGAAACCGCCGCAATTTTTTCTGTTGCGCCCACGGTCTCGGGCACGCAAATACCGCCCGCCTCGCGCTCGGTGTTTCTTACGCTGGATGCAGCAATGCGTCATCACATCGAGCAGGTGCTTGCGCATACCAAAGGGCGAATTGACGGGCCGCATGGGGCAGCGCGAGTGCTCGCGATCAACCCTCACACGCTGCGTGCGAGAATGCGCAAGCTAGATGTCAGCTGGAACGCATTTCGCCGAAATGAAGATGCAGAGTAGAGGGACGAGCGGAGGCTGATTTCATTTCGGCCTAAGCGGCATCCAGGAACGGCGTTTCGACGAGCATCTCCATCTACGCGATATCTGACCCCAGCATCGACCCGGGGATTATTCTCGACCGCCGGGATGTCACGTAGCATATCCATCGGCTGTTCTGCTGATGAGACCGCCAGCTTGACGCAGGCTTTTTATCCGATGGGCGGCAGCGCCTGGCGCAAGAAACCTCGTCCGAATACGCCGCGCGACACAACATTCCAGAAAAACACACGAGGGGAGAAAACCAGATGAGTCTCTACGGCGATAGCCACCGTGCATTACACGCCCAGTTCGATAGCCAGCGTATTGCGGCCTTGCTGGAAGCCATGGACACAGACGAGGTCCAGCCACAACACAAGGCCTTTATTGAATCTCGCGATATGTTTTGGTTGGCCACCGTCGACAAAGAGGGGCGTCCTCAGTGTCAGTACAAAGGTGGGGCGCCAGGGTTCATTCGCGTGCTCGATCCCAAAACCGTGGTTTTCCCGAGTTATGACGGCAATGGGCGCTATCACTCCATGGGCAACATCGGCGAAACAGCCCAGGTAGGGCTGTTGTTTCTGGACTTCGAATCACCCAACCGTTTGCGTTTGCAGGGCGAGGCAACGGTCAGCGCCAATGACCCGTTGTTGGCAGAGTATAAGGATGCGGAGCTGATCGTCCGGATCAACGTCACGCACGTCATCATCAATTGCCCGCGTTACATCCACAAAATGAAGCGGGTTGAGCAGTCCCACACAGTGCCTGCGCCGGAAAAAGACACGCCCTTTGCCCAGTGGAAGCGGATTGATGTGGTGCAGGAAGCCTTGCCGTCGAAGGATCAGGGGCGCGCCGCGCAATCCGGCGGGCTGATTACGATGGACCAGTGGGTCGAGAATCTGATGAAGGGCAATGGCAGTTAGTCGGAGAGACTGAGCATCTGCTTGAAACCAATGGTTTCGGCTAAGGACGAAGCGCGGCTTGGTCCGCGCTGGCGTCTTCGGAGGATTCCAGCAACGACTGGATGTCGCCATCCAGTTGATTGGCAAGGTGCATCGCCATCTTTGCGCGCTGGGCAAGTGTCACCAGTAAGTTGCGCGTCGGGCTGAGTAGCGTTTTCCGTCGGTCGCCGTCCGCAGTAAACAGGGACAGGTAACCAAGGTCCTCCAGCATCTTCACCGCCTTGCGGAGATTCTTTTCTGAAAAAGGCAGGCTCAGATAGCAGCGCTTGAGCGACGTCGGGCGACCTGCGTGATGCTCGGCCAGCACCCAAACCAATAGCTCTCGATACATCAACGAGGACTGGCCGGTTACCGCAATTGTCAGCATGGCTTCCAATTGGCGTGCAGCGCGTAGTTTTCTAATGACGTCTTCCAGTTCGGGCGGCCAGGCATCGGTTCTTGGGTCGACAAAATTCACTCAAATCCTCCTTGTGGCAGGCTCGTCGGGGCCTTATGGTGGGCAGGGAAACACGCACTGCGGTCTGCTGTTGCTGACGCCCATATGCCGTGTTTCAGGCCAGTCGTGTCGCGCTTCAAACGCAACATCAAATCAGAAATCTGTCTTTAGGGATAAAGGAAAAAGGCGGCAAATCGCCCGGCATATCGGGGCACATCTCGAGCGGGCCTGTGGTCTCTAAACTCGCGGGGTTCATGGCTTGCAGCATGAGGGGGCAAGGGCTCACGGGTTGAGCCTGTGCGGGCTGTATCTGGTCATTCGCGCCTCTGGCGGTCGGCGCGGGACGCCCCGCCGCCCAATTCGCCGCCGCGACAGCACGACCGTTCGGCCAAATCTGCACGTGCGGCGGTCCATGAAGAGGAGGGTGCCGCCACCCCGCTTTCATCCCCGCAGCCAGGCCCATGTCGTCCGGTAAAACAAATGACCGGGAACTCGCGTGATCAGATTCGACGAAACGCTCTTCTGGTCGTTGGTGGACTGCACTCAGCCAGCACCGGCGCAGAAGCAAGGTTAGCAATCGATGTTGGGGCGTTGGTGCGGTGGCAACGGGACGAACTGCGTTTGGGGCACACCGAGGAGCGATGCCGACGTTGTCTGTAACCTAAGCGCGGCGCACCTTGTCGTTGCAATCAGCCTGAACGCCGCGCCGGCAAGTTTGGCTTGGGTCAAGAGAATTGGTGAGCGTGGGTGGCGTCTCAGGAAGGCACGCGCCAGCCCATTCGCGGGTGCGGCTTCAGGAAACGGCTAACGCACAAGGGTCTGGCGTCGCCTCAGTTGCACCGATCGGAAACGTTCGCCGGGTGACTTGCGGGAAGCGCCAAGTCAGCGCAGGACGGTAAGCGGCGCCAGACGCGGCTTCGGGTGGCCGGCGGCCGGTTGCGTTGCTGGCGGTTCAATAATGCGCATAATGTTTATTATGTTAAATAATAGTTCTGCAGACCGATGATTGGCGTGGCGGCATAGCATTCGATCTCCGCGTTCATCAGATGCCAAGACGCAGCGATTCGCGAGCCTGCGTACGTCCGCGATTGCCGCTTCATCTGAGGGCTTGGCCACATACGCGGCAGTTAAACTTTGTGCAGTGGGAATAATACGGCGAGAGTCTTCCATAAAAGATCACGAAAGGCTCTCAAGCGATTGATTTTACTTCTATAAGGAATTTCTTAATAAGTTACTTTAAGACCTGATCCACCGCGATTTAACTGACGTTCGCGTCAACTAGATCGGATAAAACCACGGAATAATCAAGGCTTACGTCAAGGTCACGTAAAAGCCCGTCGCTCACCCCATAACACAAGCCGTGGATCGACACCTCCTGGCCCCTCTGCCACGCATCCTGAACCACCGTGGTATTGGCGACGTTGCCGACTTGTTTAATCACGTTGAGTTCACACAGGCGGGCCATTCGTGCGTCGTTATCCAAGCCAGACAATTCGTCAGCCTTCTGCTCAGCCAACTCACGAATGGGTCGTAACCAATTTGAAATAAGCCCTCGGGATACGGACTCAAGAGACGCCGCCACGCCACCACAGCCGTAGTGTCCGCACACGATAATGTCCCTGACCTTCAGCACTTCGACCGCGTACTGCAACACCGACAGACAGTTCATGTCCGAATGCAGCACCAGATTTGCCACGTTGCGATGGACAAAAACCTCGCCCGGCGCGAGCCCGATTATTTCGTTGGCAGGCACGCGGCTATCGGAGCAGCCAATCCAGAGATAGGCCGGTGCCTGTTGCGCGGCTAAACGACTAAAAAATGCCGGGTCCGCCGCCCTTCGGGCCGCCGACCAGTCTCTGTTGTTGGCAAACAGGGCCGCCAGATTGTGCGGGTGATTGACGGGAGGGGAACCGGGCATCGGGGCAATTCCTGCGACTGTGGACGTCCCGGCATCGTACTGCAAAGCGCGCCCGGCTGGCGCAGTGCAAAAATCAGAAGTATCTGGCGATTTCCAGCCCCAGATAATCGTCTCGATCCATCACGCTGAACAAATCGAATCGACCTCTGCTTGCGAACGCGCGAAGCTCCAAGTTCAATTTCCAGCGATCGTTTAGCCGCCGCTCCACTTCGAGGTTGTAGAGCCAGGCGCCGCTTTCGACATCGGCGACCACACCTGCCAGCGCCTGCGTGCCCGCCGGATCGTTGGCGGCAAGTCGGAAGCCCGCAAAAACATCGTGATTGAACGGGGTCAATGCCGCATCGCCACGGCTGTCGAAATGCAGCTCTGAAAGCAGGCCCAGGTCCATGTCGCTCCCCGCGACGCCGGTCAGCGTGTATTCGAATCCGCCCACGGCAGCGGCGTAGGCCTCCCCTGCTCCGCTCTGATAGATAGCTTCAAGTTTGAAAAGCCAACTCTCCCATGCGTACAGCACGTCGGTACCCGTTTGGTCTATCAGCTCGTAATGGGGGGTAAGCGCTAGTGTCCCGTCTTGGCGGATGCGCCCCTCCAGTCGGGGCGCACGATTGGTCCCTCGAAACTGGTAAAGCCCGAAATCAACGCCGCCGATGCTAAGGGCGTAACGAATCGCAAAGTCGACGTGATGTTCTTTGGCCTCCGACTCGTAGATCGCCTCTTCCACTTCCACCGGCGGGTTGCTACGCAAACGCCCTCTCGCGCCCGGGAAAGTGCGCTCTCTGAACCAGGGCAACACGAATAGATCCACCGTGCCCCAGGGCCTGACCAAACTGAGGTTGGCCATAGGCTGCCCGAGCTTATCCTCGCCGTCCGGATTTTCGACCAAGTCCGTTTGATTGATGATGTCGACCAGATGATTGGATTCCGCGACGCCCCAGAACACCCGGTGCACGCCGAGCCGCAACTCCCATGATTCGCTGGCCCAGGACCAGCCAAGCTCACGCACGTCACCGTGCGTTCGCTCGCGGTCCACTGAATCAAGTCTAAAAAACGGGCTGAATAGGAGGCGCTGCTGTCCATTCGCAGTTGTCAGGTGAAACTCAGGGCGCGCCACGAGCGAAACATCGACCGCGCGTTGCTGAGAAAACTGGGCTTCTTCCCAGAACCCTCTGGTCTCGGCGGCCAGCGCGCCGCGCAGATCAAGGTCGGCAGCGCGGACTAGCAGGCTCGCGCTCATTAAGAACGGCGCCATACCCACTCGGACAAACCTCCCGGCAGGTCCCACACTCACAGTCTCGCCCTCGTCAGACGTAAGAGGCCTAAGTCTAAACGGATTAGACAGTTAGACGCGAGACTTCACCGCTTTTCTTGGGTCTTGATGCGGCCAGGAAACCCCAGATTCCTACAATTTGGCAAAGGCCTCCCGCGCCTGCTCTTTCCCTCGAAAGTCGCCGTCCGCATCCAGTGCTGCTTGCAGGTTGTCCTTTGCCAGAACCTTGTTGCCGAGTTGCAGGTAGCTCATGCCCAGGTGGTAGCGCATCAATGCCACGTCCGAGGTCGCACCCGCGACGGCCTTCTCAAGCAATTCGGCAGCGCGCTGATAGTTCCGATTTTTGTATTCGACCCAGCCCGCGGTATCCAGGAAAGCTGGCTCGGTCGCGTCGGCGAGTTGGGCCGCCAATTCGCGTGCCCGTTTCAGGCTTGCAGCATCACTTCGGTATTCCACCAGCAGCATCGCGAGGTTATTGACCGCCAAGAGCGACTGCGGCTTTTCTTTCAATAAGGCGTCGTATTCAGCAATGGCCTCATCGAGTTTGCCCACCGACTCAAAGTATGTCGCCAGCGCCGTCAGCAGGAGTCCTGATCCACCAGTTTTCTGGATGCCGTCACGCATCGTGGCAATCGCGGCTTTTGCTTCCTTTTGCGCGAGTTGCGCGGTCGCCAGATTACGGTAGGGAATGGCCCATTTCTCATTGAGTTTCAGGGCTTTCTTAAACGACTCTGCTGCCTCGGCAAACCGCTTGTTGCCTAGCGACAGTTCGCCCAGCAGATTGTGGGCCACAAAATTGCGCTCGTTTTGCTCCAGCGCCTCCCGGAGTCGCTTTTCAGCAAGGTCGGGTTTCTCCTGGGCGAGATAGCTCTTGATCAGCTGCGACAGCGGTTGCACGGCATCAGGTGAAACAGCCAGCGCTGACTCAAATTGCTCAATGCTCTCGGGAAGTTTTTTCATCCCCTGATAGACCAAGCCCGCGAAGTAGAAGCCCGAGGGATCTTTCGGCAGCGCCGTTTTCATCGCGTCCGCGACCGCGAGGGCCTCGTCCCATTTTTTCTCGAAAACCCGGATCTTGAATTTCCCTTCCAGCGCCATCCGGTTTGCAGGTTCAAGCTTCAGGATTGCATCCAACTGTTCCAGCGCCTGCGGCAATTGATTCTGCTGCGCGTAGGCGTTAGCAAGTTCAGCCCGTAGCCCGACGGCACCCGCCGAGGTATTGACCGCCTTGAGCAGCACATCGATCGCCAGTTGCGGTTCTTTATTGGCGAGGTGGGCGCGAGCAAGTAAACGCACCGCCTCAATATTGTCGGGATTGTTTTTCAGGGCGGCCCGGAAATCACCGATGGCAGCCCCGGGATCGCCCGCATCGGAAGCCAGCGTGCCGCGGAGTAGCAGGGCATCCAGGTCGGTGGCGTTCGTTTGCAGCACTTCATTGACCTTCGCCTTTGCCTCAGCCGCATCGCCGCCCCGGGCCAGCACCAGCGCCAAGCGGGTTTTCGCACTCAGCGCCTGCGGGCTGGTGGGCTCGCGCTCAGCCTCGATAATGTCTTCGTAAACTTTTCTGGCATCGGCGGGCTTGCGCGCCGCTTCGAATAACTTGCCCAAGGCCAGTTTCAGTTCAAAGTTATCCGCATCCGCTTTAATCATGTCCTGCAAACTTGCGATTGCGAGGTCCGCGCTCCGCGCTTTGGCTTGAAACTCGACCAGCCCGAGCCGCGCCGAATTGGCGTCCTTCGCCGTTAGCGCCGGGTTGTCGACGGCTTCCTTCAACACGGTCTCGGCGCCATCGAGGTCTTTATTCTGGATCAGCAACTGCGCCAGCATCATTCGATGCGTAAGCACTGCGGGTTCCTGATTGATTACGTCCCGGATGGTTTTCTCTGCGTCTTCCTTCCGCCCCAACTGATTGTAGAGTCTGGCCAGCAGGGTGCTGATGCCGGTGTTCTTGGGAGACTTTTGCCGCGCATCCAGCAGCACGCTGATCGCCTCATCGGGCTTGCCTGCCTGTACTTTGAGTGACGCGACCATCGCCGCCGCGTTGGCGTTATCGCTGGCCACCGCCAAGGCCGCCGATGCATCCGCCAACGCGCCCTCTGTATCTTTATTCAAAGCTTTAATCCCGGCCCGAACCACCAGTCCGTCAGGATCGCGCGCGTCCAGTTCGAGCAGTTTTCCCGCCAGCTTGCCGGCCTCCTCCGTGTTCCGCCCCATCAGATACAACTGCGCCATTTTCGCCAGCGCCTGCCGGTGCTTGGGATCCGCTTCGATCACCGCCAGATAAAAGCCGGCCGCCCCCCGAACGTCGCCGAGCTTCTCCAGCGTCTGCGCCAGCATGTAGCGCCCCGGAATATCTTTGGGGTCAATTTCCAGAACGGCCACATCAGTCAGCCGATCGACGAAAACCCGCCGTGCAGTGATATATTTTTGCGCTTTGAAAGATACCGTAAGGGTGACTGGCGAACGACTAGCCACGTGCGCATTAGTCAGTAT
>JAURHQ010000219.1 GCA_030833185.1 Gammaproteobacteria bacterium | reverse complement strand
TCGATCCAAGGGATGAGGCTGCCGCCCAGCGGCACCATGAAGTTGCGGGTTTCCTCCGCGCTCAGGCCGCGCTGCGTGTCGGCCACCAGCCGGTCGATTTCCAGAATCGCGCTGGCCGGGTCGTCCAGCAGCGGCCGCACCGCGGCGTTCAGCGTGCCGTACTGGGTGAGGAGCTCGCGCATGTGCTGCGCGCCGCCGCCGCTCGCCGCCTGATAGGTGGTGGCGGTCATCCACGCCACCAGATCCGCTTTGAACAGCGCGCCCAGGCCCATCAGCATGCAGCTCACCGTGCAGTTGCCGCCGACGTAGTCCTTGATGCCCTTGGCCAAGGCGGATTCGATGACCGGCATGTTCACGGGGTCGAGAATGATCACCGCGTCGTCGTTCATGCGCAGCGTTTTCGCCGCGTCGATCCAGTAGCCGCGCCAGCCGGCTTCGCGCAGCGGCGCATACACCGCCTTGGTGTAGTCCCCACCCTGGCAGGTGATGATGACCTCGCAGCTTTTAAGCGCCGCCAGATCGTGCGCATCCAGCAGCGTGCTGCCGGCCGGCGCCAGATCCGCAATCGCCGCCGGCGGGGCAGTGCCCGCGCCGCTGGTGCTGAAAAAAACCGGTTCGATGTGCGCGAAATCCTGCTCTGCCCGCATGCGGTCCATGAGCACGCTGCCCACCATACCGCGCCAGCCAACCAGCCCCACGCGGGGGGTCGCTGTTAATGCCATGCCAATGTCCTCTGAATGTAGTGCCTAGCCCTTACCGTGCAGACGCGCCCGAAGGCCGGGGCGGCGCAGTCGCCGGGCGCGTGCGGCCACCGTCCCGGATGGGTCGGCGGCGCGGAGGCGAAGCATAAACGGGTGGGCGGGTTGAATCGACGGCATTGAGCCGGGACGAGGCGTTTTCCGGCGTGGGAGATCCTTCTCTATCGCCGCCAATGCAGCCGCTCGGCGGCGCGCTGCAGACAACGATTGCCCGGTGATTTCCGGGAAGTGCTGCGCCGGCGCGATTCGCTAGGCCCGCGGACAGCCTTACGGGAAGATCCCTGAGGTCGGGTAAACATGGCGGGGGCGCTGCGGCGACTTATGGCCGCGTGAAAGGGAAAATGCCACGCGCTTGACCGCGCGCCCCCAAGCGCTGCGTCAGACGCCTTCCACCACCCGCAGGTCGCGGGTTACGCCATCGCCCAGCGCTTCCAGCGCCGCCTGATAGCCCGGGCTGTCGTGGCAGGCGATGGCCTTTTCCAGCGATTCGAACTCCACAATCACCGTCCGCTGCAGCACGCCGGCCTCGTAGGCCTTGGCCGCCATATTGCGGGCGAGAAACTTGCCGCCGGCTTCGGTCACGGCAGGCAGCGCGAGCTTGGCGTAGGCCGCCAGTTTGTTTTCATCGTGAACGGCGTGATAGGCACTGATCCAATAGGCTTTGGGCATGAGCGGGGTCTCCTCAACAAGTTTGAATTGATAAACCGGCGCCAAGCATAGCGGTCTGTGGCGGGTCGCGCGAAGCCTCGTGCGCAACGCCGATGGCTGTCCCGGCGGCGGCCGGTCGTCGTAGGCTTACGGCCTCTTCATCTGGACGCTGGACGCCATCATGCAAAGCCCTACGCCTGCCCGCACCGCTTTCTTCCACGACGAACGCTGCCTGTGGCACGGCACTTCGGGGCTGTTCTCGCTGTTCCTGCCGGTCGGGCGCTGGGTGCAGCCGCCGGCGGGCGCGGGGCTGGCGGATTCGCCAGAATCGAAACGCCGCATCCTCTCGCTGCTGCAGGTGTCTGAACTGCGCGAGGTGCTGCACTTCACCAGCGCGCCGATGGCGACCGAGGCGGATCTGCTGCGCGTGCATCCCGCGAGCTATCTCGAAAACTTCAAGGCGATGTCGGACGCCAACGGCGGCGAGCTCGGCATCGTCGCGCCTTTTGGCCCGGGCAGTTACGAGATTGCGAAGCAGGCCGCCGGGCTCGCGCTGCACGCGGTCGACGACGTGCTGACCGGCAAGTATCGCAACGCCTACGCGCTGTGTCGTCCGGGCGGGCACCACTGTCTGCCAGACACGCCGATGGGCTTCTGCCTGCTCGCCAACGTGGCGATTGCGGTCGAAGCGGCGATCGCGAAACACGGCCTGAAACGCGTCGCGGTGCTCGACTGGGACGTGCACCACGGCAACGGCACGCAGCATATTTTTTACGAGCGCGACGACGTGCTGGTCATTTCGCTGCATCAGGAAGGTTGCTTTCCGCCGGGCTACAGCGGCGCCGAGGATCGCGGCGCGGGCCGTGGTCTGGGCTATAACCTCAACATTCCGCTGCTGCCGGGCAGCGGGCACGAGGCCTATCTCTACGCGATGGAACGGCTGGTGCTGCCGGCGCTGGAGCGCTTTGCGCCGGAGCTGATCGTGGTGTCCTCCGGTCTCGACGCCAACGGCGCCGATCCGCTGGCGCGGATGCTGGCGCATGCCGGCACCTTCCGGGCGATGACCGAACAGGTCATGGCGCTGGCCGAGCGTCACTGTCAGGGACGCGTCGTCCTGGTGCACGAAGGCGGTTACGCCGAAGCCGTGGTGCCGTTCTGCGGCGCGGCGATTATGGAGGCGCTGTCGGGTCAGCCGAGCGGTATCGAAGACCCCACCATGCACATGTTTGAAGCCTGGCAGCCCAACGCCCGGCAGGTGGCGTTTCAGCGCCAGCTGATCGACGAACTGGCGGGCGCTTAAGGCCGCGCGCCGCGCTCGTACCAGCCGCGGCTCTGGTTGACCACGCGCACCACCAGCAGCATCACCGGCACTTCAATTAGCACCCCGACCACGGTCGCCAACGCCGCGCCGGAAGAAAAGCCGAACAGGCTGATCGCGGCGGCGACGGCGAGTTCAAAAAAATTGCTGGCGCCAATCAGCGCCGAAGGACAGGCAACGCTGTGCGTTTCGCCCAGCTGGCGATTGAGCCAGTAGGCGAGCCCGGCGTTTAAAAACACCTGAATCAGAATGGGCACGGCGAGCATCGCGATCACCAGCGGCTGCTCCAGAATGGCCTTGCCCTGAAACGCAAACAGCAGCACCAGCGTTGCGAGCAGCGCGGCGATCGACCACGGCCCGATGGCGGCCAGCGTCGCCTCAAAGGCCGCCGGCCCGCGCGCCAGCAACGCGCGTCGCCAGATTTGCGCCAACACCACCGGCAGCACGATGTAGAGCACAACCGAGGTCAGCAGCGTGTTCCAGGGCACGACGATGGACGACAGCCCCAGCAGCAGCGCCACGATCGGCGCGAAGGCAAACACCATGATGGTGTCGTTCAGGGCCACCTGCGTCAGCGTGAACATGGGATTGCCGCCGGTCAGCCGGCTCCACACGAACACCATCGCCGTACAGGGCGCGGCGGCCAGCAAAATGAGGCCGGCGATGTAGCTGTCGATTTGCGCCGCGGGCAGGTGTTCTGCAAACACCCCGCGGATGAAAAACCAGCCGAGCAGCGCCATCGAAAACGGCTTGACCGCCCAGTTCACAAACAGCGTGACGCCGATCCCGCGCCAGTGCTGGCCGACTTCGCGCAGCGCGCCGAAATCTACTTTCAGCAGCATCGGCACGATCATCACCCAGATGAGGAGACCCACCGGCAGGTTGACCTTGGCGATCTCGAGCTGGCCCAGCGTCTGCACCGGGCCGGGCAGCACCTGCCCCAGCCCGATGCCGGCGAGGATGGCGAGGAAGACCCAGAGGCTCAGGTAACGCTCGAAAAGATTCATCTGCTCGGCAGGGGTGGCGGCGCGGGTGTCGGCGGTCATGCTGTAGTCCTAGCGGTGATAGATGGCAGTCGCCGCCGCCTGCAGCGCCGCCGGCGAGAGACGCTCAAGCGGCAGGGCGAGCAGTTGCAGCAAGCGGTAGCCCAGCGCCTGGCGGGTTAACTCGAAGGCGCGGCGGCGGGCGTCATCGTCGCCGTCAGCGAGCGACGGATCGGGATAGCCCCAGTGCACCTTGACCGGCGCGGCGCCGTTCGGGTCCGCAAAGACCGGGCAGACCTCGCCGGCGGCGTTGTCGCACACGGTGATGATCAGATTGAGCCGCGGCGCGTCCGGTCCGCAGAAGGCGTCCCAGCTTTTGCTGTGATAGCCGCTGGTGTCGATGCCGGCCTCGGCCAGCACCCGTAGCGCCAGCGGGTTGATGCGCCCGCTGGGTGCGCTGCCGGCGCTATAGGCCTGCACCGCGCAGCCAAGGCGCGCCGCCAGGGTATTGAGCATGGCCTCGGCCAGCACGCTGCGCGCCGAGTTGTGCGTGCAGAGGATCAGCACCTTGAACATCGATTCGCTCCCTCAGCAGGCGCAGGCGGGCACCGGCAGCGCGGTGCAGGGCTGGCCCTGACAACAGTTCTCCGTCAAATAGCCCAGCAGGCCGTTCATCTGCGCATAGTCCGCCCGGTAGATGAGGTTGCGGCTGCGGCGCTCCTGACTGATCAGCCCGGCCTGCAGCAGGGCTTTCAGATGAAACGACAGCGTGGCGCCGGGCACGGCTAGCGCCTCGGCCAGCGCGCCGGGCGTCAGGCCCTCGGGCCCCGCGACCACTAGCGCCCGGAACAGCTGCAGTCGATTGCGTTGGGCCAACGCGGACAGAGCCTGCACGACGAATGTTTCTTCCATATTTCGATGATCATAAAAATATGGCGCGAGCCTAACACGCCAACGCGGCGACTGACCTCGGCGCCCCGCGCCTCGCCTGCTAGGCTGCCGGCAGATCTAGCCGAGGAATGCCCATGCACCCGCCCGTCACGCTTCGCGCCCTCAAAGCCACCGCCGCCGTCGTGCCCTTGCCCACCCCGCTGCGCACCGCCAGCGGTGTGATCGCCGACAGCCCGCTGGTGCTGATCGATCTGGAAACCAGCGCCGGCCTCACCGGCCACGCCTACCTGATGGGCTACACCCCGCTCACGCTGAAAGCGCTGGTGCAGTTGCTGGAGACGCTGGGCGAAGAACTAACCGGCGCGGTGGTCGCGCCCGAGGCGCTGACGCAGCGCTTCGCGGCCCGCTTCCGGCTGCTCGGTACCGCCGGGCTGCTCGGCATGGCGCTGGCCGGCATCGAAATGGCGGCCTGGGACGTGCTGGCCAAGCAGGCCGGGCTGCCGCTGTACCAGCTGCTGGGCGGCACCTCGCGGCCGGTAAAGGCCTATGCCAGCTTCGGCATGGATGGCCTCGAGCTTGGCCAGCGCCTGACCAGCGACGCCGTCGCCAACGGTTTCCGCGCGGTCAAAATCAAGGCGGGCTATG
>JAURHQ010000218.1 GCA_030833185.1 Gammaproteobacteria bacterium | reverse complement strand
CATCGGCATCGACTGGTTGTCCTCGGTGTCCTTCGGGCACATCGAGAAAATCGGCAAGCGCGTGATCGTGCTGGGTGGTGGCAACACCGCCATGGACTGCTGCCGTTCCTCCAAGCGTCTGGGCGGCGAAGACGTGAAAGTCATCGTGCGTTCCGGCTTTGAAGAAATGAAAGCCTCGCCCTGGGAAAAAGAAGACGCGATGCACGAAGGCATCCCGTTCCTCAATTACTACGTGCCGAAAACCTTCGTCCACGAGAACGGCAAGCTGACCGGCATGACCTTCGAGAAGGTCAAATCGGTGTACGACGAGCGCGGCCGGCGCAGCCTGGTGCCGACCGGCGAGCCGGACGAACTGGTGCCTTGCGACGACGTGCTGGTGGCGATCGGTCAGGAAAACTCCTTCCCCTGGATTGAGCGCGATCTGGGCCTTGAGTTCGACCAGTGGGGCCTGCCCGTGCTGGACGAAAAGACCCTGCAATCGACCATTCCCAACGTCTTCTTCGGTGGCGACGCGGCGTTTGGTCCGAAGAACATCATCTGGGCGGTGGCCCATGGCCACGAGGCGGCGATCTCCATCGACCGCTACCTGAGCCAGCAGGCGCTGTCCGAGCGTCCGCCGCCGCATGTGAACCTCGTGTCCCAGAAAATGGGTATCCACGAGTGGAGCTACGACAACGATATTTCCCGCGAACTGCGCCACGTCGTGCCGTGGACCAAAGCGGAAATCGCGCTGAAGAGCATCAAGATCGAAGTGGAGCTTGGCTTCGACGCCAAGACCGCGTTCGAAGAAGCGCAGCGTTGCCTGAACTGCGACGTGCAGACCGTCTTCGCGCCGCCGCTGTGCATCGAATGCGATGCCTGCGTCGACATCTGCCCGATGGACTGCATCAGCTTCACCGCCGCCGGCGAAGAAGCCGAGGTGCGAACCCGGCTGACGGCGCCGGCCAACAACCTGACGCAAGACCTCTATGTGTCGGCGCCCCTCAAGACGGGCCGCATCATGGCCAAGGACGAAGACGTCTGTCTGCACTGCGGGCTGTGCGCCGAGCGCTGCCCGACCGGCGCTTGGGACATGCAGAAATTCCTGCTGGAAATGGCGCATGCCAACGACGGCTGCGGCAGCCGTAAAGCCCCGAGGAAAGCCGCATGAACTCGATTACCGCAGTCAACGACTTTGTCATCAAGTTCGCCAACATCAACGGCTCCGGCTCGGCGTCGGCGAACGAACTCTTCGCCAAATCCATCCTGCGGATGGGCGTGCCGGTCAGCCCGCGCAATATCTTCCCCTCCAACATCCAGGGCCTGCCGACCTGGTACGAAGTGCGGGTGAACGAGCGCGGCTGGCTGGGCCGTCGCGGCGGCGTCGACATGCTGGTGGCGATGAACCCCCAGACCTGGGACGCCGACCTGAAGGAAATCGAACCCGGCGGGTATCTCTTCTACGACAACTCGAAGCCGCTGCCGGCCTCGAAGTTCCGGACCGACATCAACGTCATCGGCATGCCGCTGACCGAACTCTGCAACGCCACCTACAGCGACCCGCGCCAGCGCCAGCTGTTCAAGAACATCATCTACGTGGGTGCCCTGTCGGCGCTGCTGGAAATCGATCCGGACGCCATCGCGACGCTCATCGGCGAGCAGTACAAAGGCAAGGAAAAACTCCTCGCGCCCAACCTCAACGCGCTCAAGATGGGCCGCGACTGGGTGATTGAAAACCTGCCGCACCCCATCGGTCTGCGCGTGCAGAAGGCCGACAATGTGGGCGACCGCATTTTTGTTGACGGCAACGCCGCTGCCGGCCTCGGCTGCGTGTACGGCGGGGCCACGGTCTGCGCCTGGTATCCCATTACGCCCTCGTCCTCGCTGGCGGAAGCCTTCCAGAAGTACTGCGCGAAGTTCCGCGTAGATCCGGAAACCGGGCAGCACCGCTATGCCATCATCCAGGCCGAAGACGAACTCGCCTCGATCGGCATGGTGATTGGTGCCGGCTGGAACGGCGCGCGCGCCTTCACCGCCACCTCGGGCCCCGGCGTGTCGCTGATGAGCGAATTCATCGGGCTGGCCTATTTCGCCGAAATCCCGATGACCATCATCAACGTGCAGCGCGGCGGGCCGTCGACCGGCATGCCGACCCGCACCCAGCAGGCCGACGTGCTGGCCTGCGCCTATGCCTCGCACGGCGACACCAAACACGTGCTGCTGTTCCCGGAAGACCCGCACGAGTGTTTCCTGCACGCCGCCGCCGCGCTTGATCTGGCCGACCGCTTGCAAACGCCGGTGTTCGTGATGACCGATCTGGACATCGGCATGAACCAGCGGCTGACCAAGCCCTTCGAGTGGGACGATAGCCGTCACTACGACCGCGGCAAGATCATGACCGCTGAAATGCTGGATGCCGGCACCCAGTTCGGACGCTATCTGGATGTAGACGGCGACGGCATTCCGTTCCGCACCTACCCCGGCACACATCCGGACAAGGGCGGCTACTTCACGCGCGGCACCACCAAGAACGCCTACGCGACCTACTCCGAAGCCGGCCCGGACTACATCTACAACGTCACCCGCTTGCTGCGGAAGTTCGACACCGCCAAGAACCTGGTGCCGCAACCGGTGCTGACCAAGTCCGCCGCGCCGACCCGCTACGGCGTGATCTACTACGGCTCGACCAGCCCCGCGATGGCGGAAGCCTTCGAGGCCTTGGCCGCGGCCGGCGTGCCGGTCGATGGTCTGCGCCTGCAGGCCTTCCCGTTCAGCGACGTGGTGGCCGACTTTATCGCCGAGCACGAACAGGTCTTCGTGGTGGAACAGAACCGCGACGGTCAGGTGCGCAGCCTGCTGGTGAACGAACTGGGCGTCGACCCGGCGCACGTGCTGCCGGTGTTGCATTACGACGGCACGCCGATTACCGCGCGCTTCATCACCCGCGAAATCTCCACCCTTACCCGCGCGCTAGACGCGCAGACCATTAAGGACAAGGTGGCCTGAGATGACCTACATCGCCAAACCAAAGCTTCACCATCCGGCACTGCAGACCAACGCGGTCGGCTTCACCCGCCGCGATTACGAAGGCCGCATTTCCACGCTGTGCGCGGGCTGCGGGCACGACTCGATCTCCGCGTCGATCATCCAGGCCTGCTGGGAACTCTCCATCGAACCGCACCGCGTGGCGAAGCTGTCCGGCATCGGCTGCTCGTCGAAGACGCCGGACTATTTCCTCGGCAACTCGCACGGGTTCAACACCGTGCACGGACGTATGCCCTCGGTGCTGACCGGCGCCAACCTCGCCAATCGCGACCTGCTTTATCTGGGCGTGTCCGGCGACGGCGACTCGGCCTCCATCGGCCTCGGCCAGTTCGCCCACGCCATGCGCCGCGCGGTCAACATGGTCTACATCCTGGAAAACAACGGCGTGTACGGCCTGACCAAAGGCCAGTTCTCGGCTACCGCAGACAAGGGCTCGGCGTCCAAGAAGGGCGTGGCGAATGCGGACTCCCCGCTCGACACCGCCTCGCTGGCGCTGCTGATGGGCGCGAGCTTCGTGGGTCGCAGCTTCTCCGGTGACAAAGCGCAGCTGGTGCCCTTGATTAAAGCGGCGATCAACCATCGCGGCGCGGCGTTTATCGACATCGTCAGCCCCTGCGTGGCCTTCAACAACCACCCGGGCAGCACCAAGAGCTACGACTACGTCCGCGCCCACAACGAGGCGGTGAACCGGCTGGACATCATTGAAGGCCGTGACGAAATCACCACCGACTACGCGGCGGGCACCAGCGTCCACGTGCAGCAGCACGACGGCACCTGGCTGCGCCTGCACAAGGTTGATACCAGCTACGACGCCACCAACAAAATCGCCGCGATGAACTACATTCAGGAGCATCAGGCGCGGGGCGAAGTGGTGACGGGTCTGCTGTACGTCGACCCCAAGGCCGAAGAACTGCACGCCAACATCAACACCGTGGTGACGCCGTTCAACAAGCTGGGCGAGAAGGAACTGTGCCCGGGCTCGGCGGCGCTGGCGAAACTGAACGCGAGCATGCGCTAGCGCCAACGCTCCCCGCTTGGTGCGGCGAGCTTCAATCGACAAACCGCCTGCCTTTGCGCAGGCGGTTTTGTTTTCAGGGGGGCTACGGCGCCAGCAGGATGCGATAGGCGTGGTCGGTATCGAGATACTCCCGCACGGCGACGATCTTGCCGTCGCGAATCTCGTGCTGAAAGTGGTAGTAGTTTTTGTAGACGCGACCGTTGAAGCGTTCGCCGTAAGACACCGCCTCCATCGCCACGCGGTTGTCTTCCGCGGTCAGCACGGTGGGCGTGACCTGAATCCCCTTCGGAAACTCCGGCACGATGCTGCTGACCAGCTTGGTGAACTCCGGCTTGGTGTATTTGCCGGAAATCGAGAGCTCCCCGCCAATCCACCAGGTGGCGTCGTCGGCCAGCATGGCCAGCACGTCGTCGAGCCGGGACTCGGAAAAAGCGCCCCAGAATTTCTTCACCAGGGCTTTGTTGTCTTCAAGGCTCATCTTGCGTCTCCCCTTGTGCGTTTTGATTAGGCCTTCAGTGTAGCGAGGCCCGGCGGCAAACTCATTGCCCCATCTGGCGCAAAATCCAGCGCTGGCGGCCGCGCACATAGTCAGAAGGCGCATCCGCGCGAAACTTGACCGGATTGGGTAACACCGCGGCCAGCAGTGCCGCATCGCTACTGTCGAGATCCGCCGCCGTGGTCGCAAACAGCAAGCGACTGGCCGCCTCCACGCCGTAAATGCCCTGGCCGAACTGCGCGACGTTCAGATACACCTCCAGGATCCGCTGCTTCGACCAGCAGAGTTCGATGAGCACCGTGAACCAGGCCTCCAGGCCTTTGCGAAACCACGAACGCCCCGACCACAGAAACAGGTTTTTGGCCACCTGCTGGCTAATGGTGCTGGCGCCGCGCGGCGGGCGCCCGGCGCGCTCGCTGGCCGAGAGCGCGGCATTAATCGCCTCGAAATCAAAGCCGTGGTGGCGCATGAAGCGTTGGTCTTCTGCCGCCACGACGGCGGCCCGCATCGGCAAGGCAATCTGTGCCAGGGGGACGGGACTGTATTGAATCCGGAACGTCCAGCGTCCCTCGAGGCGCGCGCCCAGCCACTCGGCAAGCATGAAGGTAGTGAGCGGCGGATCGACCACCCGATAGGCCAGCACGGGCCCGAGCGTCAGGCAGCACCACAGCGCAAGCGCGCCCCACAGCCAGCGTCGCCAGCGCGCAGGCGCGCGTGGGCCCTTGGCGGCT
>JAURHQ010000217.1 GCA_030833185.1 Gammaproteobacteria bacterium | reverse complement strand
GCGTACCGGTGGGGCGTACCGGTGGGGCGTACCGGTGGGGCGTACCGGTGGGGCGTACCGGTGGGCGTGTTAACGGCTGAGATCTGCTTAGCGGGTGCTGGCCAACGCGAAGTCGCCGCGCGCTGGTGGGCGCGAGCAGGCCCGATACGGCGGGAGAGCGGGAGACTGCCAGGCCCGTCGCGGACCCGGCAGTAGGGCAGGCCTTAGAGCACCGCGCAGACCGCGTCGACGACGTAGTCCATGTTGGACTGGCTGACGCCAGCGACGTTGATCCGGCTCGAATCGACCATGTAGATGCTGTATTCGGCCTTCAGGCGCTGCACCTGCTCCTTGCTCAAGCCGAGGAACGAGAACATGCCGCGCTGCGCCGGGATGAAGTCGAAGCGGTTGCTGTTCAGCCGCTGGCGGAACTTGTCCGACAGCTGGGTGCGCAGGCCGTTGATGCGGTCGCGCATGGTGCCGAGCTCGGCTTCCCAGGCCTTGGTCGCCACCGGGTCGCGCAGGATGCGGCCGACCAGCGCCGCGCCGTAGTTGGGCGGCATGGAATACACGCCGCGCGCCACGTTCTGGGCCTGACCAAACACCACGTCGGCTTGCGACGGCGTCGCGCACAGCAGCGACAGGGCGCCCACGCGCTCGCGGTACACGCCGAAGTTCTTGGAGCAGGAACTGGCGACCAACAGCTCGGGCACGGCAGAGGCCAGCTTGCGCACGCCGTAGGCGTCTTCATCCAGTCCCACGCCCAGACCCAGATAAGCCAGATCTACAAACGGGGTGAAGCCACGACGAATGGCGATTTCAGCGACGCGGTCCCAGTCGGCCGGTGCGAGGTCCACGCCGCAGGGGTTATGGCAGCAGCCGTGCAAGAGCACCAGATCGCCGGCCGGGATTTGCTCCAGCGCGGCAAACATGGCGTCGGCCTTCAGCGACTGGCTGGCGCCGTCGTAGTAGGGGTAAATCTTGATTTCGAGCCCGGCATCGCCGAGCAGCGGCACGTGGTTGGCCCAGGTTGGGTCGGACACCCAAATCGCGGCGCCGGCCTTGGCCCGGTTCAGCAGTTCGGCGGCAATGCGCAGGGCGCCGCAACCGCCCGGGGCCTGCAGGGTGCGCAACCGTTGGTCGCGACGGGCGCTGTGGTCAGCACCGAAAATCAGGGCTTCGATGCCGGCGTCGAAATCGGCGTCGCCGGCGGGGCCGACGTAGGTCTTGGTGGTTTCTTCAGCGCGATGGGCAAGGTCGGCCTGCTTCACGCATTCAAGAATGGGCGTGTGACCCGCTTCGTCCTTGTACACCCCGACGCCAAGGTCGACCTTGCGCGCGTTGGTGTCCTGACGGTAGGCGGCCAGCAGGCCAAGGATGGGATCCGGATTGAGGGCTTTCAGGGTCTCGAACATGCGGGCTTGTATCTCCGTCCGTCAGCGCGCCCGATGCGCGCCATGCTGGAACGGCGCGAATAATAGCCGCGCGCCCGGGTCTAGGCTATGCACCAATCAGCGGCGGAAGCACTGCAGACGGGCCGAGGCCTGGCGGAGCGCGTCGAGCTCGGTTTCGACCTGTCCCCGGGCGGCGCTGCGGGTGTAGGACTGCAGGGCGGTGAAGGGCAGGTAGGCGAAGCCCCAGGTGCTCACGGTGCCGACGGCAATTGCGGTCTGGTTGCGGGGATCGTCGAGATAGCCGGTGTGGTAGTCGAGCTGCTGACGGGTCAGCGCCACCCGCCGCGCGTACAGCGCGTTGCAGTCCAGCGCGGGGTCGATGGTCGGGGGCGTCGGACGCTGCGGGCCGAGCAGGATGGCCTGTGCGTCGGCGCCGCGCGCGGCGGCGAAGGCTTCTGCCTTGGCTTGGAGGGCGGCGCCGTCAGGCAGGGCATGCGCTGTGCTCGACAGGCAAAGCATCAGGGGCAGAACGGACAGGAAGCGCATGGTGAAAAATCTCTGGTCGGCATTAGTCGGCGTAGCGGCGCTGGCCGGCGCTGACTTTAAGCCGCGCTCGACAGAGGCTTGCGCAGTGCTCTGGATACTGTATATAAAAACAGTATTCCGGAAATCCAATCATGCCCGAGCCCGCCTACGCCGAACTGCTTTGTCGCAGTAATTTCAGTTTTCTGGAGGGTGCCTCGCATCCCGAGGAACTGGTCCGTCAGGCGGCGGCGCTGGGCTATACCGCGCTGGCCCTGACCGACGAATGTTCTCTGGCCGGGGTGGTGCGGGCGCACGTGGCGGCGCGCGAGCTGGGCTTGAAGCTCATCCTCGGCGCGCGCTTCCGGCTCGACGACGGGCTTGAATTGGCGCTGCTCGCGCCTGATGCCGGCGCCTACGCCGCGCTTTCCCGGCTCATTTCGCTGGGCCGCCGGCGCAGCGGCAAAGGCGAATACCAGCTCGGGCGCGCCGATGTTGAACAGGCCGGCGGCGGACTGCTGGCGCTGTGGTTGCCCGGCACACCGGCGGTAGAGGCCGACCTCGGCTGGCTGGCGGCGCGCTTTCCACAACGCTGCTGGATTGCGGTCACGCGCTGCCATGACGGTGACGACCGCCAGCGCTTCGCGCTGCTCCACGCGCTGGGCGAGCGGCTGGCGCTGCCGCTGGTGGCGGTGGGCGATGTCCGGATGCACGAGCCCTCGCGCGCGCCGCTGGCCGATGTGCTGCAGGCGATTCGCCTGCGCTGCCCGCTGGCGGCAGCCGGCTTTGCCCTGCCGGGCAATCGCGAGCGCCACCTTCGGCCGCGCGCGCAACTCGCCCGGCTTTATTCGCCCGCACTGCTGGCCGAGTCGGTGCGCCTCGCGGAGCGCTGCCAGTTCACGCTGGCCGAGCTTCGCTACGCCTACCCGCGTGAGCTGGTGCCGGCCGGTCTGAACGCCAGCCAGCATCTGCGCGCGCTAACCGAGGCCGGGATCACCCACCGCTGGCCGCAGGGCGTGACGGCCAAGGTCCGGGCGCAAATCGAGCACGAACTTACGCTTATTGCGGAGCTGGGCTACGAGGCGTTTTTTCTGACCGTTCACGATCTGGTCCGCTTTGCACGCAGCCGCGGGATCCTCTGTCAGGGCCGCGGTTCGGCGGCCAATTCGGCGGTGTGCTATTGCCTCGGTATTACCGAAGTCGATCCCTCGCGGATGGACATGCTGTTCGAGCGTTTTATTTCGCGCGAGCGCGGCGAGCCGCCGGATATCGATGTCGACTTCGAGCACGAGCGGCGCGAGGAAGTCATTCAGTACCTCTATCGAAAATATGGCCGGCAGCGCGCGGCGCTGGCCGCCACCGTCATTTGCTACCGCACGCGCAGCGCCATACGCGACGTGGGCAAGGCGCTGGGGCTGGCCACCGCGCAGGTCGAGCGCATGGCGGCCAATCTCTACTGGTGGGACAAGGGCGCAGATCTGGCAGAGCGGCTGCGCGAGGCCGGCTTCGACCCCGACTTGCCCGTCTTGCGACAGCTGCTGGCGCTGGTCGAAGCGCTGCTGGGTTTTCCCCGTCATCTCTCGCAGCACGTGGGCGGCTTTGTCATTTCTGACGGCCCGTTGGACGAACTCGTGCCCATTGAAAACGCCGCCATGCCGGAGCGCACCGTCATCCAGTGGGACAAGGACGATCTGGAAGCGCTCGGCCTGCTGAAAGTCGATTGCCTCGCGCTGGGCATGCTGACGGCCATCCGTCGCGCGCTCGATTTAATCAGCGGCTTTCGCGGCCAACGGCTGCCGATGAGCGCCATTCCACCCGAAGACCCCGCGACCTACGCCATGATTTCCCGCGCCGACACCATCGGCGTGTTCCAGATCGAATCCCGCGCGCAGATGGCGATGCTGCCGCGACTGCGGCCGGCGCGTTACTACGATCTGGTGATCCAGGTCGCAATTATCCGGCCCGGCCCCATTCAGGGTGAGATGGTCCATCCCTATCTGCGGCGTCGGAACGGCGAAGAGCCCGTGAGCTACCCCAGTCCCGAGATTCGCGGCGTGCTGGAACGCACCCTCGGGGTGCCGCTGTTTCAGGAGCAGGTGATCAAGCTCGCCATGGTGGCGGCCGGCTTCACGCCCGGCGAAGCCGACCAGCTGCGACGGGCGATGGCGGCCTGGAAGCGTCACGGCGGCCTGCAGCACTATCACGACAAATTGGTGGCCGGGATGTGCGCGCGGGGCTACGACGAGCACTTCGCCGAGCGCCTGTTCAACCAGATCAAGGGCTTCGGCGAATACGGCTTTCCCGAGTCCCATGCCGCGAGCTTCGCCTTGCTGGCCTATGTCTCGGCCTGGCTGAAATGCCATGAGCCGGCAGCCTTTGTCGCCGCGCTGCTGAACAGCCAGCCGATGGGTTTCTATGCGCCTTCGCAGCTGCTGCAGGACGCCCGCCGCCACGGCGTGGCGGTGCTACCGGTAGCGGTCAATGCCAGCGACTGGGACTGCACGCTCACCCCCACCGCCCGCGACGGGGAGCCGGCGGTGCAACTCGGCCTGCGCCTCGTCAAAGGCCTGTCCCGAACCGCGGCCGAGCGTTTGATGGCGGCCCGCGCCGCCGGCGCGTTTCGCGACCCGACCGATCTTGCCCGCCGTGCGGGTCTTGCACGACGCGAACTGCGCCTGCTGGCCGAGGCCGGTGCGCTCCGTGAACTTGTCGGCCATCGCCATCGCGCGCACTGGGCGGCGCTGGGCGAAGAGCCGCCCTTGCCCCTGCTGCCGGAAATCCGCATCAACGAGGCGACCCCGCTGCTGCGCAAGCCGACCGACGGGGAAGATCTGCTCGCCGACTACGGCCGCCTCGGTTTTTCGCTAGCCAGTCATCCGCTGGAACTGCTGCGCCCGCAGCTCGCAGAACTGGCCTGCCTCAGCGCCTTTGAGGTTCAGCAGGCCCGCCACGGCGAGTACGTGCACACCGTTGGACTCGTCACCATGCGTCAGCGGCCGGGGACCGCCACCGGCGTGGTCTTCATTACCCTGGAAGACGAAACCGGCATGCTCAATCTCATCGTCTGGTCGAGTCTGGTCGAGTCCCACCGGCGCGAAGTGCTGGGCGCGCGCCTGCTGGGTGTCCACGGCAAAGTGCAGCGCGAAGGCCCGGTGGTGCATCTGCTGGCGGAGGAATTGACGGACCACAGCCGGATGCTGGGCGCCCTTGCTACCACGTCACGCGATTTCCACTAATGAGGAACGCCGCGCCCCTAGCGAGCACCCGGGCCGGCGCGGCGCGTTAGTCGCGATGACGCTTGGTGAACAGGCTCGCGGCTATACTCCCGCCATGAGCCGCTGGCGTCCGCCCCGTCCCCCGTCTTCGCCCTACATCA
>JAURHQ010000216.1 GCA_030833185.1 Gammaproteobacteria bacterium | reverse complement strand
ACACGCCGACAATCAGCAGGGCGCTGCCGACGATCATCCACACGCGCCCGCGCCCCTCGCCTGTCGTCTGTTCGTTCTTCAGGACCGGGATGACCGCCAGCGGCGGCGTGCCCAGCAGGCGCACCACCCCACCCCGACCATAGATTCGGGTGTCCAGCGCCTCCAGCAATGCGGCACTGCCTAGCCCGCCGCCCAGTGCCAGCACGAGCCCCAAAAAGGCAATCGCGAGTCGGTTAGGTCGAGACGGCTGCTCGGGGATCACGGGCGGCTCGATGAGCGAAAAACGCTCGCCCCGTTGCTTGCTCTCCAGATTATTAGCCAGCTCCGCTTCCTGCCGTTTTGCCAGCACCTCCTGGTATTTCCGCTGCGCAATTTCGTAGTCGCGGGTGAGCCCCCGGTATTCCCTTTCGGTTTCCGGCGCTTTCGTCACGCGCAATTCCAGATCGGCAATTTTGGCGCGCAAGGTCGCACGCTGGGCCTGAAGCGCCCCGATATCACCCAGTGTGGCATCCAGCCGCGCCTTGAGCTGAATATAGGCCGGGTTATCCGGCGGCAGGTTGGCCGGCGGGTTCGCGGGCATGGCCCGCGAGGCAGACGCGAGTTCCGCCTGCAACTGGTCGAGCTCCCGGCCGCGGCGTTTCACATCCGGATGCTCGGGTGAATATTTTTTCAGCAGCATCGCGTAGTCGGCCTGCGCGCGTTGTACCCGCAGGGCAAGCTCCGCGCCGGCGTTGCCAACCCCGACCTGTGCTTTCAAGGCATCGATTTCGCGACGTTTGGCCACCACGTCCGGGTGGTTGTTCCCGTAGCGCGCGGCCAGCGGCACAAATTCACTTTCCAGAATCTTCAGCCGGTCCGAGGGCCCCAGAATCCGCTCGCCCGTCTCGGACATCAGTTGATTCACCGGCTTCTGCTGGGCCAGTTCGCTTTCCAGATAAACGCGCTGCTGGTCCAGCGAACGTAACTGGCCATCCACGGCCGACACTTCGCTTTCCGTGCGGTTCATCAATTCGATGTTGAGGCTGCTCAGTTCAGGCAGGCTGCTGGCGTTGCTGGTTTTGAAACTCGCGAGCTTTTGCTCGAGGCTTGCCACTTCGGTGCCCAGTTTCTCCGCTTCGGCGCTCAGGAATCCCAGCGTATCGGCGGAGGTTTCGCTGCGCTGTTTGAGGTTCTCATTGAGCAACAGGCTGACAATTTCGTTCGCCACGCGCTGGGCCAATTCGGGGGACTTGTTCTCATAGGCCAGTTCAAAGGCAATCGTCGCCTGCACCGCCCGACCCTGCTTGGGGTCAACCACGTCGGCGCTAATAGGCGCGACGCTAATGTCCTTGCGCATCTGTTCCTGCACCACTTCCAGCGGTTGCCGTTTGCGCTCCGCGGGATAGAGATCAAAACGCTGGATGATGGCGTTCAGGTTGGTGCTGGTAAGCACGCGCTGGCTGATGACCTGCAGCCGCTGGTCGGCAAAACTGGTCACCATCGAACGCACCATGTCCTGCGGAATTTCCTGCGCCTCGATCAGCACCACCGCACGCGACTTGTAGACCGCCGGCAGTCCCAGTGCCAGACCCAGCGCCAGGAGCAGCAGTGACAAGGCGACAATCAAAGCGGGGACGGCGCGGCGGCGCGCGATTTCCCGGTAGTCGATGCTAGGGAGGACGGTCTCTTCCATTACCTTTTTCCGTGATGCAGGCCGGGCATGCTGTCAGCCAAGTGTTACCAGAAGCCGATGAAGAACGGGTCGAAACGATAATTCACAGTCACGAACAGGCTGTGCACATTCGCGACGGACTGCGCGAGATTGCTTTCCGAGGTGGCATACCGATATTCGGCCCGAATGGTCGTTAAGCGGGTGGCGCGCCAGACTATGCCGCCGCTTGCGTTGAACTGGTCCCGATTCAGGTCTTCGCTTGCAGCCTGATTCACGTCAGCCTGCGCGCTGCGCATGGCGTACTGGCCGTAGGCAAACAGCGCAACCTCGGGTGACCAGTCGTAATCGAGGCGCACATCCATCGCGTCTTCCAGCGACTGCGCACCGCGCAAGGTGGGACTGACCTGACGCGCATACTTGCCGCTCACACGCAGGTGCTCGAATTGGCGTTCAACGCTAACGCTCGCGATCGGGCCGTCGGTGCTGGCCTGCCCATCAAACGTCAGTAGCAAAATACGGGGAGCGGGGTCGAATACCAGCACGGGCACCAGATCGACGTAGTCGATGTCACTGGTCAGGTAACCAATCGACGTGCTGATGCGGGTGGCTTCATCGACTGCCCAGGTTGCCCCGGTCTGGACGCCGTAAGTGGTGGTGAAACTGCGCTGCGAAGGCACATCAAACCAGCTGATAAACCCGGTCGCAAACACCTGCCAGTCGTCAGAGACAATCCGGCTCGCGCCCAGCGTTGCCATCTGATAGCTGTAGTCCACCAGCCCTGCATTCGCGGTGGCGTCGGTCGTGATGTCGGTGTACGCGTAGCTCGCAGTGAGCTGGGTAAGGGCGTCTAGCGCCAGCACGAGGCTGGGTTGCAGGTTCACCGTTTCGCGATCGCTGACGTTGTTCTGGCGGCCGGCGTCGGTCAATTCGGTGGATAGCGTGGAGTCCTGGTAGTAATCGGCCTGCAGCGCGGCCGTGAGCCGATCGTTGGCTTTCCACTGGTGCTGGCTGCGAATGCCATATTCGTCCGCGTCCAGGTTATCGCCCACGGCGAAGCGTCGAAAATTGAAATCCGGCGTGACATTGCTGCGCAGGGTGGGCGTCTCGGCCAGCAGAATAAGCCGCCCGCCGGTGTCAAAACCCAGCGCATCCTGCACATCGTTGGCGGAGAACAAAACGTTGTCGGTGGCCCGACTCCCCAGATTGAATTCGGGACTGACGCTCAGTTCCAGCGCCGGAATCTGGGCGCTGGCACACAGGCTGGCGGTCGCCAGCACCGCGCCATAATTCGTCCTGACTGACACCGCGGCAGCTCCGATGCCTTGCTACGGCACCACCACCACATCTCCTGGCTGCAGCACGATGTTTTGCTCCAGCGCCTTGCCCTGCTCCACCTCATCGTAGTTGAAGGGGATGGCGGTCTGGGTTCCGGCCTGTCCGCGCAGGATGACGATGTCTTTCAAGCCCGCAAACTGGGCCGTGCCGCCGGCCATCGACAAGGCCTGCATGACGTTGGTGTCTTCGGTCATCGGAATTGGCCCAGGTCGGGTGACCTTGCCGACCACGAAGGCCTTGTTGCCGGCGATTTCCTTCACCATCACGGTGGCCACCGCATCGGGAATGAACTCGTCGATTTTCTTCACCAGTTCCTCGCGCACCTGCGCTGGGCTGCGGCCGGCGGCGGTAATTTCGCCCGCCAGCGGAAAGCTGAATTTGCCGTCAGGACGGACCAGCACTTCCGCATTCAGTTCGGCCTCATGCCAGACCGAGACCTGCAGCACGTCGCCCGGGCGTAGCAGATAGTCCGCCGAGTGCGCGACGCTCGCCAGCGTGAGTCCAAGGCAACAGGTCAGTAGTTTGAGGGTGCGCGCGGGGCTGAAAAAACTCACGTTAATCTCCATATTCTTGATTCATCGGGCCGGGCATGCCTGTCCGACCCATTTAAACGCTCACTGGCGCTGGTAGCGATCCTCGAAGCGCACGATATCGTCTTCACCCAGATACGCGCCGGACTGCACTTCAACCATCTCGAGCGGAATGGTGCCCGGGTTTTCCAGTCGATGGGTGGCGCCTAGCGGGATGAACGTGCTCTGGTTCTCGCTCAGCAGAAAGACCTCCTCGCCGCGCGTCACCCGTGCCGTCCCCTTGACCACAATCCAGTGCTCGGCCCGGTGGTGATGCATTTGTAGCGACAATGCCGCGCCCGGCTTGACCACAATCCGCTTCACCTGAAAACGATCGCCGGCGTCCACCCCTTCATAGCTGCCCCAAGGCCGATAGACCCGGCGGTGACTCAAGCGCTCATTGCGCCCGGCGCCCGCGAGCCAGTCGACGACTGCCTTGACGTCCTGCGCGCGCTCCCGGGGCATCACCAGCACGGCGTCGGGCGTCTCCACGACCACCAGGTTGTCGCAACCTACCGCGGTCACCAAGCGGCTTTCCGCAAAAACGAGGTTGTCATGGCAGTCCAGCAAGTGCACATCACCGCGGGCAACATTACCCGCAGCATCCTTCGGCGAGACTTCCCACAGGCTCGACCAAGCGCCGACGTCTGACCAACCGGCGTCTAGCGAGACCACGACCGCCAGCGCGGGCTGGTCGCGCGCCAACTGTTCCATCACGGCATAGTCGATCGACTCCGCCGGACAGGCCGCGAAGGCCGCACGTTCCAAGCGGAAAAACTCGCCATCCCGGCTTCCCCCCTCCGCTGCCAGACGGCAAGCCGCCAGGATATCCGGGCGGTAGCGCTCGATTGCAGCGAGCCACACGCTGGCGCGCAGCAGAAAAATGCCCGCGTTCCAGCGATAGTCGCCGGTGGCCAAAAACGCCTCGGCCTGCGCCCTGCCCGGCTTTTCGCGGAACCCGGCAATCGAAAACGCGCCGTCGTCCTCGGCGCCCAGCGCATCACCCAGCTGGATGTAGCCGTACCCGGTCTCGGGGCTGGTCGGCAGCACACCGAAGGTCACCAACTTCCCTGCCGCCGCCTGCGGCAGGCCCACCAACACCGCACGGCGAAAGGCCAACTCGTCCTGAATGAGTTGATCAGCCGGCATGGTGAGGAGCAAGGGGTCGGCGCCGCCCTGCATCGCGCACAGCGCGGCAACGGTGAGCGCAGGAGCGGTGTTTCTGCCGGTAGGTTCGAGCAGGATGGTGTCGAAGGGATGGCCGGCCTGACGCGCCTGCTCACCCACCAAAAAGCGGTGTTCCTCGTTGCACACCACAAACGGGGCGGTCAATCCGGGCAGTGCGAGTTCCGCGCCCAGAACGCGCAACACGGTGTTCTGTAGCAGGGTGGGCCCCGCCGTCAGCGACAGAAACTGCTTCGGATAGTGACTACGGGACAGCGGCCACAGTCGCGTGCCCCCTCCTCCGGCTAGCACAAGCGGTATGACATGCATGATGGGTCCGTTTCCTTGGACCAGACCGCGGACAGTTGAGCCCCGATCTGGCAATCAATAGAGCGTTTTTAAGGCCGGGCCTACCGCCCGCTGGGTCGACTATAGCCCATGAGAACACGCCATTGTTTCGGATAATCGCACTGCCGTGCGCGGGCGCAAATTTGCCGGCCAGCCCCTTGGCACCCGGCCTCAGCCGCCGGGCAAGGTGTGCTTGTGGTCCAAATAAAGCCCTAATTTCGCCACCAGACTGGCCTCATCGACCGGCTCCCGGGTCAAGG
>JAURHQ010000215.1 GCA_030833185.1 Gammaproteobacteria bacterium | reverse complement strand
TAATGCTTTGCTCCAACGCCGGACGAATGACTTGCGCCGTACCCGGACTCTTTGTCGCCGCTGGGTTGGCTGGCAACAATGCAAGAATGGCTTCTCGAAGCCCCATAGACTACACCTCATCTAAGATCCGCACGCGGTAGGCAATCACTTGGCGGCTTGCCATCTCTTCTTGTTGCGGCTGGCGTACTGCTGATTGAGTGTCTGGCCTGGGGGCTTGCGCTTTGGTTTGACCAGCATCTTGCCCATCTGGCCGGCTATCGCCTCAAATGAGCCGCCGATCGGAATTCCCTTCAACACCTTCGTCGGTTTCTTGGCCATCGCGTCCTCTATAAGCTGGTAGAGCAGGGCTTCGGTCTGTCCCATCAGGCTACCCTCCGTAGCTTCGCAGTGATTTCAGCACGTGCAATCCGCCTAAGCTCAGCAGCGCGACCGTTTATCGGGTTGGATTGTTGCAGAGCCTTAAGCGCGATCGTGAGCAATATAGCGTTGTCAATGTCGTTTGAGTCTCTGTTTTCAATGCCGAGTAAATAATCCATGCCGCCGCGGTGGGGGTTCATGCTGCCTCCCGCTTCATCTGGGCTGACATCGCCATCGAAATCAGCACGTCTCGAAAGCCGACCGGCGTAGCGTTCCGGATCTTCGTTTTGTCCTTGCCGCCGACCATGGCCGTCATGCCGATGCGGCGGGCCTTCTCGTAACCGTAACGCGCAAGGGCTACAGGATGGAGCCGCTGCTCGCCCTTCGACCAAATCAATTCTGGCATATCGACATGGCACGCATAGAGCCAAGTCACCTTTCGGCTCATGTGGCCGTAGTGCCCCTGCTCGACGTAGCAGGTCCAGCCGCCGTGGTTGTCTGCGCGCATCCACCCGGCGTGCCGCTTGGGCTTGTCTATGCCGAAATGACCCCACGCCTTGCTGTCGCACGGATGTTCGAGGACGCCACCCCAGGTGCGTACCGCAGCCAGTGCCGCAGCAAAGCACCCATCGTCGTCACCGATTATCTTTGTGCCGGGTGCACTTGGCCCGCCATGAGCCATGCGCCCCCAGCGCTGACAGGGCGGATGGGCAACGACAGGATGCGGCCCCTGATAGCGTCTGGCGTCATCATTGATCGTCCACGCCTCGATACCGGCTTGGCCGTCGTAGCAGCCGCCAACCTCGACAAAGAGCGCTGCGACCATGCAGGTCTTGTGGGGGTTCATGCTGGCACCTCATTCTGCTGCGAATAAATCTTGCGCGACGCATTCGTTCTCGACTGACGAGAGGTTTTTGACGGCTTGTCTGAAATAGCTCGGTTTCAGTTCCGCGCCGATCGCCTTGCGTCCCATTTGCAGCGCAACGTAAAGCTCGCTGCCTATGCCTGCAAACGGCGAGAACACCACGTCACCCGGATTGCTCCACAGATCGAGGCACCGCCGAATGACCGTGAGTTGTAGCGGGCTGATGTGGGCCTCGTCTGGCTCGTCGCGGGCATCCTTGCGGCTAAGTACGTCGCCTTGCGTAATGTCCAACCAGACGCTTTCGGCGTAGCGCTGCCATACCGCGACAGAATACCAAGGATCACCGGGCCGATCGTGCGACACACCTCGGAATGCGCTGGCACTCTTGAGTGCGCCGTCCGGGGTTGTCTCGTCGCCGTAGTAGGCATCGAACGGTCCGGATACTGGCTCTGGGTTGTCCCCCGGCTTGCGAAACACGACCACGTAATCAGCCAGCGCCATGCGGCTGATCGTCGAGTCCTTGCATACTTGCTTATGCAGTAGGCCAATCGACTTGGACCGCTGCATCGCGACAACGGGATCTTTGCGGATCATGACTTCCGAGTGAAAATACCATCCTGCATCTTGATGCGCGCGGACGATCTCGCCTCGGAAATCACGGATGCCGATGAACCCGTCTCGCGTCTTGCTGGTCGGAAGCTGCATACAATGCACCGCGCACAGCCGACCGGGCTTCGTCGCCCGCAGAACTTCCCCGATCAAAAACTTGTAATGATCCCAGAAAGTCGTCTTGTCGCGGCAGTTGCTCATGTCGCGCGGATCGTCTGAAAATGTGTAAAGGCTTTCAAATGGTGGGGAGTATACCGTCATGCCGACTGTCGCGTCGGGCAGTCCTCGTGCCACTTGCACGCAATCCGCATTCCATATCGTGAAGTTCTTCCCCAAGAATTGATCGTTTACTTTGGTCATTCTGATCTCCATGACGTGAGCCCTGCTCATCGCCTGTTGCGGCGCGTACTTAAAGCCAGGCTGGCAATTCCATCGACTTTCTGTGTTCCACCATCTCGATCTTCGCTTT
This sequence comes from Gammaproteobacteria bacterium, assembly GCA_030833185.1. Classification (GTDB taxonomy): domain Bacteria; phylum Pseudomonadota; class Gammaproteobacteria. The sequence continues at coordinate 3,035 of JAURHQ010000215.1, read as the reverse complement.
GCCTTTAAGTGCTCGTTTGGTCAGGTCTTTCATGTGCTCTGCCATTCGTTGGAGCATGTAGTCGGCAGATTTCTCCTTTGCGTCGAGGTTTGAAACGACAGCACCCTCGGTCTCGGCTGCGATGCAGTAGACGTGCACGGGCTTGGTCTGTCCGAACCGCCAACATCGACGGATGGCTTGGTATTGCTGCTCGAATGAATTGTTGAGCCCGACGAATATCATCCGATTTGCGATCTGGAAGTTGAGCCCCCAGCCTGCGATCTGCGGTTTGCTCACGAGTATCTTGACGCCGCCTTTTGCAAACCCGAGCAGCCGTTCGGCCTTCACGTCGGCATCATCCGACCCGCTCACTTCGACGGCCCCAGTGATCGCAGATGATAGCGCCTTGGCCTCGTCGTTGAGATTGCACCAAACGAGCCATGACTCGTTCGGGGCTTTGTCGATCAGGTCGACTGCGGCTTGCACTCGTGCCGATATGCTGTCGCGTGCCGTCGCGCGCTGTTCTTGCAACGTCGTCGCTTCCATCGGGAACAACAGCCCAGTGTCGAGTGAGTGCTTGTACTCGACGGGCACCGTGATCTGATGCTTGTAAAGCGGAGGCAGATCGTATCCCGTGTCGTTGTATCCTATGTCTCTGGGATGACGGATCACCACGGCCCACGTCGATATCCAGCGCCAGAAATCCGTCTCGGCGTGGCCCTTCAATCGCCAGTCCGCGATCGGCTTCGATCCGTGGTTGTGCATGTTCGTGGCTTTGCCTGAACCGTCGTGCACGAACCACGTAGCCAGCATTTCTTTGGCACTGAGCACGCCAAGAAACTCCGCATGGTTGCCAAGCTCCACGTAGTCGTTCGGTGCAGGTGTCGCCGTGCAGCAAAGCCGGTAGGGCACGTCGCGGCACATCTCGGTTAGGATGGCCCTGGTCTTGCTGTCGTGCGCCTTGATGATCGAACTTTCGTCGAGAACGATTGCGCAGAACTCGCCCATGTCGAACTTCTCGACGCGATCATAGTTTGTCACCACGATGCGCGTTCTGACTTCCGACTGGTCGCGGGCATAGGCCACACCGTCGATGTCGAACTTCTTCGCCTCGCCTACTGTCTGTTGGGCCACTGCCAACGGTGTGAGGATCAACACTCGGCCGTTCTCGTGCTTGGCGACGATATCGGACCACGTAAGCTGCATAAGGCTCTTGCCGAGCCCAGTGCCGGCGAAAATCGCAGCCCGCCCCATCGTCAGTGCCCATGCCACGATGTCGGCCTGGAACGGCTTCAACGCATCGGGGAGTTTTGGAATCTTGCGCAGTCCGGCCGGCCGGGGCTGAACCATCTTGCGAGCGATGAAATCGATATACGGATCGTTGTTCGTCACTTGGCCGTCTCCCCCAGAACGTCGTTCCAATCGCCTTCCAGCTCCGGAATGCGAACCTCAGCGCGTAGCCCTTCGATGTTGAGACGGTGCGCCAGTGACCACGCCGCCGCCTGCCCCGTAGCGTTCGCGTCGTTGTCGCCGAACACGATGATGTTGCGGGCGGTGACGGGCGGTTGCCACTTGAGCATGCCGCCGGCCGACAGAGCCGACCAGACCGGCACGTCGAACAGTTTCGATGCCGCCATCGCAGTTTCGACGCCTTCGGCTATGCCCATCGTGTCGGCAGACGGGGCGAGACGAACTGCGCCACCGTGCGGGATCTGTGCGGGCGCGAGCTTGCGCGGCCTGGGCACTTCGGCCTTGCGCCCACTGAGATCGAGGTAGGTGTATTGGATCGTATGCTTGGCGCGATCGGGACCGACGAACAACGCCAGCATGACCGGGTGTTCCGTACGCGATTTGTCGTCGTGGAAGTACGGGAACCTACTTATATAGCGCAGAGAGGCCACGCCCTCAAACGACAGCCCGCGCCGATTGAGATACCACGAGGCAGGGTCGTCGCCCTTGAGCGGCAGAGCTGCACGCCACACGCTTTCGAGGCGGTCGATGTTGTCCGACGATCGCTTGGCCTTGGGAACCACGACCACCGCCGATGGCAGGTGTTCTTCAATCAGCCGCTTGGCCTCGATGAAACTCATGCCCTTAAATTTCATTACGAGGTCCACGCCGGAACCCGGCCCGCATTGGTTACAATAAAACGACCCGCTGCCCGCCTTGTCGTCCCACCTGAAGCGATCGGATCCGCCGCACATCGGGCAAGGTCCGTGCTTGCGTGACAGGAACTGCTCGTGGATGCCGATCGCCGGGAGAAGGTTGCGCCAGCGCCCAATAGCGCGGTCCTGGATTTTCTCAAAATGCATGTGCCGACTCCGTCTTTCTCGACTTGGCGAACCGGATGTTCTTGTGCCTGACATAGGCGCTGATCATCGGCCCCGGTGGAATGCTCCCCTTGAACAACCCGCGCGGCCAGACGCCGAAAATTTCGCGGTAGGTGTGATCGGCGTAACCTGGTTTTTTACCGCGCTCCTCACAGATCCCGACAAGCTCGCTGTAGAGCCGCTGCTTGCCGATTTTGCGCAGCGTGTCGATCACGCTCGATCGGGGACCAAAGCCGCCGATTTCTTCGAGGTCGCCGTCGCCCACCGTCACGCCGGTCCTCGGCGGGGCCATCGTTCCGCAGCATGGGCACTCCCGCATCAGCGCCGGGATCAGCGCCGCGCATTTCGTGCACTCACGCGGTTGGGCGAGCTTGCGTTCCTTCGCCTTGCGATCTGCCGCGGACTGCGGCCGGCCGTCGTCGAGGCCGTCGTAATCGATGTCAGTGACCATTCCGAGCCGCAGATGGGTGTCGGAATGGTCGAGGATGATTGCATGGTTCTTGCCATCTGCGGTGCGCAGCGCGCGGCCGATGATCTGCACAAACAACATGTCGGATTTGGTCGGGCGGGCGAGGATCAGGCAGCGCACATCCCAATCGATCCCGGTAGTCAGGCACCCAATGTTGCAAACCATTTTAACGTCACCGGCCGCCAGTCGCTTGCCGATCATCTCGCGTTCCTCGCGCGGAGTGTTGGCGTCAACGTAGGCGGTCGAAACGCCGGCTT
>JAURHQ010000214.1 GCA_030833185.1 Gammaproteobacteria bacterium | reverse complement strand
CGACGCCAGCGGCAACTCGGCGACGGCGCCAAAAACAAACCGGCTTCAAGCCGGTTTTTTTGGATGGCGTCCCTACGTTGCGTTGAGACCCCGGGCGAAGGATTGTCATCAGCACCGCCATACCCCGGCACATTCGCCCAGTTCATCGCGGCCGCCATCGCAAGGTTCCCCAATCCTGCCCCAAGGACGACAATGCACGCTGTTGCGGCCGCCGGCCGTGCGCTAACGAACAGGAGGCCCTGCGCCATGAGTGACACGATTAAAGAAGCCAGCCAGTCGGGCTGGATTGCCCATCATCGCGAACTGTATTTGAAAGACCCCGTCGCGGGGCATCTGTGGGATTCGACCTTTGCCGGTGGCCCGGGCCCGTTGCCGACGCTGCTGCTGACCACGGTTGGCGCCAAGTCCGGTCAGGATTCGGTGATGCCGTTGCTGTACGGCAAGGTCGAGGGTGGCTACGCCATCATTGCCTCCAAGGGCGGCGACCCGAAGCACCCGGGCTGGTTCCACAACCTGATGAAGCAGCCGGAATGCACGGTGCAGGTGGCGGCGGATGTGTTCAAGGCGCGCATGCGCATTGCGACCGGCGCCGAGCGCCAGGCTGTCTGGGACCAGATGGCGGCGATGTACCCGCCGTTCACCGCCTATCAGGCCAAGACCGACCGCGAAATTCCGGTGGTTGTGCTGGTGCCGGTGGGTTAATGCGGAAACCGGCGCGTCCGCAAGGCGCGCCGGACGGCTGCCGGGTTGGCGCTTAAACGCGCAGTCCGGCCTGCCGCATCAAGGGCAGCACGCGATCCTTGAAATAGGGGATCTCCACCGCGTAGTCCTGCCAAATCAGCGCCATCCCTTCCACGCCGGCCCGTGCCAGCCCGATGAACTGGTCGACGACCTGCTCCGGCGTGCCGCATATGAGATACCCGCCCCAGCCCACCACGAAGCGGCGGGCGAACTGCTCGATTTGCGCATTGAAAGAATCGCTCTCGATACCCAGTACCCGCATGATGTTGTGTGCGGCGCCCCAGTCGCCGGCGGCGACAATTGCCTCCAGCGCGGCCCTGGCTTCGGCCTCGGTGTCGCGGACCAGACAGAAGCCGTTGCCCAGCACGCCGATGTCGCGCCCGTAGGCGCGCGCCCTGCCGCGCACATCCGCCGCCAGCGTCGCGGCAGTGTCCAGCGAATCCATGGTGATGAAGTTGAAGTCGACATGACGGGCTGAAAACTCGCGCCCGGCTTCGGAGACGCCGGCGTTCACAATCACCGGATGCGGTTGCTGCACCGGCTTGGGTTCGAGGTAGGCGTCCTTCACGTCGAAGTACTGGCCGTGGTGGTCGAAGTGGTTGTCCTGCCACAGCCGCTTGATGACCTCCACCCACTCGCCGGCGCGCGCGTAGCGCTCGTCGTGCGGTAACTGGGTGGCGCCGAACATCTCCATCTCCGGCGTATACCAGCCGCAGACCACGTTTAGTCCCCAGCGACCCCGCGAGATGTGGTCAATCGTGGCGCCCTGCTTGGCGGCGAACAGCGGGTGCACGGTGCCGACGTGGGAGGTGGCGAACAGCATGATGCGCTCGGTGCGCGCGGCCAGCGCGGCGGCCCAGGTATAAACCTCCATGCAGTGGCCGTTATAGGCGGTCTCGCCGCCGAAACTTTTCCAGCGACCGAAGGGCACCAGAAACTCGAAGCCGGCGTCTTCTGCGTGCTGCGCGATGGCCAGATTGTGCTCGAAGCTCGCTTCGAAACTGGTCGGCGCACGGGAAATCGTGCCGCCGCCGCTGACGTTCATACCAAACACGCCCAGCTTCATCCGGTTGCGGTTGTAGAGCGGCACGTGTTGCCGCCGCCATTCGCTCAGCGCGGTCTGGGTCATGACGCTTCCTCCGCCCAGTGCCGATCAAAATCCCAGACGGCATCAAAGCCCATCAGCCGGTGCATCTCGGCGATTGGGTAAAGCGGCGTGGCGCTGCCCAGCGTTGAACCGCTGGCCAGCAGGTGCTGATAGGTCGCCTCAAGCGCCGCGGTGGCGGCAAGAAAGCCGCTGCCCGGGTAAATGGCGATAGTGTAGCCGAGTTCGCGCAGGCGGGCAGCCGGCAACAGCGGCGAGCGGCCGCCTTCCACCATATTGGCGAGCAGGGGGGCGTCGATGGCGTCCGCAATCGCGGCGAACTCGGCCTCTGACTCCGGCGCCTCGACAAAAATCACGTCGGCGCCCGCTGCGCGATAGGCCTGCGCGCGGCGAATGGCCTCATCCAGACCCAGCGCGGTGCGGGCGTCGGTCCGCGCAATCACCAGAAAATCGGCGCTACTGCGGGCCGCGCAGGCCACCTCAATCTTGCGCACCATCTCTGCGGCCGCCACCACTTTGCGGCCCGGTGTGTGGCCGCATTTCTTGGGGAATTCCTGGTCCTCGATCTGGATGGCCGCAACGCCGGCAGCCTCGTAACCGCGCACGGTGTGGGCGACGTTCAGCAGGCCGCCAAAACCGGTGTCGGCGTCGGCGATGAGGGGCGCGGCGGCGGCGCCGGCCATCAGGCGCGCGCGCTCACAGAGATCGCTGAAGCTCGCCAGACCGGCATCGGGCAAGCCCAGCGCGGAGGCAATGGTGCCGTAGCCGGTCATGTAGACCGCGTCGGGCTTACGCCGGTCGGCTACCCGCAGCGAGATCATGTCGAATACGCCGGGCGCGAGACAGAACTCGCGACGGCGGATGCGCGCGGCAAACCCGCGGCGCTGGTCCTCAAGACTCATGGGGTCCTCCTGCGGCAAACAATCGAGTAAGGCTGAACAGAGTGTCGCACGCGCGCGCCGCCGCGCTTGAGCGGCAAGCGGGATTGTCGTTACTGTGCCCGGGGCTTTCGGGGCCCGCTGCCCAGCAAGGAGCTTATGGATGTCGGACGCTCGCAACCTTCTGCTTGAATGGGCCGCACGCGGCGCGCTGTCGCCTGCGAAGCTTGAGGCCGCGATGCACCTCGGCGGCGTGGTCCCCGACCACGCGCGCTGGCGACGGTTTGTGGACAGCCTGCTGCTGTGGCTGGGCGCTGCGCTGCTGGGCGCCGCGCTGGTCTTTTTCCTCGCCTACAACTGGGATGCAATGGGGCGTTATCTCAAGTTCGCGCTGGCCGAAGGCGCGATAGTGCTGGCGCTCGGCGGCGTGCTGTGGCGCGGTGTCGATGCGCCGGCGGGCAAGGCCCTGCTGTTCGCCGCCTCACTCTTTACCGGCGCCCTGCTGGCGCTGGTCGGGCAGACCTATCAAACGGGCGCGGACCCGTGGGAGCTTTTCGCGGTGTGGGCGTTGTGCATTCTGCCGTGGACGCTCCTGTCCCGGCTCGCCGCGCAGTGGCTGCTGGCGCTGGGTCTGCTGAATCTCTCGGTGCTGCTGTATTACCAGACTTTCCTCGGCTTCCCGCTATTGGGCGCCTTGTTTGGCCCGATGGCGCCGTGCTGGGTCCTGCTTGGCTTGAACGGCATGGCGCTCGCCGTGTGGGAACTCGCACGACTGCGCGGCGGCGACTGGCTAAAGCCCCGCTGGCCCTTGCAGCTGATTGGTGCTGCGGTGATGGCGACCGCGACGGTGCTCGGCCTGTGGGCGGCAATTGATGCCGGTCGCGAGAGCCTGACCGAAGCGCTGGGCTGGGCGGGCTGTCTCGCCCTCGTCTACGCGGTGTATCGCCGACGACAGCGCGATCTGTTCATGCTTGCCATGGCTGCGCTGTCGGTGGTCGTGGTGGTCAACACCTGGCTGGGTCGCCAGCTGGTCGAGAGCTTCAGCGACCCGCGGATTCTACTGGTCTCAGCAAGCTTCCTCGCCAGCTCAACGCTTGCCGCGCGTTGGCTGCAGCGCGTCGCCCACGAGGCCGCGCCATGACGCCGCCTCCGGCTGCGCTGTGGGCCCGTCTTGCCGCGGCCGGCCTGGTCGAGGGTGAGCAGCCCGTGCCAGAAGCGGGGCGGCGCTGGTATGTGCGCCTGATGCTGGGCGCCGCCGCCTGGTTGGCGGCCATCACGCTGATGGGCTTTTTGGTCAGTCTGACTTTTGTGTTGCTGAAGTCGCGTGAGGGTCTACTCGGCACCGGCATGGTGGCCTGTGCGCTGGCCTATGCGATGTTTCAGCGCGGGCGCACCAGTCACTGGCACGCGCAGCTCGGGCTCGCGGCCAGCTTTGTGGGGCAAGGGCTGATGGCCTGGGCCCTGTTCGGCTCTTTCGACAACGGGGACGCGCTGCCAGGTACAACCGCCTCGCTGTGGATGGCGCTGATTGAGGCGCTGCTCACGGTGGCGCTGCCTAATTCGATCAATCGCTTCGTGAGCGCGCAGTTCGCCGTGGGATTACTGGCGCTGGCCGCCGACGACCAAGGTCTCGGCACGCTGGTGCTGGGCGGCGCTGCGGGCCTCACCGCGGTCGTCTGGCTGAACGAGTTTCGTTGGTCCGAGCGTGCCGAGGCCCTGCGGGCGATCGGCTTTGGCGTCGCGAGCAGTCTGCCGGGGCTGGCGCTGGCGGTGCGTCAAAACATGCCCCCGCCGGCTGCGCCCGGCGACCTCGGCTTTACGCTTAATGGCCTCGATTTCCGGGCGCCGTGGCTGGCGAGTGTGCTGGTGGGCGCGGTGCTGCTCGCAGCCGTCCTCACCTTGTGCCGCCGGCAGGGCCTTGCCGCCGGCGCGCGCACGATGGGCTTGGCCGGGCTCGCTGCCGTGCTGTGCGGCATGCTGGACCTGAAGGCTGCCGGTATCGCGAGCAGCCTGTTGCTCGTGGTGCTCGGGTTTGCGCACGGCAATCGACTGCTGCTGGCGCTAGGCCTCCTCTCGCTGGGGGCGTGTGTGAGCTGGTTTTACTACGCGCTCAGCCTGACCCTGCTCGAGAAGTCGCTGTGGCTGGCCGTCGCTGGCGGCGCCCTCCTGCTCGCGCGGACGGGCCTGCGCGTGCTGCTGGGCCCGCCGCCGTCGGAGGTCGACACGCATGCGTAAGGGGGTGGCGGTCGCCGCCGGTTTGCTGATCCTCTTGGCGATCAACTGGACCATCGTCCAGCGCGAGCGTTTGCTGCACGAGGGGCGAGTGGTGCTGCTGGAACTCGCGCCGGTCGACCCGCGCTCGCTGATGCAGGGCGATTACATGGCGCTGCGCTATCAACTGGTGGCGACGGCGTTTGGCGAACTGGACGCATCCACCCCCGCTGACGGCTATGTGCTGGTCACGCCGGACGCGCACGAGGTGGCGCAGTTTCGCCGCCGGGTGGCGCGGGATGAGCCGATGCGTCCGGCGGCGGATGAGCTGACGCTGCGCTACCGGCTGCGCAACGGCGTGGTGCAGTTTGCGACGAACGCGTTCTTCTTTCAGGAAGGCACCGCCGCCCG
>JAURHQ010000213.1 GCA_030833185.1 Gammaproteobacteria bacterium | reverse complement strand
TGCTGAACACCGCGTTGAAGCGCGCGGTATAGGGCAGGGCATGCGCATCCTGTCGTTCGACGGAAAGCCCGCGCGCGTGCGCAAGCGCTAATTGCTCGGCGCTGCTGTCGACCCCCAGCACGGTCGCGCCGGCGGCGGCGAGGCGCGCGGTCAGCGCACCGTCGCCACAGCCCAGATCGAGCACCGATTCACCCGCCTGCGGCGCCAGCACCTCGACCAGCGACGCGGCCATCTCCGGCACAAAACTGGCCTCATTGACGTAGCGGGCGGCGTCCCAGCGCATGGTGTTATTCATGGTCTGATTATAAGCAGCAGGCCGGGTGCGCATGCGCTTAGAATGCGGCAGCGTTTTTTTAACCCGTGATGAGGAGAGCACCGTGAGCAATCAATTCCGCGCGATCGTCGCCAACGAACAGGACGGCAAGACCGTCGGCATGGACCTGGAGATTTTCGAGGGCTACTGCAAGGCTCGTGGCTGCCGACTGCAGCTCGCCAGCTACGACTGGCAGGGCATGCTGGACGCTGTGGTTCAGGGCAAGGCGGACGTTGCGTTCTCCGGGATCTCGATCACCGACAAGCGCAAGCAGGCGATGGATTTCTCCACGCCCTACTACGACAACGCCTGGCACCTCGTGGCCCTGCAAAGCAAAAACCTGCAAATCACCGACCTCGCCGTGCTGAAGCAGTATTCGCTGGGCTATCCGCGCGGCATGGCCTACAACGACCTCATCAAAAACGAGTTTGAACCCAAGGGCTACTACACGCTGGCGCAGGTCAAGCTCTATCCCTCGTACAACGAAGTCGTCGCCGACCTGCAGAACGGCAATCTCGATCTCGCGTTTATCGAAGAGCCCGTGCTGGCCAATTTCGTGAACAAGGAAAAAATGCCGCTGGCGAGCAGCCATGTGTTCAAGGGCCTCGACCAACTGGGCTTTGCCTTTGCCAAGGGCAGCGCGCGACGGGACGACTTCAATAAATATCTGGCCGAACTCGGCCCGGAACAGATCAAGGCCATTCTCGACAAGTGGATGAAGTAAGCCGGCGAGTGCGCGTCGCGTGAGCTTCCTCGACATCCTGCGCCAGCTGGCGCATGGCGTGGGTTACACCCTGCTGGTGACGCTCGCGTGCAGCGTCACCGGCTTGTTGAGCGGGCTGCTCATCGCGGGCGGACGGCAACTGGGCGGCGCCGCCAGCACGCTGCTGCTGGATGTCTACACCTATGTTTTTCGCGGTGTCCCGGTGCTGGTGCTGCTGTTCGTGGTGTACTTTGGGTTGCCGGGTCTAGGGCTCACGGCGGCGCCGCTGCTCGCCATGATGTTGAGCCTCGGCCTCATCGCGGGCGCGTACCTGGCGGAAGTCTTTCGCGGCGCGCTGGCCAGCGTCGATGCCGGCGAAATCCTCGCCGCCCGCGCCAGCGGCATGACCCGCGGCCAGATTTTCCGCTTTATCGAACTGCCGCAAATGCTGCGCTTCGCCGTGCCGGGCATGGTCAACGAGTTCACGACGGTGCTCAAATATTCGCCCTTCGCCTATACCGTGGGCCTGCCCGAAGTGACCAAGGAAGCCATGTCGCTGGTCGCCACCACCCATCGTGGCATCGAGATTTATCTCGCCGTCGGTCTGGTGTACTTCGCCATCTTCCGCCTGCTAATGGTGTTCATTCGCTGGCTGGAACGCCGTTACGAGATTCCCGGCATGCGTCCGGCATGAACGCCTCACCGCTCATCGAGATTCGCCAGCTGGTGACCCGCTTCGGCGAGCACACGGTGCTCAACGGCGTCGACTTGGACCTCTACGCAGGCGAAATCAAAGTCGTGATGGGGCCTTCGGGCTGCGGCAAATCCACGCTATTGCGCTGTCTCAACCGGCTGGTCGAACCAAGCAGCGGCCTGATCCGCTTCCGGGGCCAGGACATCACCGCGCCCGGCACCGATGTACGCGCGCTGCGCCAAAGCATCGGCTTCGTGTTTCAGCAATTTGCGCTCTACCGCCACCTCACGGTGCTCGACAACGTCAGTCTTGGCCTGCGCAAACTCCGCGGCCTGCGCCGTGCCGAGGCGGAGCAAAAAGCGCTGCAGGAACTCGATCGTCTGGAGATGGCCGGACATCGCGACAAATACCCGGCGCAGCTTTCCGGCGGACAAAAGCAGCGGGTGGCGATCGCCCGTGCGCTCGCGATGGACCCCGCAGTCGTGGTGTTCGATGAACCCACGTCCGCGCTCGATCCGGTGATGTCCCGCGAAGTGGCGGCGCTGATCAATCGCCTGCACGACGAGGGCGTGACGATGCTCTGCGTGACGCACGATCTGGTGCTCGCGCAAAACATCGCCGACGAGGTGATTTTTCTGGATCAGGGCAGGGTTCTGGCGCAGGACAGCATCGCGCGCCTCGCCAAGGACCACGCCGACCCACGGGTGCGTGCGTTCTTCGGGCGTGACGGGGACAAGGCGTGACCGCGTGGCAGTCCTTCGCGGGCGATCTGCTGGAACAGTGGCCGCTGCTCGCGACCGGGTTGAGGCAAACCCTGATGCTGACGATCACGGTCAGCCTCACGGGCTTCTTAGGCGGCGTGCTCGTGTTTTATCTGGGCTTGAGCCCCCGGCGCTGGCTGCGCGGGCTCATTAACGGCTACATCTCTTTTCTCATCGGCATGCCGCTGATTGTCCTGCTCTTCCTGATGTACTACGGCCTGCCGCAGTGGGGGATCCGGCTAACGCCGTTCGCGGTGGCGGTGCTCGGCTTCACCTTGAATGTCGCGGCCTATAACGCCGCGTATCTCCGCACGGCCTACAACGGGCTCGATGCCGCCGAACTTGAAGCCGCTAGCGCGCAGGGATTCGGTCACGGTCAGCGGTTTCGTCTCATCATCTTGCCGCAGGTGCTGCGACTGTCGGTGCCGGCCCTGACCAACCAGGTCATTCTCAACCTGAAGGACAGCACGCTGGCCTTCCTCATCCAGTACACCGAGTTCTTTGCCCGGGTGCAGGAACTGGCGTCCACCAACTTCCAGTTTTTCAAAGCCTATCTGCTGGCGGCGGTGGTGTATCTGGCGCTGGTCTCGGTGGTGGTGGTGGCGGCCCGCGCGCTGGAGCGGCGGCTCATCCTCCCCGGCAGTCTGCACTAGGCGACCATCAGGACCGCAGCTTGCGGTAGCGTTCCAGCGCGGTCTCGCGAATGACCAGCGGCTTGTGACAGCCGAGGCCTTGCAGGAAAGCGCGCTCGGCGGCCTCGTCCTGCGTCTCTTTCCACCAGGCCTTGATGGTCTCGTTTTTTCCTTCGTTCCAGGCATAGCCGTTGGCCTTGGCGGCGTCCTTGCACTCGAAGGGCAGATTGACCGCGTGCACCCGCCAACTGGGCTGGCGCGCGTGATTGAGCAACAGTGAGAGCAGGGTCTGGTGTGCGCCGGGAGCGGGCTGGGCCAGCAAGGCAAGCAGCATGTCGACATCGGCGCGGGCGCGATGCCCTTCGTGAAAAAGCCCGAAGCGAAATCCAAGGTAATCGAGCTTGCTGCTGGCAATTTGCCAGTCTTTCCACGGGATCTCGTCCAGCGAGCAGGCAAAGCTCATGCGCTCGAACAGCGGAAAGCGCGCCTCCAGAAACCCGCGGTCAAAGCGCGCGTTGTGGCAGACCACAAGCGTCACGCCGGCTAAAGCCTCCGCCAGCGCCGTCTCGTCCAAGGCCTTTCCCTGCAGCATCTCGTCGGTGATGCCGGTCAGCGCGGTAATCTCCGGCGCCAGCGGTTTGCCCGGATCCTCCAGTCCTTCGTAACGGGCAACGATGCGAAACGGCCGGCCGCTGTGGCGCCCGTACTCACAGACCGCCACCGCGAGGTCGATGATGCGCTCCCCGTTCGCCACATCCAGCCCGGTGGTTTCGGTATCGATGATGGCCAGCCGGCCGCAGGGTTCGGCGCTGTCGTTCTCGGCGAACACCTGATCGTCGGCCAGCTGCACCCGCTGCAGCACGCGATAGTCCGGATGCTCGCGCAGTAGCGCAGCGGCCTTGTCGTAAGGGTTCATGGCCGCATTGTGCCGTGAATTACCGCGCCTGACATCGGCGGCACGATGCGCCAAGGCGGCCTCAGTGAATGGCCGCGAACATGATTTTGTCTTCCGTCGCGTCGGCCGCCTGAAACTCCTCCACGATGCGGCCATGACGGGCAACGAGGATGCGGTCCGACACCGCCAGCACTTCAGGCAGATAGGACGAAATCACGCATACCGCCTTGCCTGCTGCGGCCAGCTCGCGGATAGCCTGATGGATCTCGGGAATCGCGCCCACGTCCACCCCGCGCGTCGGCTCGTCAAAGAAAATAACGTCCGGGGCCTGCACCAGCGACTTCGCCACCACCACCTTCTGCTGGTTGCCGCCGGAAAGTTCGATGATTTTTGCGCCGGCGCTTGCCGCTCGCACGCGCAGCTGCTCGATGAAGCGTCCGGCCACGCTGTGGCGCGCGCGGGCCGAGATGAGCCAGCGAAAGCCGCGCCGGGTGGCGAGATGGCCCAGATAGATGTTTTCGGCCACCGTCATGGTCTCGAAGAAGCCATCGAGCTTGCGGTCTTCGGTGATGTAGGCAATGCCGTCGTCGATCGCCTGTCGCGGCACGCGATAGCGCACGGGCTTGCCCCGCAGCAGCACGCTGCCGCCGCGGATGAGATTACGTTTGAGCGCGCCGGCAACGATTTTGGCCGCCTCGGTCCGGCCCGAGCCAATCAGCCCGGCAATGCCCACCACCTCGCCCGCATACAGCGTGAACGACATGTTCTTCACCGTATTTCCCATCGTGAGGTTCTCGACGCTCAGCACTTTCTCGCGCGGTTTGCCATCGGCCGGTGGGCGCTGCGTGGCGTTATGCGTCTGCGCGACCTCGCGGCCCACCATGTGCCGCACCAGCGCATCGCGGGTGAGGTCCTTGGTGTCGGCCGTGATCACATGCCGGCCGTCGCGCAGCACGGTCACGCGGTCGGCCAGCATCAAGGCCTCTTCCAGCGCGTGGCTGATGAAAATGATCCCCAGACCCCGCGCGCGCAGATCCCGCACCAGCTGGAAGAAATTGTGTTTCTCCTCGGGCGCCAGCGCAGCGGCCGGCACGCTCACGCTCACGCCCGCCGCCGTGACCTGGCAGCCGGACGACCCCGCCGCGGCGCCGGCGCGCGGCGACTTCTCGCCGGCGGCGCTCGGGTGGCGCTTGCGCGCCGAGTCCTGGCGCGCGAGCACGTCGGGCGACGCGGCGCGCTCGCCGTGGCCGGCGGGCCTGCACCAGACCCTCGAGGAGATCGCCACCTGCGAGTCGTGCCTCGACCCGCACAAGATCGGCGACGGCGGGCTGGCGTTCGGCTGGCTGCAAATCCGGGCCGACTACCACCC
>JAURHQ010000212.1 GCA_030833185.1 Gammaproteobacteria bacterium | reverse complement strand
CGCCCGAGGCGCTGGGAGGGGTGCTGGTGCAGTCGCGGTCCCGATGCTATCCTCGCCACCGCTATGTCGCCTTCCAACGCCTCCACGCCGCCGCGTCGCGTCGCGTCGCCGCCGCCCACCGATCCCCAGACCGGGCTGCCGCCGGGGATGAGTTTTGCCATCGTCCGGCAACGGGTTATCGACTGGCTGGACGCGCAAGGCGTGCGCTATGCGGACTGTCTGGGCCCGGCCAGCGACGAAGGCTTTCGCGCCTGGCGCGGCGAAGTGGTGCTGCTCGACGCGACCAGTGCGGCGGAGGATGCGGTGACGCTTTTGGTGAATGCGCATCTCCACGCGCCCGACAACAGCTGCCTGATTCGCGGCGTCACGCTCTACTGCATGCGGCTCGCGCGGGCGCAGGAAAAAGCCTACATGGACGATCCCGCCTACGAGTGGGATTAACCTGCGGATGGGGCGCCGCCAGCGTCTAACGCACGGCGCTTCAGGGACTGACGACCGCCACCTCACCGGTCGTCATGTAGACCATAAACACGGATCTTTGAGGCCACACCGCGTGATGTCGGATGGTGAGATTGGCATCACACCGCCCTTCACGGCAAACGCCTCGGCCGCTGCGTGCAAGGACGAGTCGGGCATCAATTGGCGCCCCGCGTTAACCCGGCGCGCCGGCGCTCACAGCCCGTCGCACCCCGCTAAACAGGAGATGAAACATGACCGCCGAGCTGATTTCCCTGCTGGCCCATGCGGACCAGCGCATCCTTGAAGCCTACTTGCTGGGTCATGAAGATCCTTCGTTGGAGGCTGTATTCGACGCCATGGGCGTGTCTGAGGAGGCCTTCGTGCCGCGCCTTGAGGTTGCCGTTGCACAGGTTCTCCTGGAGTGGACGCAGGATGAGCTCCCGCAGTTCAGCGTCGTGGACGAGGATGGCGAGGTGAACTTCGGTCGCCATGCCTTCGGCCGCGCCGAACCAGCGGGCCGGCTGCGCTTTGCCGGCGAGTTTCTGTTCTGTCTCAACTGGGCCGACAGCGGACCCGGGATCAGCTGGCCAGAGGCCTATCACCTGTTTCGCGTGCCGGGTTTCGAGCGTTATGTGGTGACCGTCTCGCGCGATTCTGACGAGGGCGCCGGATGCTGCGACAACGTGATCGGTCATTGCTCCGCCGAGCTTGCGCCTCGCGAGGCTGCGCGCCAAATCGTGCAGGCCTGGTGGACGTTCTGCGTGGAAGACGTCGAACAAACTCGCTGGGCCTATCTGTTCGAAGAGGGTCTTATAGATCACGCAGAGGCGCAGGTCTGGGCCGACCAGGTATGGCGCGACGCAGAGGAAGGCGAAGAGGACGAAGCGGACGAAGAGGAAGCGCGCGACGAGCATCAAGATGACACGCCTGGCCGTGAAAGGCAGGAGCGCAAGTAGGCGCGGACCGCGCAAGCGCTTTTGCCGCTGCATCGTTGTGGCGCCAAACAATTCGCGCATCGGCGCCGGCATCTGGAAGCGCCTGACCCGCGCCGCTCGCGCTACGGGCCGAACCGCTTCGGCGCGCCCGCGGCAGTATCGCGAGGATCCTCTGTCTAGCTCGCGCGTTCCTGGCTGACCACGTCAACTGCACCCGCCGTCATGTACACCACAAAGCCTTGCGTCGCGCCGGTGGCTCGCAGGTAGTCCCGCACCTGTTCGACATAGCGGCTTTTCACCACGGCGGTCGGCGCCACGTCGCTTTTCCAGTCGAAAACAGCCGTGATGTGGCCCTGTTTGTTCACCACCAGGGCGTCTGCGATCCCGCGGGTGAGGATTTCCTGGCCATCAAGAAGCTCGCTCGCAAAAGTGGTGAACTCGGCCTGCAGTCGCGGCCACGCGCTTGCCACTTCCGGCAGCGCCAGCGTACGGCAAACGGTGCGCGTGAGTTCTGCGGCATCCAGCGGCTGCGTGGGGTCGGCCTGCGCGATGAGGTGCTGCACGCGCTCGCCAATCGCCTCGGGGGTCGGGGCCAGCAAGCCCGCAACCAGCTCCTCCATCAGCAGATGCAGCGTGTTGCCGCGCTCTGTGCCACCGATGATCTCGGCGGCCGGCAATTCCTCTGGTAGCTCTTCATCAAACAGCGGCGCATCGGCGAGTGTCTCCGAGCCCTCGTGCAGGCTGGGACGATGCCAGGAAAGCTGCGGCGTGCGGGCCGCGATTAGCGCGATTTCGGCGGCGAAATCGGCGGCGCTCTGCGTGTTTTCGGTCACCGCGGCATCTGGCGCTGTTGGCGGCGCGCCGGTCCAACTGGCCAAGGGCCACTGCGGTTCATCAAGCGGGTTCAGCACGGTTTCGGCACCAATCGTGACGCCGGCCTTGCTAAACCACGACTCAGTTTTGGGATCGAGCAGCGGCACTAGCAGCAGATGTTTCGCACGGGTGCAGGCCACGTAAAGCAGGCGCACCCGTTCGCGGGCCAGTTCATCTTTTTCGTGCGCTTTCAGAGTGGTGTAGGCCTGCGACGGCACCGGGCCCAGTTTCGCCACCAGCGCCTGCGCTGCCCGGTCGAGCAGCACGGGGTCGGCCTTGTTGTTTGTTTTGCTGAAGCTGTTGATCAGCACCACCACCGGCCACTCCAACCCCTTGGCTGAGTGGGCGGTGATGAGATGAACGGCGTTCTCATGCAGATCAGCGCGGGCTTCCACTTCGGCGTCGGCGTCTTCCCAGCGCGCGCGCAGATAGTGGGCAAAGGCGCGCAGGCCAGCGCTGTCCCAGGGACGCGCCAGTTCCAGCAGGCGGTCCACATTGCCCAGCGCCCGCTCGGGGCTGGCCGGATGACGGTTGAGCAAGACGGCGCGCAGGTTGAGCGCATCCACCGCCTCGGCGAGCAGCAGATAGGGCGTGGTGCGGCGCGCCCGTCGCGCCAAGGTCTGTAGCGTGTCCAGCACCTCGCGGGCCTGCGGATGTTCGATCGCCTCCAGCGGAGTCCACAGGCGCAAGACCGGCTTGCGCACATCGGGTGCGGTGCGTGCCAGCGCCAGCGTGATGTCGAGCAGCGCCTGATCGCTCAAACCCACGCAGGGCCCGCGCAGAAACGCCCCGAGCGCCAGCGTATCGCGCGGCTCGGCCAGCGCGCGGGTCAGGTTGATCAGATCCTGCACTTCCTGGCGGTGAAAGAAGCCTTTCCCGGCCTGACTGACGATGGGAATTCCCTGTGCCTCCAGCGCCCTTTCGTAGCGCCAGAGTTCGGTGCCGGTCTGGGTCAGCAGCGCGACGTCGCGCGGGGCGAGGGGGCGCGAGACACCCTGTTCTTCAATCACCAACTCGCCGATGAGCCGCCCACAGAGCGCCGCGACCGTCGCGGCCTCCTGCTCGCGCAACGCGTCCTGCGCCTGCTCGTCGTTTTCGCCGACTGGCCGTTCGCTGCTGAGCACAAAGCTGCGCACGTGCAGATTGCCGGCGTCCGCAGGCGGCGGGGTTCTGGCTTCCAAGGCAACGAAACCGGGCTGCCCTTCGGCCGCCAGCGGCCCGGCGAAGGCGTCGTTTACCCAGCGGATTACCGGCTCGTCCGAGCGGAAGTTGGTGGTGATAAACAGGCGCTCGCCCAGCGGGGACTGCGCGATGGCATCGCGCGCCGCCTGATAGGTATTGATGTCGGCGCCGCGAAACCGATAGATCGCCTGCTTGGGATCACCCACACAGAACAGCGCGCCGGGTCGCAGGGTTTGCGCCTGCCAGTTGCCCGCCGGATCGCCGTCGCCGCACAGCAGCCACAGGATGGCGACCTGCAGCGGGTCCGTATCCTGAAACTCGTCGACCAGCACGTGCTGATAGCGCGCCGCCAGCGCCGCACGCACCGCCGGCTGGGTGCTGAGCAGGCGGCAGGCGGTGAGCAGCAGATCTTCGAAGTCAATTTCGGCGCGCGCCGACTTGTGGGTGGCGTACTGGTCGAGAAAGCCCTGCAGCTCGTCCATCAGACGCTGCGCGGCGAGCGCGCTGATGCGTTCCTGCAGGGCGAGCCAGCTTTCGGATACGCGCTCGTGCAGCGCTTTGCCGGCGTCTGATATCTCGCCGCCCTCGCGGTCGGCGGCGGCCTTGGTGCCGCCCCGGATGGTCTTGATCAGCGCCTGCCATTTGCCTTTCAGCTGCCACACGAGCGGCGTGCTGTTTTGCGTCAGCGGGAGCGCGGCGGGCGGCTCCAGCGCCAGCATCACCAGCGCGTCTGCCGGGGCGCCGCTTGCCAGCGCCGTGCGGTAGATCTCGGCGCCTTTGGCCCAGTCGTCGGCAAAGCGCTGCGCCGGGGGCAGGCTTAGCCCCTCGGCAAGGCGCGCCGCCTGCCAGTCGCGCAGCGCGTCGCTGGCCGCGCGTAGCGCCTGCAGTTCGCCGTCGAGCGGGGCCGCCTCGGTGTGGTGAGGGGGGGCGTCGCGCTGCGCCGCGCGAGCGTCGGCCATGGTCGTCAGCTTGCGGAGCGCGCCGCTGGCATCGTGGCGAAACAGGGCGGTGAGATAGGGAAACGCCGCCGTTTCGCCGAGGGCCTCAAGCAGGAAACGCTGCAGCAGGCGTTCTCTGGCGATGCCGCCGTGGTTGGCATCCAGCACGCTGGCGCCGGGGTCGATCGCGGCCTCCACCGGATAGGGCCGAATCAGCTGCTGGCAAAACGCATGAATGGTGCTGACGGTGAGCGACGCCAAGTCGTCCAGACCGCGTTTGAGCTGCGCGCTCTGGCTTGCGCTGAGGGGACCCGCCAGCAGTTGCGCCAATTCTGCCGGGACCGTGCCGTCTGCCAGCTGGCGCGTGTAGCGCGTCACGCGGAGCTTCAGCTCTGCAGCTGCTTTCTCCGTAAAGGTAATCGCGGCGATTTGCCGGGGCGCAACGCCGTTCGCCAGCAGCATGGCGATGCGTCCGGCGAGCAAGGTGGTTTTGCCCGTTCCGGCGCCGGCTTCGACCAGCAGCGTATGCGCGTGATCGTGCAGGGCCCGGTAGCGGGCGTCGCGGTCGGCCAAGGGTTGGACGACCGCGGGATCTAGGGGTGCTGCCATAAGGCCTCCAGCGGCTGCAGTCGGGCGGTGGCGGCGGCTTCTTTGCGGCCGCGATAGCCGCGCGCATGGCCGGCGGGCAGCGCGCAGCGGAATTCGTCACCCCGTGGGGGATCCCAGGTGCCGGCGCCCGGCACGGCGGCGCCGGCCCGGAGCAACTCGCGCGCATGTTGAATGGCGTCTTTCAGCACCTCGCTGGCGGCGTCCGGCGATGCCGGGAACGGGAGACGTTGCAGCGCTCGCGGATAGAGCAGGGCGGGTTCGATGGCCTCTGGCGCCAGCCGCAGCAGCGCCTGAACCGCGAAGCTGTTTCCGCAGCTATGAAATCAGTTATCAGCGAGGCAACGAAGGCTGGCGACGGCAGGCGCATGACTGCCTTGTC
>JAURHQ010000211.1 GCA_030833185.1 Gammaproteobacteria bacterium | reverse complement strand
TTACCGCGACCGTTGAACGAGTCGCCGTAATAGTAGGCGGCGTCGAATTCAGGGCGGATAACCGTAACGAAGCTCAGGGTGTCGAACGGGCCGACGCCGGAGTAGTTCAATTCCGCGTTCAGTTCGAACTTCTGGATCCACTGGGTTAGGTAGGCTTCGCCGGATCCGACGCGCGCACGCGCTTCGGAGCTTAGCGCCCCCTCAAGTTTCACCTCACCACCGAGTGCATCAATCATGATGCGGGCTTCGGCCGGCGCTGCTACCAGCAGCGCGGTCGAGACCGCCGCACTCAATGACAAAGCGCGAAATGTGCTCTTCATTGTGTTGTCTCCCATTTTTCCCTCTTAACAGATCACCCCGGTCCAAAAACCGGGTGTATTCACACCATCGCCAGGCCGGTGCCCTTGCCGCGCCTGCTCGACCTGCCGCCGCGTTGTACGCGGCGTTGAGTCGGTAGGGCACGGATGGACCCCGATTCCACCTGAGTGTGGCATAGCTGTTGTAAATCGTAAACACTCATTTCGGCGTTAAACCGATTCCGGCCGGCTCTGTTGTGCCGATACCACAGAGTGACGCGGAACCGGTTTGCCGTGTGGCCTCTGCTGTGCCGGCGGGGGCGGATTGCCGGGCCGGGGCTGCCGGCGTCCAGACGGCATTTTTACGGTAGGCGGCCTGCGTGCCGGCATGTACCATGCGGCGCCGTACGTATCCGGGCGCGAACGCGCCATCCCACCTTTTCAGATGACGGGGTTCTCATGTCTAGCTTCTCTGCCGACGAATTTCGCAAAGCCTGCGGCGCCTGGGCCAGCGGCGTTTCCATCGTGACAACCCGGGACACCGACGGGAAACCCTTCGGGCTGACGATGAACGCAGTGACCTCGCTGTCGCTCGACCCGCCGCTGTTCGTGATCTGCGTCGACAACAAGTCCGAGACGCTCGAACCGATGAAGCGCAGCCGGCTCTTTGCCATCAATATTCTGGCCAGCGACCAGCAGGCCCTGTCCAACGGCTTCGCCAAGAAGAATCCGGACAAGTTTGCCGAAGTGTCCTTCGAATGGGGGATTATCGGGGCGCCCCTGTTGACCGGTCGCCTCCTTGGGCTGGAGGCCGAAGTCACGGCCATCTACCCGGAAGGCGATCACCACATTTTTGTAGGAAAAATAGTGAGTTTGACGCCTTCAACCGACCCCGCGGCGGCGCCGCTGCTGTATTACCGCGGCCGCTACGCGGCGCTGGAAACGGCGAGCTAAACAACTCATTCCGGATTGTCTTGTCTGCACGGAAGGCTTGTTGCTATGGTACGGGCAGATACGAGGGGGGAGGCTGGCCACCGCAGGGCCGGCTTCTATCGCTGATTTCAGAATAACCGTGAAGGCTCGCACGATGCAGAATTGCGCTAAACGTCCCACCATCAAATCCCTGTTGCCCGCACTTCTGCTGGCCTCCAGCACCTCGGCTTTCGCAGCCAAGGAAGAACTGCCGGACAACCGGACCCCGCTGGTTCTGGATTTCACTACCGCCACCTACCTCCCCGGCGAAAATGGCGTGCTGGTTGCCGGGTTGCACGGCCTGTTGGGCACGCTACAGATCGGCGAGGGCGGTGAAGCCACCCTGAAGAAGTTTGAAGCGGACGAAAACATTGATTTCACCACCGTCGAGAAATTCACCGACGGCGAAGTGCTGCTGGGCTCCTCCACCGGCCACATTTTCCTCTTCGACGGCAAGAGCAAGCCGGCCGACCTCGGCAAAATCACCGAGTTCGAAGAGCCGGTGCTGGATATTGCGGTGTCCAACGGGCAGGCCTGGGCGGTGGGCGCCCGCGGCATGTTGGCCAAGAGCGCTGACGGCAAGAAGTGGGAAGTGGTCACGATTTCCGAAATCACCCAGCCCGAAATCAAGCTGCCGGCGACCAACGCCAGCGAGTGGTACTTCGGCGTGAGCAACCTGCTGGCCGACACCGTCAAGCTGACCGCCACCAAGGGCGGCGCTCCGCTGGTTGCTGATACCGACTACACCCTGTATCCGGACGAAGGTTTCATTCAGATCGCGAACGATCTGGACGCCGAACCTGCGCCGTCAATTGCCTTCAAGTTCCAGCCTGGCCCGGCTTTCAAGATTGGCGACGTGTCCTGGAACGTCGTGATGTTTGATGGCCAAAACGTCACGCTGGCCGGTGAGTTCGGCATGATCGTGCAGAGCACCGACGGCGGCCAGTCCTGGACCCGTCGCGACGCCGTGCTGACGCCGAAGGAGCCAGAACAGCCTTACTGGATTACGGGCACCAATCAGGGCAACAACATGTTGCTGGTCGGTGCGGCGGGTGCGGTCCACAAGAGCGTCGACGGCGGCGTGACCTGGAACCGCCTGCCGGCACCCAGTGCGGAAGGTCTGTTTGGCGTGACCATGCTGCCCGACGGTACGCCGGCGGTGGCCGGCGCGGTGGGCATGATTGGCCTCTATCAGGGCGAGAAATGGGAACTGGCCGACCGTACCAAGCTACAGCTGCTGTCCTGGCTGAAGAACCCGGTTGCGATGCCCGACGGTTCCCTGCTGCTGCTGGGTGGCCGCCAGACCGTGATCCGTTACAAAGACGGTGCCTGGTCGCGGGTGACGGTGAAGTAAGCCGTCCCACCGCAGTGGATAAGGATGCGGCGCCTTCGGGCGCCGCATCTGTTTTCAGCCCCCGAAATGCCGAAGGAGCTTTCATGTCTACCCCGCCCCGTCTTGCGAGCGCCGTCATGGTCACGACCGGCACGGCTGAAAATTTTCGCGTGCTGCTGGTTCAGCGCTCCACCGAATTGAAATTCTTCGGCGGTTACTGGGCTTTCCCGGGCGGTGCCTCCGAAGCCATGGATCGCGCAGCCGCGACACTCGCAAGCCTGAGTTGCGGCGTGCGGGAGTTGCTGGAAGAGACCTGCCTGCTGCCGGACGCTCTGGGTCTGGATCTGGGCGACGCTAACGCGCTGCTGGCCATCGCCGCCGATGACAGCAGCGCGCTGGCGCGCTGGCACGAGGCCATCGCGGCGGTCCAGCAGAGCGGCTCGGTGACCGAGGTCTGTCGCATCACCACCCCGGCGCACAACCCGATCCGCTTCGCCACCGATTTCCTGCGTCTGCATCAGCGCGACGCCGGGCCGCCCACGCTGGATGGACGCGAGCTCGTTGACTGGTGCTATCTCACCCCGGCCGAGGCGGTAGCCCGCTGGCAACGGGGCGAAATGCCCATCGCCCCCCCTACCCTGCTGTTGCTCGAATTGATGGCCGCGCATGGACCGGAAGCATTTGTCGCGCCGGCGCGGGAAGCGGCGGCCAGTTTTGACACGGGTAGCTTTCACCCGGCGCGCTTTTCGCCTGGCATTTTCACCGCACCGGTCGCCACCCCAACCCTGCCGCCGGCCACCACCACCAATTGCTACATCGTGGGGACGCACGAGCTGTATGTGGTCGACGCAGCGGCGGTTCATGCCGAAGACCAGCAGCGGCTGATCGACAAACTGGAAAGCCTTTGTCGCGACGGCGCGCGCGTCTGCGGCCTCCTGCTGACGCATCATCATCGTGACCATACCGGTGCGGTGGCCGTTCTGAGTCGGCACTTCAAGGCGCCGGTACGCGCGCACGCGCTGACCTATGCCCAATTGCCCGATCCCGACTATATCCGCGGCGAGCCCCTCGCCGAGGGTGACATCATTCCGCTCGGCGTCGCGCCCGACGGCACGCCGGGCTGGCATCTGGAAGTCATGCACACGCCGGGTCATGCGCGTGATCACCTGTGTTTCATCGATAGCCGTTACCGCGCAGCAATCGTGGGCGACATGCTCTCAACCATCTCAACGATCATCATCGACCCGCCCGAAGGCCACATGGCGACCTACCTGCGCGAACTCGAGCGTCTGCTCGCACGCCCGATGACCACGCTCTACCCGGCGCATGGGCCCGCGCATCGCGACGGACACGCGCTGCTCCGGCAGTTCATCGCGCATCGACGGGGACGCGAACAAAAGGTCATTGCGGCGCTAAGCCAAGCCCCGCAGTCGCTGGAAGCCTTGCTGCCGAATGCATACGGCGACGTGGCGCCGGCGGTCTATGGCGCGGCCTTGCGCTCCTTGCTGGCCGGTCTGGAAAAGCTGGCCGAGGACGGCGTTGCGCGCGAAACCGCAGACGGCGACTGGCTGCTCGCGAGCTGAGGCGGCGCGCTTAGCGCCGCGTGATTTCCGCGTGACGGAAACAGCACGCGAGATGGTCATTCACCAGTCCCGTCGCCTGCATGTAGGCGTACGCGATGGTCGGGCCAAAAAAGCGGCAACCGCGGCGTTTGAGATCTAGGGACAGGGCCTCCGCCGCCGGACTGCACACTGGTATATCGGCGTGCGTGCTCCGTGGCACGTTCACCGGCACGCCGTCCACGAAGCGCCAGACGTACGCATCAAAACTGCCAAATTCCCGCTGGATTTCGCAAAAAACCCGGGCATTCCCCACCGCCGCCGCCAGCTTGCCGCGATGCCGGATGAGACCAGCATCCAGCACCAGCTGGTCAATCTGCTGCTCGGTGTAGGCGGCAACCACGTGCGGGTCGAAGTCGGCGAAGGCCCGGCGGTAGGCGGCGCGTTTTTTCAGCACCGTGTACCAACTCAAGCCGGCCTGCGCCGACTCCAGAATGAGAAACTCGAAGAACACCCGGTCGTCGTGCACCGGCACGCCCCACTCGAGGTCGTGGTAAACAACGTCCTCGGGTCGTTGCGCGCTGACCCACTGGCAGCGGGTCAGCGTGAGATCGGGTGTCATGGGAAGTCTCGGGTCCCGTGCCTTAGCGCGGCGGTAGCCGGCTTGCCGCATCCAGGCGCACCGACTCACCGTTGAGGTAGGGGTTGTCGATCATCGCGAGCGCCAGCTTCGCGTATTCCTCCGCCAGGCCGAAACGCTTCGGATATTCGATTTGCATCTGGATGCCTTCCCGCACCTTGTCGGGCAGGCCGCGCATCATCGGGGTCTCGAACAGGCCCGGCGCGATGCAGTTGCAACGAATGCCGTCGCGCGCCAAATCGCGCGCCACCGGCAGCGACAAGCCCACCACGCCCGCCTTGCTCGCGCCGTAGGCGGCCTGCCCCATCTGACCGTCCCAGGCGGCAATGGAAGCCGTATTGATGATTACACCGCGCTCACCGCTGATGCCCTCGGGCGCATTGCGGATCATCTCGACTGCCGCGAGCCGCAGCACGTTGAAGGTGCCAATGAGGTTGACGTTGATGATGCGCTGGAAGTGATCAAGCGCGTGGGGTTCGCCTTTGCTGACGGTCTTGGCCGCGCTGCCAATGCCGGCGCAGTTGATGCAGATGTGGATCGCGCCGAAGGCCGCCATGGTGGCCGCGATGCCGTCTTTGACCGCCTGCTCGTCGGCCACGTTGACGCGGCAATAAATCGCGGCCTCGCCGAGTTCGCTGGCCAGCGCCTTGCCGGCGTCGTCGCTCAAATCAAAAATGGCGACGCGCGCGCCTGCGTTGACCAATGCCTCGACCGTCGCCCGACCCAGACCCGACGCGCCCCCGGTGACGACCGCCACCTTGCCTTGC
>JAURHQ010000210.1 GCA_030833185.1 Gammaproteobacteria bacterium | reverse complement strand
GAACGAGACGGCGACCTGCCTCGTGAATCCCCGCGCGGCGCGCGAGACCGAGCTCGCCTACGGCCCCGCCGCGTCCCCGAAGCGCATCGCGGTGGTCGGGGCGGGCGTCGGGGGCCTCAGTGCCGCTTGGCTGTTGAGCCGGGGACATCACGTCAGTCTCTTTGAGCAGGCGCGCTATCTGGGCGGGCACAGCAATACGGTTGAAGTGCCGGGCGGCGAGGCCGGTTCGCTGCCGGTCGATACCGGTTTCATCGTCTATAACGAGGTCAACTACCCCAACCTCGTGCAGTTGTTCAAACATCTGGGCGTGGCGACGGCCGCCAGCGATATGTCCTTCGCGGTGTCCCTCCGCGGCGGCAATCTGGAATACGCAGGGACCAATCTCGCCGGTTTATTTGCCCAGCCCGGCAACCTGCTGAAGCCGCGCTTCTGGCGCATGTTGAGCGATCTGCGGCGCTTTTACCGGGATTCTGCCGCCCATCGCGTCGAGGCCGCACGTGACGGTCTGACCCTGCGCCAACTGCTGACACGACACGGCTACTCGCGTGCGTTCCTGGACGACCATTTGCTGCCCATGGCCGGGGCAATCTGGTCGGCGACCGGGGAGCAGATGCTGGAATACCCGGCGCGGACCTTCCTCGATTTCTGCGCCAATCACGGGCTGGTCCAGTTCACCGACCGGCCGGTCTGGCGCACGGTCGACGGCGGCAGCCGCGAGTACGTGCGCAAGCTGGTCGCCGGCATTTCCGGGGCGGTGCACATCGGCGCGCCGGTGGTCTCCATCGAACGCCTGTACGACGAGGTCGAGCTGCGTCTGGAAGACGGCCGCGTGGAGCGCTTCGACCACGTGGTGATTGGCGCGCACGCCGATCAGGCCCTGCACGTGCTGGTCGCGCCCTCCGAGGATGAACAGCGCCTGCTGGGTGCCTTTCGCTATTCGCAAAACCGCGCCCTGCTGCATGAGGACCAGTCCTTCATGCCCCAACGCCGCGCGGCCTGGGCCAGTTGGAACCACCTCGGAGAGGTCGGCAGCCTGCCCACAGTCACCTATTGGATGAACAATCTGCAGCCGCTGAAGACGCGGCGGCCCTTGTTTGTGACGCTCAATCCGCCGCGCGAGCCGCGCGCCGGCAGCCTGCACCGCGAGTTCCAGTACGCGCACCCGCTGTTCGACAGCGAGGCGCTGGATGCGCAGGACGCGCTCTGGCGCCTGCAGGGCCAACGCAACACCTGGTTTTGCGGCAGCTATTTCGGCTACGGCTTTCACGAAGACGCGCTGGAGTCAGGCCTGTGGGTGGCCGAGGCGCTGGGCGGCGGCGCGCGGCCGTGGGCCTGGGACCGCACGCGCTCGCGAACGGCGCTTGGTCGTCGCGCACCTGCCATGCCGGCATGAGCCTGCGCTCTGCACTCTACACGGGCTGGGTGACGCACCGCCGTGCCCGCACCCGCGCCCACCGCCTGCGCTACGGCCTGTGCTATTTCCTGCTCGATCTGGATGAACTTCCGGCGCTGGACGACGGTCTGTGGTTCGGCGTGAACCGTCGGGCCATGCTGGCCTGGCGGGATGCGGATCACGGGCTGGGCGACGGCCGCAGCTTTCGCGACTTTTTGCAGGACGCCCTGTTGGCCGGCGGCTATCCGGCACAGCCCTATCGTTTTGAGGTGCTGTGCCTGCCGCGCCTGTTTGGCTATGTGTTCAACCCGATCACGGTGGTCTATTGCTATGCCGGCACCGTACTGGTGGCGATGCTCTACGAAGTCAACAACACCTTCGGCGAGCGCATCCACTACCTCATGCCGGCGAGCACTGGCGGGCGGCGGATCACCCGCCACCAGTGCCGCAAAGCGCTCTTCGTCTCACCGTTTTTCGACCTGCAGGGGCAGTATCAATTTGACCTCACGCCCGCTGGCCCGCATCTCGCGCTTGCCATTCGCTACGGGGACGACGAAGGACTCCGCCTGCACGCCGCGTTCACCGGCCGGCGAGAGGGCTGGTCGCGGATGGTGTTAATCCGCACGGTGCTGCGTTTCCCGCTGGCCACGCTGAAAGTCATGGCCGGCATTCATTGGGAGGCGCTGCGCCTCTGGTTGAAAGGTATTCCCCTGCAGGAGCGCCCACGGGCGCTGGAGTCCGGACCTCATGGCTGAACCCACGACGAGCACGCCCACGCGTGCCACCGCCACCACGCGTCGCCTGCCCTGGCTGGCGACCCAGACGCTGAACCTGCTGGGCCGGCGCCTGCGCACGGGTGCGCTGCGCGCCGAATTGCCCGACGGTCGCTGTCTTGAACTTGGTAACGCGAGCGGCGGCCAACGCCCGGCCGTCTGGCAGCTGGGCAGCGCACGGGCGCTGTGGCGCGCGCTGGCGCGCGGAGACATCGGGTTTGCCGAGTCCTACATGGACGGCGAATGGGACTCGCCCGACCTGACTGCGCTGCTGCAACTGCTGGGCAGCAACGACAGCGACCGGGGTGACGTGGTGGGCGGCGCGCTGCCGGCGCGGTGGCTGGACCGCCTGTATCACTGGCGGCATCGCAATACCGAGCAGCAGAGCCGGCGCAACATTGCCTATCACTACGATCTGGGCAATGCGTTTTATGCGGCGTGGCTCGACCCCAGCATGACCTACTCGGCGGCGCGCTTTCTGCACGACGACGACACGCTGCAAACCGCACAGCGCCAGAAGTATCAGCAACTGGCGGACTTGATTGAGCTACAGCCCGAGCATGAGGTGGTGGAAGTTGGCTGCGGCTGGGGCGGTTTCGCCGAGCACGCGCTGGCGCTGGGCGCGAAGATCCACGGCATTTCGCTGTCGCAGGAACAGACCGCCTACGCGCGGCAGCGGCTGGCGCCGGCGGTGGCCGCCGGCCGCTGCGAACTCGAAATCCGCGACTACCGCGCGCTGGACCGTCAATACGACCGGCTGGCCTCGATCGAAATGCTGGAGGCGGTCGGCGAGCAGTACTGGCCGGCCTACGCCGAGATGGTCAAACGCAGCCTGCGCCCCGGTGGCATTGCAGGCGTGCAAACCATCACCATCGCGCCGCACCGCTATGCGCGTTACCGGCGCAATCCGGACTTCATCCAGCGCTATATTTTTCCCGGCGGCATGCTGCCCACCGAGCCTATTCTGGACGCCGTGTTTGCCGCGGCCGGGCTCAAAGTGACGAGGACGATCCGCTTCGGGCTGGATTACGCCCGCACGCTGGCGCTGTGGTGCGAACGATTTGATGAGGTCTGGCCGGATCTGCGTGGACTCGGCTTTGACGAGCGTTTCCGGCGGATGTGGCGCTACTACCTGTGCTACTGCGAGGCGGGCTTCCGTTTGGGCGTCTGTGACGTGGTGCAGTTACGCATCGAACACGCCTGAGCGCAGCGCGCTCAGTGCTGCGTGACGCCCTTCAGCGCGAGCTTGCGTCGCAGCCAGCGTAGCAGGGCGCCAATCAGCGGCAGTTCTTCGTAGAGGCCGCGCGCGGCATCCCAGTAGTCGATGTGCGCGCAGACGCGGTCGTCGCTGGCCAGCCAGACTTCAGACAGCCCGGTGACCGACCACGGTCGGTTGCCCAGCGCCCGCAGCTTGCCGCCAAACGTCCAGCGCAGCACGTGGCGCTGCACTTCGTCCGTCGTACTCCCCGCTGGGCTGAGCGGCCCGACATGGGTCACCACAATCTGCAGTTCCCCAATCTGCGCCAGCATTTCCCGCAGGCAGTGCGCGAACGCCTCGCGGCCGCGCAGGTCGTTGAAGGGGTCACGGAAGATCATCTCGTCGGTCACTATCTGCGGCAGCGTCGCGAGGCGGGCTTCCGACAGGTCGCTCATGAAATCGATATAGCGGGTGAGTCCGGTCGGCGTCATGGGGCGCGAAGCATCCGGCGCGTCAGCGCGAAATAAAGGGGATAGGGCAAATTCGCGAGCAGACGCAGCAGCCAGGCCAGTCGCCGCGGGAAGCGGATTTCAAACTGGCCCTGCGCAATGCCGCGGGCAATCCGCTCGGCGGCCTCCTCGGCGCCGATAAGAAACGGCATGGGAAAATCGTTGCGGGCGGTCAAGGGCGTGGCGACGAAGCCCGGATTGATCAGCGACAGCTGCACGCCGGCGACCGCGAGTTCCGGCGCCAGCGACTCACACAGGCGATGCACCGCGCTTTTCGCCGCGCTATAGGTCGCCGCATACGGCAGGCCGCAGTAGCCGGCGACCGACGACATCGCCGCAATCTGCCCGCGTCCACGCGCCATGAAGCGCGGGATGAGCGCGCCGAGGCCGTGGCAGAGGCCGAAGTAATTCACGTCCATCATCTGGCGGGCCGCCGCGCTGGTGAACTCGGCGGCGCGGACCGGGGCATAGGTTCCGGCATTCAGGATGGCGAGGTCGATCGGGCCATGCGCCGCTTCGATTGCCGTAACCGTGGCGGCGACGGCGGCTTCGTCGGTGACGTCCAGCGGATAGGCCTCACCGTTCGCGGGATTCAGGCTCGCGAGCGCCGCGGCCAGCGCCGTTTCGTTCCGCGCGGACAGCAGCACGCGGTGCCCCAGCGCGGCGTAATGCTGCGCCAGCGCGAGCCCGATGCCGGAGGATGCGCCGGTAATCCAGATGTTCATGCGCGCTGCGCTCCTTGCCGGTCGGGTCGATGGTCGCCGGCAGCCTGTTTACGCGCCGACGCTTGCTTATGGATCTGTGCGGGCCGCCTGCGCGGGCACGGCGGGTTGCAGCCGGTAATCGATGGCCGAGCCGTCGGTGCCGGCAAAGGCCAGCCCGCGCCAGCGGCCGGCATCGTCGTACCATACGCGAGCCTTCAGGTCGCCGGTGTAGTCCATGCATTGCGCTGCGGGACTGCCGTCCGGCGCGGGCGCCTTGCAGGGCACCAGCGTCACCTTATTGAGATGTCCGGTCAGGGTGTTGATCACGGCCGCCGTCTGGAGCACCCCGGGATGCCAGTGATTGGTCGCGAAGCTGCCCAGCGGCGCACTGCCAGACCCGCCCTCGGCGGCGGTCAGTTTCAGCTGACCGGCTTCGCTGCGAGCGGTGACCCGGCTCAGCTTGCCGTCGTCGTTGACCTTGGCCTCCAGCCGCACCAGCGCGTTGTCGCACCAGTATTCGGTGGCCTCGTAGCGATAGTGATAGGCCTCGATGAAGAGCAGCTTGATGCCCAGATCCAGCGTCGAGCGAATGACCAGAAAGCCGTTTTCCTCGCTGAAATTCGCGTCATGGCGCCCCACGGGCTTGTCGTTGCGATAGACGTCGAAGTGGATCGATTTGCCGTAGCGCGCGACCACCTCGCGGGTGGCGGCGCCCGGCCCTGCGGCGCATTGATCGACGGCGGCGACCAGCGGGCTGTGCAGCAGGCCTAGCAGCAGCAGGCCCGACAGGCGGTAACGCTCCCGCACCGGCCCCGGCTTGTGGTTCAATTGGGCAGCGTCTGTGCCGTCTCGTTTCTTCATCTTTCACCTGTCTCCGGGAGTGCCCTATGAAGCTCGAACCTTTGATGACCTATCACGCCGATCTGGGCTTGTCTGCGCCGGTGGGCGAAGGCCCCCATGGTAACCGTCTCATCGTAGAAGTGACCGGCGGACAGTTCGAGGGTTCCCGCCTCAAAGGCCGCATTCTGTCGGGCGGCGGTGACTGGCTGGTGATCGACCGCGACGGCTACAAGCAGCCGGCCCGCATCACGCCCTTCCAGAGTCACCAGTTCCAGGTCCGGTCGACGGCTGAGCGCCTCTACGGCGAATTCGTCGTCTGGACCGTGACCGGCACGCGCCACTTCGGGCCCGA
>JAURHQ010000020.1 GCA_030833185.1 Gammaproteobacteria bacterium | reverse complement strand
CGCCACGGCCAGCGCCCCGCTGGCGACCGTTGATGACGCTTCAGGTGTGCGGCAGGACCGGCAGTGGCCGCCGCGCGCTGCGATGCTCAAGGGTGGCGGCCACGCGCTGTCTCCGGTCAATGTTCAGGCATCGCGCGCTCCCCCCTCATCCGCACTAACCGCCTCACAGGAGTCTCGGCCATGAGTCCATCTGCAATCACGAGTGCCGCCAACGTCAGCCACGCCAGTCAGGCGCTGGTTCAACAGCTCATCGATCAGGCTGACCGCCTGCGGGTCGGCGTCAGCACGCTGCCCAACGGTACCCGCGTGGTGGATGCGGGTATCGCCGCGCCGGGCGGACTGGAAGCCGGGCGCCTGATCGGCGAAATCTGCATGGGCGGTCTGGGCACCGTCACGCTGCGCGCGGGCGTCGCGTTCAAGCACTGGCGCTGGACGGTAGATGTTCACGCCACCGATCCGGTCACCGCCTGCCTCGGTTCGCAGTACGCGGGCTGGAGCTTGAGCCACGGCGAAGGCAAGGGCGCCTATTACGCGATGGGCTCCGGACCGGCGCGCGCGATGGGCAGCAAGGAGCCGCTGTTTGAAGAACTGGGTAATCGCAATCCGCCGGGTAAAACGGCAATCGTGCTGGAAACCGACAAGCAGCCGCCGATCGAAGTCGTCGAGAAAATCATCACCCGCTGCCAGATCAGGCCCGAAGACCTCACCGTGATGCTTACCCCCACCACCAGCCTCGCCGGTGGCGTGCAAATCGTGTCGCGCGTGCTCGAAGTCGCGCTGCATAAAGTGCACGAACTGCATTTTCCGCTGGCCAATCTGGTGGACGGGGCGGGGACGGCGCCGGTGCCGCCGCCGACCGGCAATTTCATGAAGGCGATGGGCCGGACCAACGACGCCATCCTGTTTGGCGGCTTCGTACACCTGTTTGTGAACGCGACCGACGACGAGGCCAGCCAGCTCGCCGCGCAGCTGCCCTCCAGCGCGTCGCGCGATTTTGGCCGGCCATTCGGCGAGGTCTTCAAGGAATACGGCTACGACTTCTACAAGGTCGACCCCATGCTGTTTTCGCCGGCGGCCTGCGCGGTCACCGCGCTGAAGAGCGGCAAGACCTTCCACGGCGGCGCGCTGCGCGAAGATTTGCTCGACCTGTCGTTCGGCGGATGAGTGCGCTCGGCGGCGCTGACCGCCGGGCGGTGATTTTCACCGACGACCCCGGCTGGCACGGCCGGGTGTTGACCAAGGCCCTGGCGGCGCGCGGGGTGCAGGCCAGCTACGCCTCGCTGAAAGACTGCGCGCTCGATTTGGCCGGCGCCCGGCCGCGCATCGTCATTCCCGGTTTCGAACAGACGGCGCCCGCCGGCGCGTTCGTGCGCGGCGTCCCCGGTGGCACGCTGGAAGAGGTCATCCTGCGCCTCAACGTGCTGCATGCGCTGGACCTGACCGGCATCCCGGTTTACAACCGCGGCAAGGCAATCGAGCGCAGCGTCGACAAGGGCCTGACCAGTTTTCTGCTGCTCAACGCCGGCATTCCGACCCCCCGCACCTGGGTGGTGGAAGGCCGCGCGGCCGCCCGCGCGGTGGCGGCCGAGGCGCTGAATGAAGCCGGCTCGCTGGTGCTGAAGCCCCTGTTTGGCTCGCAGGGCGAGGGCCTGCAGCGCTTGTTCACGCTGGACGACTTCGACGCCAATCTGCCGGTGAATGGCGTCTACTACCTGCAGACCTTCGTGGAGCGCGCCGCCTTGCCCTATGCCGACTACCGGGTACTGGTGGTGGGTGGTGAGGCCTGCTTTGCCATGAGCCGGACCAGCGAGCACTGGATCACCAACCGCGCGCGCGGCGCGGTTTGCGCGGCGGTGCCGCTTAGCAATCCGCTGCGTGAACTGGCCGAGGCGGCCTCGGCGGCGCTGGAGATGGACTATGCCGGAGTCGACCTGCTGCAGGACGCGGCCGGCAAGTGGTGGGTCGGGGAGGTCAACGGCGTGCCGGCCTGGTGGGGCTTGCAGCAGGCCTGCGGCCCGGCCGTCACGGCCGCGATCGTCGACGGCTTCTGCGCGCGTCTGGCCTTGGCATGAGCCTGCTGGCGCTCGATGCCGCTGCGGTGGCCGAGGCCTATCGCGAGGCCTGCCGCTTCGACGTCATCGCCTTCAAGCCCGGCAATGTCAGCTGCGAGGAAGCGGGGCACGGCATGGAGGCGCGCGATTTTCTGCGGAGCGCGGCGGTGTCGGCGCCCTGCTTGTCCGCGCCGGGTCTGACGGTCGGCGCCCGGATTGCGGCTGCGATTGCAGCGACTCGCGAGGCGGTGGGCTGCAATACCAATCTCGGCATCGTGTTGCTGGCCGCGCCGCTGGCGCAGGCCGCGCTGGTGCCGGCGCCGGGCACCGATCTCCGGACGCGCCTGCGCGCCCGGCTGGCGGCGCTTGATATCGAGGACGCCGTCGGGGCGTTTGCCGGCATTCGCCTGGCCGCGCCCGCCGGACTGGGCGCCGCGCCCGAGGCCGATGTCCACGCTCCGCCAACGGTAGATCTCGGCACGGCGATGGCGCTTGCGGCGGGTCGCGACCGCATTGCGCAGCAGTACGGCGACGGCTATGCCGAGGTGTTTGAACTGGGCCTGCCGACCCTGCGCGCGGCGCTCGCGGGTGCAGATGGGCTGAGTGAGGCCGTGCAGGCGGTCTATCTCGCCCTGCTCAGCAGTCGCCCGGATAGCCACCTCGCGCGCAAGTATGGGGACGTGATCGCCGAGGGGGTCCGCGCGCAGGCGGCTGCGGTAGCCTGCCCCGGGAAAGCGTGCGAGAATCCGGCCGCATTCAGCGGCGCCCTGCACGCGCTGGACCGCGAACTGAAAGCTCGAGGCTATAACCCCGGGACCTGCGCCGACCTCACGGTCGCCAGCGCGTTCGCTCATCTGCTGTCGCAGGCCTTGCAACAACGCGAGACCTGAGCGCACAGCGCAACAGGGGTTCCCGGTGGCACGGGAACCCGCTCAGGGCGAGTCTTTACACAACAGCCGGACGCAAAACGCCGGCAGCAATGACCAGTAACCTTTAGGAGATCAAACATGGCCGTTATCGACAGAGTTTTGGTGGGCGAATCCCTCGTGGGCGATGGTAACGAAGTCGCGCACATCGACCTGATCATGGGTCCCCGTGGCAGCGCGGCGGAAGCGGCGTTCTGCAACTGCGTGACCAACAACAAAGACGGTTTCAGCAGCCTGCTGGCCGTGGTGGCGCCGAACCTGCTGACCAAGCCCAACACCGTGATGTTCAACAAAGTGACCATCAAGGGTTCGAAGCAGGCCGTGCAGATGTTTGGCCCCGCCCAGCGCGGCGTGGCGATGGCGGTGGCGGATTCCGTTGAAGACGGCACCATCCCGGCCAACGAAGCCGATGACATCTTCATCTGCGTCGGTGTGTTCATCCACTGGCTGGCCGAAGACGACAAGAAGATTCAGGACTACAACTACCAGGCGGTGAAAGAGTCCATCAAGCGCGCCGTGGCCCGTGAGCCGAAGGCCGCGACCGTCGTCGCCCAGAAGGGCGCCGTCGACCATCCGTTCCAGGCGCACAAATAAGTCGCCTCTCGATTCTCCGATTGAACGAACGCTGGCCCCACCTCTGGTGGGGCTTTTTTTTTGCCTGGCGCTGCGCGAGCGTCAGTCCGCCAGCTTTTCAGGCAAACCGGTTCATCTGCTCCGATCCTTAAGCCGTGGCGCTGACCGCCAGGTACGGCACCGGCGCTTACGGGTCGCAACTTGCTTCGCAGCTTGCCTCGTCGCCGCCTTGCGCATCGACGCATGCTGCCGTGCAGGTGGCCAGTGCCGCTTCGCGACAGCCCTCAATAAACGCCGGCGACTGGCCCGCGCAGCGGTAGGGGTCGTCGATGCCTTGCGCCAGCGCCCAGCGGTAGCCCGCCGCGTGGCCTTCATCTGCCGCGGCCGGCAAGGCCAGCAGCGCGCCGGCACAGATCAGGGCCAGCACGCCGCTAGTCACCACTGCGCCAGATCCTGCGGGGTGATCGCGCCATCGTGCAGCGCGCTCGCGATGAGCACCTGCTGCACGCCGAGGCGCGCCAGCGCGTGCAAATCGTCGACGTGCCGGGTGCCACCGGCGGCGACCAGCGTGGTGTCCGGCGAGCGCGCCCGCAGCGCTGCTAGCAGGTGGAAATCTGGCCCTTCGCTGGCGCCGACGC
Organism: Gammaproteobacteria bacterium; assembly: GCA_030833185.1. GTDB lineage: Bacteria > Pseudomonadota > Gammaproteobacteria. Next base: position 28,375 of record JAURHQ010000020.1, on the reverse strand, counting down.
GGGCCAGATTCATGGCGATCAGGGTGGAGGGCCATAGCGTGGGTTCTGACCAGAGCTCGGCAGGACCCAGCGGCTCGCCGTTGCGGCTGTCGAGCGAGAGCACGAAGTCGCGCGGGCCGGCTGCGGCCAGCGCGCGATAGGCCTCAAGCGTAGCCAGCGATTCGCTGCCCAGCACCCAGCGCAGATTGCGCGCCGGGCAGTAGGCCGCGAAGGCCTCACGCGTGGTGAGCCCGGCATCGACCCAGAACTCGCAGTCGGGATAGCGCTCGGCCAAGGCCCTGACCACCGTCGCGTTGCTGCCCAGCCCCTGTATGGCGTCCAGATCCGCGATGTAGAACCGGCGACTGGCGAAAAGCGTATGCAACGCAGCCGCAACCCGCAGCGGCGCGCTAGACTCCACGACAGTCGAGACCAGCGGCTGGTAGGCCGCGCGTTCGCCGCGCACGCCGCGCACCACCACGCCGTTCAACAGATCCAGTACGGGGATGCAATGCATCGAAGATTCCAGCAGGGGCAGGGCTCCCATTGTAGGAAGCCTGCGCGGCGTCTGTCATGGCAGGTCGTGCGGTGAGCGCATCGGCGGCGGTGATCGGCTGGGACGTGGGCGGGGCGCATTTGAAAGCGGCGTCGGTCTCGGCCAGCGGGGAGCTGCTGCAAGTCTGGTCGCTGCCTTGTCCGCTGTGGCAGGGTCTCGACCAACTCGCGGCGGCAGTCGCCACGGTGGCGCAAGACGTCGACCTCGCCGCCTGCCGCCACGCGCTGACGATGACGGGCGAAATGTGCGACCTCTTTAGCGACCGTCAGGCGGGCGTTGCTGCGATCGCCGGCTGGTTTGCGGCACGCGTGCCCGGCGGCCAGTGCCGGGTTTACGCCGTCGACCAGGCCTTGCTTGAACCGCCCGCGCTGCCGGCGGCAAAGGTTGCATCGATGAACTGGCACGCCAGCGCCAGCGCGCTCGCGGGCGTCCTGCCGGATGCGCTCCTGATCGACATGGGCAGCACGACCACCGACCTCATCCGTATCGAACAGGGCCAGGTGGTGACGGCTGGTATCGACGATCGCCGCCGACTGACGAGTGACGAACTGGTCTATCAGGGCGTGGTGCGGACGCCGGTGATGGCGCTCGCGGCGCGCGTGCCCTATCGGGGCGAATGGCAGGGACTGGCGGCGGAATACTTTGCGACGACGGCGGACGTCCATCGGCTGTGTGGCAGCTTGCCGCCGACCGCAGATCTGCAGCCCAGCGCCGACGGGCGGGGCAAGTCGCTGGCCGAGTCGGCCGCGCGGCTGGCGCGCATGGTGGGCGACGATGCATCTGGCCACGAGGAGGCCGTGCACGCGCTGGCGATGCATTTGGCAGCGGCGCAGCGCCGGCGTCTGCGCGAGGCGATTCAGCGCGTAGAACAGCCGCGCAGGGGGCGCCGCGCGTTCATCGTGGGGGCGGGCATCGGCCGCTTCCTGATCCGGCAGGTGGCGGATGACGCAGGCTGGCCGTATATCGACTTCGCCGAGGCGCTGGGCTTGCCGGCAGCGCTGCGGGCTACCGCCAGTGAACATGCGCCCGCGGTTGCGATGGCCTTGCTGGGAGCGCGGCAATGGGCCTGAAACGCATCGGCCTCAGCTATCGCCGGGCGGTCGCCGCCAGTCTCGGCCGGTTTACCGCTCGGCCCTGGTTCGTCTTTCTCGACAGCTGTCGCGACGGCTGCAGCGGTGGGCGCTACGACCTCATCGCCTGCGACCCGCTGGCCACCGTCGTTACCGTGGGCGACACCACCACCGTCACCACCGCGAGCGACAGCAAGGCTTCCGCCGACGACCCTTTCGCGGTGCTTGAGCGCACCCTGGCGAGCCACCTGCCGCCGACCGGCGAGGCGGGGTTTTTCACCGGCGGGGCGCTAGGTTACTTCGCCTACGATTTGGGGCGGCGCGTGGAACGCCTGCCCGCCCGCGCCGCCCGCGACATCGACATGCCGGAGATGGCGGTCGGCATCTACGGCTGGGCGATCGTCGTTGACCACCAGACCGAGTCTGCCGAGTTGTTGATTCATCCGCAGGCGAGCTGCGACGAGGACAAGGTGCTACGGGCCTGGGAGGCGCAGCGCCCGCTGACGCCGGCGGCCTTCGGCAGTCTGTTTGAGGTGACCTCGCCGGCCGGCCCCGAACTCCGCTTTGAGCAGTACGCCGCGTCATGGCGGCAAATCAAACGCTATCTGCGCGAAGGCGATGTGTATCAGGTCAATCTGACGCAGCGCTTCTCGGCCAGCGTCAGCGGCGACCCTTGGGATGCCTACCTGCGTCTGCGCACAATCAATCCCGCGCCGTATTCGGCCTATCTGGCGCTGCCGGAAGGCACGGTGCTCAGTTCTTCGCCCGAGCGCTTCATCGGGATCGATGCCGGCGTGGTTGAAACCCGGCCGATCAAGGGCACGGTGCCGCGGGGAGCCACGCCGGAAGAAGACCGTCGGCTCGCGGCTGCACTGGCGCAAAGCCCCAAGGATCGGGCGGAGAACGTGATGATCGTTGACCTGCTGCGCAACGATCTCGGCAAGCACAGCGAGCTTGGCAGCGTGGAAGTGCCGAAGCTCTTTGCGGTCGAAAGTTTTGCCAAGGTGCACCATCTGGTCAGCACGGTGCGGGCGCGGCTGGCCGCCGGCGTCTCGCCGCTCACGGTGTTGCGCGACTGCTTCCCCGGCGGCTCGATTACCGGTGCGCCCAAGCTGCGGGCGATGGAAGTGATCGAGGAACTCGAACCCCAGCGCCGCAGCGTGTACTGCGGGGCCATCGGCTATCTGTCGGCGGATGGTCGTATGGATACCAACATCGCGATCAGAACCCTGCTTTGCCATCGCGGCCGCATGTACTGCTGGGCCGGCGGCGGAATCGTGATGGACTCGGGGCTTGAATCCGAATACGCCGAGTCGCTGGCCAAGGCGTCCGCGATGCTCGAAGTCTTTGCGCGTGCGGAGCCTGCCCATGTGGGTCATCAAGATTGGCGGTAGCCTGGCGGGCAACGCCCGCTTGCCCGGCTGGCTGTCGCTGTTGGCCGAGGACCGCGCTCGCCGCTGGCTGATCGTGCCGGGGGGCGGGCCCTATGCCGACACGGTGCGCGAGATGCAGGGCCGCTGGCGTTTTGACGATGCCCACGCGCATCGCATGGCGGTGCAGGCGATGGGGCTTTTCGGCGTCCAACTCGCCGCGATGCAGCCCGCGCTCACCGCCAACGCCAAACTTGCGGCGCTGGCCGATGACGCGGGCGGCGCTATCTGGTGCCCTGAAGGCGACGCCGCAGCCCGGCTGCAGGGTTTACCGGAAGACTGGCGCGTCAGCGCCGATTCCATCGCGCTCTGGGTTGCGCAGACGCAGGCGGCACGCGGGCTGGTGCTGCTGAAATCCGCCGCGCCCGCCACGACCGAGCAGCGCGCCAGTGCACTGTCGGCGGCCGGTTATGTCGATGCCTTTTTTCCAGCCTTGCTACGCGCCAGACCGCTGCCTTGCTACTGGTGGTCGGCGGCCGATTTGCCCGCCGGGCTTCCACCGATAGAGACCGCTGAAGCGCAACGTATTCAGCCGGATTAAACCGACTGTTCAAGTCCGGCCTGCCACTCGCCGATAGACGGCATGGGCAATGACGCCGAGCGGAGCAGCAGAGATGAACGAATTGGTAGCGCGGTTTAACCTCAAGCAGCAGATGCTGATGTTGGTGATCGTCGGTTTGGTGGGACAGGGTCTGTTTCACCTGCTCATGATGGGGTTGCCGGACAGCGCCCAGGGGCTGCTCTACCTGATCGGCGCCGCGGTGGTGCTAGGGCCGCTGACCCTCGCCTGGTCGCTGGGCGGTCTGGCGGCCAAGCGGACCGAGATTGTGGTCAACGCCCTGAAGAAAATGGCCGAGGGCGACCTCACCCCCAAATGCGAAATCGAAGGCCGTGACGAGCTGGCCTGGTTGGCTTGGGAGTTTTCCAAGGCCCGCAAGAATGTAACGCAACTGGTCGACGCGATTGTCGAGAGTTCGGGCACCATCGCTGCCTCGGCCGAAGAACTGTCCGCCGTCACCGCCCACAGCAAAAGCGGCATGAGCCGGCAGAGCGCGGAGACCGAGCGCGTCGCGGGCTCGATCTCGGTGATGACCGAGTCGGTCGATTCGGTGGCGGAAAAGGCGCAACGCGCTGCAGATGCGGCCAACGAGGCCGATCAGGAAGCGCAGCGCGGCTTCAAGGTCGTCCGCGCGACCGGCCGTGCAATCGAGGAACTGGCCGGCGAAGTGATGCAAACCTCCGAAGCGCTCAGCAATCTTAAAGCTGACAGCATGAACATCGGGCAGGTGCTGGACGTAATTCGCGGCATCGCCGAACAGACCAACCTGCTGGCGCTCAATGCCGCGATTGAAGCGGCGCGTGCCGGCGAGCAGGGCCGTGGCTTTGCGGTGGTGGCCGACGAAGTCCGCAGTCTCGCCAGCCGCACCCAGCAGTCCACGCGTGAGATTCAGTCCATGATCGAACGCCTGCAGAACGGTGCGAACGTGGCGGTGGAAGTCATGCAGTCCGGGCTCGAGAAGGCGCAGGACAGCGTGGCCCAGGCGCAGCAGGCCGGTCAGTCGATTGCCAGCATCACCGCGATGGTCGACACCATCCGCGAGATGAACGGCCAGATCGCGGCGGCGGCGGACTACCAGCGGCAGAACGCCCAGCACATTTCGACCAGCATCGAGAGCATCAAGATCATCGGCACCGAAGCCACGCAGGGTTCGCTGCATATCGCGCAGGCCAGCCATGACCTCGCGCGGCTGGCAGCATCGCAGCAGGGGCACGTCGGGAAGTTCCGTCTGTCCTGATCCGCAGGCGAGGATTGCCGCGTCTCAAGGCGCGACCCTGTCATGGGGTCGCGCTTTTTTTTGTGTTTTTAAGCCGGGAAATCGAGGATTTTGGAAGCTCGGCTACTGATGAGCCGGCAGAGAATAAGAAAGGTCGGCGACCGGGGTTACCGGCCGCCGACCAATGCAACGCAGCTTAGCTCCATGCGTGGAGGTCTGGTCTAATGCCCAATTAGTCCCAGCTAAGTGCGCCGCCTGTCTGATATTCCGTGACGCGCGTCTCGAAGAAGTTCTTCTCCTTCTTCAGGTCGATGAGTTCGCTCATCCACGGGAACGGGTTGTTGGCCCCCGGATACTGCTCGGCCAGACCAATCTGGGCGCAGCGCCGGTTGGCGATGTAGTGCAGATATTCTTCAAACATGTTGACGTTCAGCCCCAGCACGCCGCGCGGCATGGTGTCCTGCGCATAGCGCAGTTCGAGCTTGATGGCGTCGTCAATCAGCTCCGCGATGTCGCGCTGGAACTGCTCGGTCCACAGCTGCGGGTTCTCGACCTTGATCTGGTTGATGACGTCGATGCCGAAGTTCATGTGCATGGACTCGTCGCGCAGGATGTACTGGAACTGCTCGGCAACGCCGGTCATCTTGTTCCGGCGACCCATCGACAGCACCTGCACAAAGCCGACGTAGAAGAAGATGCCTTCAAACACCACATAGAACGCGATCAGGTCGCGCAGCAGCCGCTGGTCGGCGGCGGTGGTGCCGGTGCTGAAGGTCGGGTCGCCCAGACTTTCGGTGAAGCGCAGGGCCCAGGAGGCCTTGTCGTGCACCGCCGGGATCTCGCGATACATGTTGAAGATTTCGGCTTCATCCAGCCCCAGACTTTCAATGCAGTACTGGTAGGCGTGGGTGTGCAGCGCTTCTTCAAAGGCCTGACGCAGCAGGTACTGGCGGCATTCCGGGTTGGTGATGTGGCGGTACACCGCCAGCACCAGATTGTTCGCGACCAGCGAGTCGGCGGTGGAGAAGAAACCCAGGTTGCGCTTGATGATCAGGCGCTCGTCCTCGGTCAGGCCATCACGGCTTTTCCACAGCGAGACGTCCGCATTCATGTTGATTTCTTGCGGCATCCAGTGGTTGGCGCAGGCATTGAGATACTTCTGCCAGGCCCACTTGTACTTGAACGGCACGAGCTGATTGAGGTCCGCCCGGCAGTTGATCATTTGCTTGTCGTCGACCGCCAGACGGCGGGCGCCAAATTCAACCTGCTCCAGACCCGCGGCATGCGTGCTGGCCGTTGACTCGGGCGCCGCTGCCGGGGGCGTGGTGTCCAGCACCGCGGCCGGTGTGACCACCGGCGCTGGTGTCTCAATAGTTTCCAGCACCTGCGTCGCCAGCAGGCCGGGCTCGGTCGCGCGCGGGGCGCGCGACTTCAGTTGTCCGATCGGATCATCCCATAGCAACATCAGGTATTCCTTCAGCGTTATCTTGTTAAAGCGCCGGCCTTACTGACAGGCTTCGCAGTCGGGGTCGGTAATCAGGCAGACCTTGGGGGCCGTGGCCTCCGCGCTGATCGCCGGCGCCTGCTGCACGGCGTTGAGCTTGCCGTCTTTCAAGGTGCTCTTCTCGACGTGGGTCGCGCCCATGGTGCGCAGGTAGTAGGTGGTTTTAAGTCCCCGTACCCAGGCCAGCTTGTAGAGGTTGTCCAGCTTCGCGCCGCTGGGCTCTGCCATGTAGAGATTGAGCGACTGCGCCTGGTCCAGCCATTTCTGGCGGCGCGAACCGGCTTCCACCAGCCAGCGCGGGTCGACTTCGAACGAGGTCGCATACAGCGCCTGCAGGTCGCGCGGCACGCGGTCGATTTGCGCCACGCTGCCGTCGTAGTACTTGAGGTCGTTGACCATCACTTCGTCCCACAGTCCGCGCTCTTTCAGGTCCTCCACCAGGTACATATTGACCACGGTGAACTCGCCGGAGAGATTCGATTTGACGTAGAGATTCTGATAGGTCGGCTCGATCGACTGGCTAACGCCGCAGATGTTGGAAATCGTCGCCGTCGGGGCAATCGCCATGCAGTTGGAGTTCCGCATGCCCACCGTACGTACGCGTTCCCGCAGCCCGTCCCAGTCCAGACGCGTGCTGCGATCGACATCGAAGTAGCTGCCCCGGCTTTGTTCGACAAAGTCCAGCGAGTCGATCGGCAGGATGCCACGGCTCCACAGCGAGCCCTTGAAGCTCGGGTAGCTGCCGCGTTCGGCGGCGAGGTCGGTCGAGGCCTTGATCGCGAAGTAGCTGACGGCTTCCATCGAGGTGTCGGCGAAGTCTACCGCTTCCGGCGAGGCATAGGGCAGCCGCAGCTGATACAGGCAGTCGTTGAAGCCCATGATGCCCAAACCCACCGGGCGGTGACGCAGGTTGGAAGCCCGCGCGGTCGGCACGCTGTAGAAGTTGTAGTCGATGACGTTGTCGAGCATGCGCATCGCGGTGTTGATGGTGCGTTCGAGTTTCGCCACATCGATGCCGCCAACGGTCATGTGCTGGGCCAGGTTGACCGAGCCCAGGTTACACACGGCGATTTCCTGACCGGCCGAGGTGTTCAGCGTAATTTCCGTGCACAGGTTGGAACTGTGGACAACGCCCACGTGCTGCTGCGGCGAGCGCAGGTTGCAGGGGTCTTTGAAGGCGATCCACGGGTGGCCCGTTTCATAGAGCATGCCGAGCATCTTGCGCCACAGGTCCTGCGCCCGCAGTTTGCGGTGGTTGCGGATTTCGCCGCGTTCCGCGCGCGCCTCGTGCACCGCGTAGCGGCGGGCGAAGTCTTCGCCGAAAGCATCGTGCAGGTCCGGCACATCGTCCGGCGAGAACAGCGTCCATTCGCCGTCTTCACACACCCGCTGCATGAACAGATCGGGCACCCAGTTGGCGGTGTTCATGTCGTGCGTACGGCGGCGGTCGTCGCCGGTGTTCTTGCGCAGTTCGATGAACTCTTCGATGTCGATATGCCAGGTTTCCAGATACGCGCAGACCGCGCCCTTGCGCTTGCCGCCCTGGTTGACCGCCACCGCGGTGTCGTTCGCAACCTTCAGGAAAGGCACGACGCCCTGCGACTTGCCGTTGGTGCCCTTGATGTGAGCGCCCATGCCGCGGACCTGCGTCCAGTCGTTGCCCAGCCCGCCGGCGAATTTCGACAGCAGGGCGTTGTCGCGCACCGCGCCGAAGATGCCGTCCAGATCGTCGGGCACGGTGGTCAGGTAGCAGGACGACAGCTGCGGGCGCAGCGTGCCGGAGTTGAACAGGGTCGGCGTGCTGCTCATGAAATCGAAGGTGGAGAGCAGGTGATAGAACTCGATCGCCCAGGTTTCCGGCTCGATTTCGTTGATTGCCAAGCCCATCGCGACGCGCATGAAGAACGCCTGCGGCAATTCAAAGCGCGTGCCGTCGCTCTGCAGGAAGTAGCGATCGTAAAGCGTTTGCAGACCGAGGTAGTTGAACTGGAAATCGCGGTTCGCCTCGATGGCGGCACCCAGCCGCTTGAGGTCGAAGTTACCCAGCCGTGGATCCATCAGTTCCAGATCGATCGCGCGCTTGATGTAAGCCTCGAAGTAATGTGGATAGCGCTCCGTCATTTCATTTTGGGTGGCGGCGTCAGCGTGGTTGCCGATGAAGCTCAGCGCTTCCTGCCGGAACGAATCCATCAGGAGGCGGGCGGCCACCAGGCTGTAGTTGGGCTCGCGCTCGATGTACATGCGCGCGCTCATGACCAGCGCCTTGGAGACATCGTCCTCGGCCACGCCGTCGAACAGCGAGCGGGTGGTTTCTTCGAGGATCGCCGTCGCTTCGGTATTGGCGATGCCCTGACAGGCTTCGTCCACAATCCGGCGCAGGCGCACTTCGTCCAGCGGCACGCGCGTGCCGTCGGCACGGGTGACCTGCAGGCTCGGCCGCTGGATTTCGCCCAGCACCTGTTCCTGTTTTTTCTGGCGTTCGCGGGCGCGCTCCTCGCGATACAGCACGTAGGAGCGGGCCACTTTGTGTTCGCCCCCGCGCATCAGCGCGAGTTCGACCTGGTCCTGAATGTCTTCGATATGGACAGCGCCACCGGCCGGCATGCGGCGGGTGATCGCGCGCACCACGCTGTCGGTCAACACATCGACCGTCTCGTGAATGCGGGAAGAGGCCGCGGCGTTGCCGCCTTCAACGGCGAGGAAGGCCTTGGTAATGGCGATCTTGATTTTGTCGCCATCAAACACCGTGACCTTGCCATTACGGCGAATGACCTTGAACTCGCCCGGCGCGGTGGCGGCGAGTTCGGCCGGCGAGGCGGCCTGATTCTCTTCTGCGGACCAACGGGTGGCGTTTTCACGCCTGGAAACTGCTGAATTTTCGAGGTCCATGCTGTGTTCTCCGACACGGATGCCCAGTGCGGCTGGGTGTTGTTGAGCGGCTCGTTACCCGGATCGCGGACGGCTGAGGCCGGGTTCGACGGGCAAGGCTATGACACCACAAGCACATGTGGTCACGCAAGCCGCTGACCACTAGATACTGTGCATCAGCGCGGGGATGGGCTGGCTAAAAGATGGGTAAAAACTGGGGATAAGTCGACGAAAACTTGCCGGATCAGGGCCTTAGGAAATTTGCCCCGGGGCCGCGCGCCTACACCGCCGGCCGCAGATAGACCGGGGCCAGGTGCTCGGGCGAGGCGAGTTGGCCGGCGGCCGCCTGCCGGGCGCCCAGTGCGGCCACATCCTGCGCCTCGGGAAAGACCAGCGTGACCGGTCTGGCCGCGTGAAACCCGTCGGCAATCTCACCCCCGTGCACCGCCCAGCCGCTCCCGGCAATGCCCCAATCCGCCGCCGCGGGCAGACACAGGCGTGACGGCGGGCTGACCTGCTCGGGTGTGAGCGCCAGGACGTCGCCCTGATCGAGGATTTCGTAATGCGCCCAGTACAGCTCCTGGCGGCGCGCATCCTGCGCCACCAGCCAGTGCGCGACGCCGCTGAGCCGATGGCCACCCACCGCCAGCGCGGCCAGCGTCGAGACCGCGGTTACCGGCAGGCCGTGCGCCAGCGCGAGGCCCTGCGCCAGCGCCGAGGCGACCCGCACCCCGGTGAAGGCCCCCGGCCCGACCGACACCGCGATGGCGTCGAGGCTCCCGAGTGAACACCCGGCCTCGGCGCACAGCGCCGCCACCATCGGCAGCAGCAGTTCGGTGTGCCGCTGGGGCGCGAGCTCAAACTGTTGCAGGATTTCTCCGTCCAGCCGCAGCGCGACGGAGCAGGCATCGGTCGCGGTTTCCAGCGCAAGCAGCCTCATGCTTGCGGCCGGCTCACGAAGGACGCCGCCGCTGGGCGACAGCCATGGCTATAATCGCGACACATGTTCACTCCTGTCGAAGCCTTCATCGGTTGGCGGTATACACGGGCGCGCCGCCGAACGCGCTTCGTTTCGTTGATTGCCGCCATCTCGATCGGCGGGGTAGCGCTCGGCATCGCCTCGCTCATCACCATACTGTCGATCATGAACGGTTTCGAGCGCGAGCTCCGCGACCGGCTGCTCGGCATGTCCGCCCATTTGACCATCGACAGCACGGCCGGCTGGGTGCGCGACGAAGCCCGGCTCGACCAGCTGATCGCGCAGACCCCCGGCGTGCTGGCGCTGGCGCCGTACATCACCGCCGAAGCCTTGCTGACCCATGCGGGCGACGTGCAGGGCGTGCGGGTAGTGGGCGTCGAGCCCGGCCTTGAGGCGCAGGTCACCCGCATCCACACCACGCTGGCGCAGGGCGATTTCGCCGCCTTGCGGCCGTCGACGTTCAACATTGTTCTGGGGCGCGGTCTCGCCAACAGCCTGCGGGTGGGGTTGGGCGATCGGGTCACGCTGGTCTTGCCGGAACCCATGCGCACCGCCGCCGGCGTGTTGCCGCGGCTCAAGTCCTTCACGGTGGCCGGCATTTTTGAAGCCGGCGTGCAGGAATACGACGAAGCCACGGCATTTGTTGCGCTGGCCGACGCCGCGCGGGTGTTTCGCACCGACGGGCGGATGAGCGGCTGGCGCGCCAGACTGGCCGAGCCGTTTGACGCGCCCCGAATCGCGGCCGGGCTGGCGCCGCAGCTGGGCGAGCTCCGCGTGCGCGACTGGACCATGCTGCATACCAATCTGTTTCGGGCCTTGCAGACCGAAAAAATCGTGATGTTCGTGATCATGCTGCTGAGCGTCGCCGTCGCGGCCTTCAATCTGGTGTCGACGCTGGTGATGGTGGTGGGCGAGAAGCAGACCGAAATCGCGGTCCTCGCCACGCTGGGCCTTACGCCGCGGCGACTGTTGCGCGTTTTTATGACTCAGGGCGCCATCATCGGGCTGGCCGGGGTGGCCATTGGCGGCACCCTGGGCGTCACGCTGGCGCTGCATGTGGAGACGATAGTCAGCACCCTCGAGCGCGCGTTTGGCTTTCATATTCTCTCGCCCGACGTCTATTACATCAGCCGCATTCCCTCGCAGCTGGAAGTCGCAGACGTGGTAATTGCCCTGCTGACCGCCACCGTGCTGTGCCTGCTGGCACCGCTGTACCCCGCGTGGCGCGCCAGCCGTATCCGTCCTGCCGAGGCCTTACGCCATGAATGACGTGCTTGCTGTGCCCGCCCTGCGCGCGCTGGGACTGGTCAAAACCTATATCGACGGCGCGCTGCAGGTGAGCGTGCTGAAAGGGCTCGATTTCACGGTCGAGGCCGGCGAAAGCGTGGCGATTCTCGGCGCCTCGGGCTCGGGCAAGAGCACGCTGCTGCATCTGCTGGGCGGGCTGGAACTGCCCAGCGCCGGACAGGTGCTTTTGCAGGGTGAAGACCTGGCCGGGATGAACGAAACCCGGCGTGGTCTGGCGCGCAACCGGCTGCTCGGCTTCGTGTATCAGTTTCACCATCTACTGCCGGAGTTCTCGGCGCTGGAGAACGTCGCCTTGCCGATGCTGATCGGGGGCGCCAGCGTGGCGGCGGCCGAGGCGCGGGCGCGCGCCCTGCTGACGCGCGTGGGCCTGGCGCCGCGGCTCGCCCATCGGCCGGCCGAGCTGTCAGGCGGCGAGCGTCAACGGGTGGCAATCGCCCGCGCGCTGGTGATGCGTCCGGCCTGCGTGCTGGCCGACGAGCCCACCGGCAATCTGGACGCCGCGACCGCCGCCAGCACGCTGCAGGCGATGCTGGAACTGAAGCAGGAAGAAGGCACCGCGCTGGTGTTGGTCACGCACGATTTGGCCATTGCGGCCAGCATGGATCGCGTGGTGCGGCTGGTCGACGGGCGGCTCGAAGCCGCCTGAGCAGACGCTCAGGGGCGCGCGTGGCGCGCGCGCCAGCGGCGCATGATGCTGAGTCGCCACAGCCCGTCGATCACCGCATAGCCCAGCAAGCCGGCCACCACGCCGCAAATCAGCGATCCCAGACACAGTGGCAACCAGATCTGGTCGAGCACGGCCCGGATACTTGCCCAGTCGGCCGCCAGCGGCAGCGCGTCGGCCGGCTGCGCGGCCTCGCCGGTCAGCAGCAAACCCACCCGGTAGGCAAAGTAGAAGAAGGGCACCCAGGTCACCGGGTTGGTAATCCATAGCGCGCCCACCACCACCGGCAGGTTGAGGCGCCGCAACCACGCCAGCGGGAACACCAACAGCATGTGGATGGGAATAGGGAAGAACGCCAGCGCAAACCCATAGCCGGCCGAGCGCGCCACGCTGCGCCTGCCGAAATGCCACAGCCTCGGCTCGTGCAGCAGGTGCGCGAAGCGGCGCAGCCAGCGGCTGTTGCTTAGCGCTTCGCGCTGCGGCAGGCGCTTCTCCAGATGACGACGTAGGCTCATGCAGTGCTTGTGGGCCGGTGCCGCGTTTGCACGGCTCCGGACCGTCCTTTCAGGCGGCGGGTGGATGGGTATCATAGCCAGCGAAGCCGGGGCGCAGGAATCGCGCCGTGCTTATCGTCCTCATGGCCGCGTTCAAGGATGAACCATGCGCCGCTTGCTTGCTGCCTTCGTGACCGGCGTGCTGCTGGTCCAACTCTGGCCGGCCTTGCCCGCGCCGGGCTGGTTGTGTCTGCCGCTGCTTGTGGCGCTGTGGGCCTGTCGTCGCGCCTGCCCTGCCTTGGCGGCCGGTCTGATGGGTCTCAGCTGGGCGGTGTGGCAGGGCCAGGTCGGGCTCGCCGCGCAGTTGCCCTTGAGGCTTGAGGATGAAGCGCTGCAGGTCGAGGGACGTATCATTGGGCTAAGCCGCAGCGATCCCCCGCGGCTGCGTTTTGAACTGCAGGTCGCTGCCGTCCGGCAGGACCGACGCCCCGCGCCCAACGCCCTGCGACGGCTGTCGCTGTCGGTGCAGGACGCCGCCATCACGCCGGCCCCCGGTCAATATTGCAGGCTGTATGTTCGCTTGCGGCGTCCGCGTGGGGCGCTTAATCCCGGTGGTTTCGACTATGAGCGCTGGCTGTTTGCCGCCGGCATCGATGCCCAGGGACAGGTCATTGCGCACCCGGCCAATCATTGCGGACCCGGCGGGCTTGCGGGCGCGACTGACGCGGCCCGGGCGACGCTCGCCGCCCGGATTACCGCCGCCGTGCCGGGCGGGGAAGTGGCCGGCATTTTGTCGGCCTTGGCGGTGGGGGAGCAGGCGCGTCTGAACGACCGCCAGTGGGCGGTGCTGCGGGCGACCGGCACCACCCACATGGTGTCGATCTCCGGGCTGCACGTCTCGATGGTGGCGCTGGCGATGTGGGTGCTGGTCCGGCGCGGGCTGGGGCTGGTGCCGGGCTGCCATCAGGCCGCACCGCGCCTCGGCTTGCTGAGCGGTCTCATCGCGGCGACCGGCTATGCCGTGCTCGCCGGCTGGACGGTGCCCACCCAGCGCTCGGTCCTCATGCTGGCCTGCATGGCGGTGCGTCGCTGGCGCGGGCATCGGCTGCTGGATGGCGACGGACTGCTGGTTGCCTTGGCGCTGGTCCTGGCGATGGATCCGCTGGCCAGCCTGAGCAGCAGTTTCTGGCTCAGCTTCGGGGCGCTCGCTGTGCTGGTCATGGTCGGGGCGGTGCATCGGCAGACCGGCGCGCTGGCGGGCTGGCTAGGCGCGCATCTGTGGCTGGCGGTACTGCTTGCGCCGCTGCTCGCCACCGTCAGTCCGCTAGTGGCCTGGACGTCGCCGCTGGCCAACGCGCTGCTCGTGCCACTGGTGACCTGGGGCGTGGTGCCGATGGTGCTGACCGGCATTGCGTTCTCGCCCTGGTGGCCAGCGGCGGCCGAGGCCTGCTGGCAAGGTGCCGGTGAGCTATGGCTGCTGGTGTGGGCCGGCTTGCGCTGGCTGGCCGACTCCGCGCCGCCGCTCGTCGTTGACCGCGTGCCGTCGGTGCCCGAGGCCTTGCTGGGGGTGCTCGGACTGGGCGCGCTGATGCTGCCGCTGGGTCGCCGGCGCTGGTGGTTTGCGCTATGCCTGCTGGGGATTGGCAGCGTTTGGCCCTTGCCCCGTCCGCCGGCGGGCAGCGTTGCGGTGACCGTCCTCGATGTGGGACAGGGGTTGGCGGTGGCCGTTGAGACGCATCGCCACCTGCTGCTGTTTGATGCCGGGCCAAAGACCTACGGCGGTCGCGACGCGGGGGAAGACGTCGTGCTGCCCTGGTTGCGTCATCGCGGTCATCACCGGATTGATCGCCTGATCGTCAGCCACGCCGACGCGGACCACGCCGGGGGGCTCGGAACCATCCTGCGCGATGTGCCCGTGACGTCCCTGATGCTAAGCCCGCAACATCGTTGGGACGGACCGGTTGAGCGCTGCACGGCGGGTCAGCGCTGGAGGTGGGAGGGGGTCGACTTCGAAATCCTGCATCCGCCTTCACGCGCGCCGCCGGGCAGCAGCGAAAACGACGCCTCCTGCGTGCTGCGAATCGGCGCCGGGGCGCAGCGTCTGCTGCTCACGGCCGACATCGAGCAGGCCGCCGAGGCGCAGCTGCTGCGACGACCGGATGCCCTGCGCGCCGACGTCTTGCTGGTGCCGCATCACGGCAGCCTGTCTTCGTCCTCGGCGGCCTTGCTGGATGCGGTGCGACCACAGGTCGCACTGCTGTCCGTTGGCTATCTCAACCGCTTCGGGCAGCCGGCGCCGGCGGTGTTGGCGCGCTACGCGCAGCGTGGGATCACAATCGTTGACACCCGCGAGTCCGGGGCGCTCCGCCTGCAACTGGGTCCGCCCGGCCTGACGGTCGATGCCTATCGCGCGCAGGCCAAACGCTACTGGCATCAAACGGGCAGATGAGCCGGCTTCCCTGCGCCGGATCGCTTTGGTAACGTCCCGCAGGCTGCGGCGCCGTGCAGGCGCTGCCCGAACCGGGAGCTGTCAGGGGCGTGTTTGAACTAATCAAGGCGGGTGGCTGGGTCATGTGGCCCATCCTGTTGGCTTCCGTGATGGCGACCGCGATCGTTATCGAAAGATTCTGGTCACTGCAGCGCAAGCGGGTGCTGCCCGAACAACTGGTGGCCGAACTCTGGCAGTCGCTGCGCAAGGGCACGTTTAACGACGAACAACTGGAGCGCCTGCGCGCCGGTTCCCCGCTCGGCAGGGTGCTGGCGGCGGGCCTCATCAACCGGCGCCACGACCGGCAAATCATCAAGGAAAGCATCGAAGAGGCGGGACGCCTGACGGTGCACGAGCTGGAACGCTACCTGAACACCCTGGGCACCATCGCCGCGATTTCGCCGCTGATGGGGCTGCTGGGCACCGTGTTCGGCATGATTCAGATGTTTGGCGCCTTGCAGACCGGGGGGGCGGGCGATCCGGCGCAGCTCGCGGGCGGCATCGGCCAGGCGCTGATCAGCACCGCCGCCGGACTGGTGGTCGCCATTCCATCGCTCTACTTCTACCGCCACCTGCGTGGCCACGTGGAGAGCCTCGTGATCGGCATGGAGCAGGAGTCGCTGAAGCTGGTAGAAGTGCTGCACGGCGAGCGCGAAGCGGGGCGCACGGCATCGTGAAATTCAGCAGCCGCAAGCCGGAAGACATCGACATCAACGTCACTTCACTGATCGACGTGGTGCTCTTGCTGCTGATTTTTTTCATGGTGTCCACGCGTTTCGTCGAACACTCGCAGCTGAAGCTCAGCCTGCCGGTTGCCTCGCCAACAGCGAGCGCGCGGGACCCGGCGGTGATCGAGGTCTCGATCGACCGCCAGCAGCAGTACTACATCAACGGCAAGGCGCTGGTGAATACCAGCCTGACGACGCTCGAGCAGGCTTTGCGCGAAGCGGCGGCCGGCCGCGAGTCGCCCACGGTGGTCATCAGCGCCGACCGCGAGACCGGCTTTCAGCGGGTCGTCGACGTCATGGATGCGGCGAGCAAGGTGGGGCTGACCCGCGTTTCCTTTCCCACCACCGCGCGCGCCGCCGAGTGAGCCGCCGGTGAACGTGCGCCGTCGCCGTCGCCAGCGGCAGCGCCGGGAAGGACGCTGGCTGGATGAACTCTGGTACGGACGCAATCCGCTGTCCGTACTCCTGCTGCCGCTGGCCTTCATCTTTCAGCTGGTGACCAGTCTGCGGCGCAAAGCCTATAACTCGGGCCTTTTCGCGACCTACCACGCCCCGGTGCCGGTGATCGTGGTCGGCAATCTGACCGTAGGCGGCAGCGGCAAAACGCCGCTCGTCATCTGGCTGGCGGGTTATCTCTCGGCGCTCGGCCTGCGGCCGGGGATCGTGACCCGCGGCTATGGCGGACGCGCCACGCGCTGGCCGCAACAGGTGCGTCCGGATAGCGATCCCGACACGGTGGGCGAGGAGGCGGTGCTGATCGCACGGCGCACCCGGCGGCCCGTGGCCGTGGGACCGGATCGCAGCGCCGCGGTGCGTGCGCTGCTCGAACATACCGACTGCAATATCGTGATCAGCGACGACGGCCTGCAGCACTACGCGCTGGGGCGAGCGCTGGAAATTGCGGTCATCGACGGCGCGCGGCGGCTGGGCAACCGACGACTGCTCCCGGCCGGGCCGCTGCGGGAACCACCCTCCCGCCTCGAAGAAGTGGATTTCGTGGTGAACAACGGCGTCGCCGGGCGCAACGAATACGCGATGAAATACGTGCCGGTCGACCCCATCAACCTGCTCCAGCGCGGACAAAGCCGGGCCTATCGCGACTTCGGCAACGAGCCGGTGCACGCGGTAGCGGGCATTGGCAACCCGCAGCGTTTTTTCACCATGCTCAAGAGCAAGGGGATGAAAGTCATTCCTCACGCCTTTCCCGATCACCACCGGTTTCGGCCGCAGGATCTGGAGTTTGGCGATAACTATCCGGTGCTGATGACCGAGAAAGACGCCATCAAATGCGAGGCTTTTGCCAGCGCGCGTTGCTGGCTGGTGCCGGTGACGGCAGAACTGCCCGAAATTTTTGCGCAGCGACTCGAAACGCTGCTCAAGGGAGAAAACGATGGACAAGCGGCTGCTTGAAATTCTGGTGTGCCCGGTGACCAAGGGCCCACTGGTGTACGACCGGACGCGGCAGGAACTGATCTCCCGTAGCGCGCGGCTGGCCTACCCGATTCGCGACGATATTCCGGTGATGCTGGAAGAGGAGGCGCGCGAACTGGGCGACGAAGAACTGGAACAACTCGGACGATGAGGTTCAAGGTCTACATTCCGGCGCGCCTCGCGTCGACGCGCCTGCCCGGCAAGGCGCTGCTCGATTTGGCCGGACAGAGCATGCTGCAGCGGGTGCACGCCTGCGCGCTCGCGAGCGGCGCTGACGAAGTCGTGATCGCGACCGACGACGAACGCATTGCCGATCACGCCCGCGGTTTTGGGGCGATCGTGTGTATGACCAGCCCGGCGCACCAGTCCGGGACCGAACGCCTAGCCGAAGCCGTGGCGCAGCGTGGTGAAGCGCCCGGGCAAATCATCGTCAACCTGCAAGGCGACGAGCCGTTCATGCCCGCGGCGGTGATTCATCAGGTGGCGCACGCGCTTGCGACGGCCGCACATGCAGACATGGCGACGGTCTGCGAACCGCTGGCCACGATCGAGGAATGGCGGGACCCGAATATGGTGAAAATTGTGCGCGACGACGCCGATTACGCGCTTTATTTCAGCCGTGCCCCGGTGCCTTACCCGCGCGATGGCGAACACGAATGGCAGCCCGCAGGGCCGTTCCGGCGTCACGTCGGGCTGTACGCGTATCGCGTGCAATTCCTGCAAACGTTCGTGACCTGGCCACCGTCGGCGCTGGAGCTGCTGGAACGTCTGGAGCAGCTACGCGCCATGGCCCACGGCATGCGGATCATCGCGCCTGACGCGCTGGAAGCCTGCGGGATGGGGATTGATACGCCGGCCGATCTGGCACGCGCCAGCGCAATGCTGGCGCAGGCGGGCGTTTAGCGTTCGCGGAAAGTGATGCGGCCCTTGCTCAAATCGTAGGGCGTCAGTTCAACCAGCACCACGTCGCCGGTCAGAATCCTGATGTAGTTCTTGCGCATCTTGCCCGAGATGTGGGCGGTGATGATGTGTCCGTTTTCGAGTTCTACCCGGAACATCGTATTAGGCAGGGTCTCAACAACTTTGCCCTTGAGTTCAATGTGGTCTTCTTTCGCCATGCTTCCTCTGTGGCCGTGGGGGAGGGGCCCCCGGACGGGGTGGCCGATTCTGCCCGATAAGCGCTGTCCGGGTAAAGGCGGACGGTCTCAGGGGCTGTCTTCGAGCACAACCCACTGACCGTCGCGCAGGACTTCCAGCGGCGCGTATTCGCGCTTGTAGCTCATCTTCCGACAGTCCTCGATCCAGTAACCAAGATAAAGCCACTTCAACTGCAGGGCACGCGCGAGTTCCACCTGCTTCAACACCGCGAGGCGCCCGAGGCTGCGTCCGGTCTCCTCCGGATCAAAAAAGGTATAGACCGCCGACAGCCCGTCGTGCAGATGGTCGACCACCGCCACGCCGAGCAGGCGCTCGCGCAGGCGGAATTCATAGAACACGCTGTCGGCCCAGCCCGAGGTCAGAAACTCGAGGTAGCTGTCGCGGTCGGGATTTTCCATGCTGCCGCCCCGATGGCGGGCATTGACGTAACGCTCGTACAACTCGAAGTGCTCGGCATGGTAGGTCGACGACTTGGGCACCAGCGTCACATCGGCATTGGCCCGCAGCGTTCGCCGCTGGGCGCGGCTTGGCACAAACTGATCGACCGGAATGCGCGCCGGGATGCACGCCATGCAGTCGGGGCATTGCGGGCGGTAGACGTGGTCGCCGCTGCGCCGGAAGCCGTGCTGCGAAAGCATGGTGTAGGTGGCCACGCTGGGGCGGCGCCGTGGATCGACAAAAATGGTCACGGCGCTGCGGTCGGGCAGGTAGCCGCATTTGTGCGGCGGGGTGACGAAAAAACCAAGCTGGGTTCCGGTCGGCGGCTTCATCGGGTCGGGTTCTCCGCAAGCGCCAGCCAGGCCGTGGCCAGCGGTGGCGCTGGAATCAGTGCGTCAAGCATTTCGCAAAAACGGGGCCGGGACAGGCTCTGCGCGCCCAGCGAACTGAGATGCGCACTCGCCATCTGGCAGTCAAACAGTTCATATCCCCAGCCACACAGCGCGTGGCAGAGGGTGGCGAGCGCGACCTTGCTGGCATCGGTGGCGCGGCTGAACATCGACTCGCCGAAAAATACCCGCCCGATCGCCACCCCGTAAACCCCGCCGACCAGTTCACCTGCGCGCCAGCACTCGATGGAGTGGGCGTGGCCTTCGGCGTGCAGGCGGGTGTAGGCCTGCAGCATCGCCGGGGTAATCCAGCTACTGGACTCGCCGCGTCGCTCGGGACCACAGGCGCGCATCACGCCGACGAAGTCACGGTCGAGACTCAACTCAAACTCGCCGCGCCGCAGGGTGCGCGCCAGCGAGCGCGACACGTGAAAGCGTTCGGGATAAAACACCGCGCGCGGGTCGGGTGACCACCACAGGATGGGCTGGCCCTGGGAATACCACGGGAAAATGCCGCGCGCGTAGGCCGCGAGCAGGGTGGGTGTGTCCAGCGCGCCGCCAGCGGCCAGCAGGCCGTCGGGGTCGCGCAGCGCGCGGGCCGGCGACGGCAGCTGAGGCAACCAGCGCTCGTCGGCAAAACTGAAGAAGCTCGCGTCGGCGGACGGCAGCACGGGCTCAGCTGTCCTGCTTTTCCCGGTACGCCGTGTGCTCGGACACCTCTTCGACATAGCGGTCCATCGCGCGCGTCTCGCGCCGCAGGAAGTCGGCGACTGCCTGGCGGAAGCCGCTGTCGCGCAGCCAGTGGACCGACCAGGTTTTGATTGGGATGAAGCCGCGCGGCACCTTGTGTTCGCCCTGCGCGCCGGCGTCAAAGTGCTGCAGCCCCGCGGCGATCGCGTAGTCAATGAAGCGGTAGTAGCAAAGCTCGAAATGCAGGTTGCGGTAGTAGCCGCTGCAGCCCCAATGGCGCCCATACAGCGTGGTGGCGCCGCGTAGCGCGAAAGCGCCGGCCACGTAGCGTCCCTGATCCTTGGCCAGCAGCAGGACCGGGGCCGCCGGCAGGGCTGCGCTCAGGTGACGCAAAAACGGGAGGGTCAGACGGGGTTCGCCAAATTTCCGTTCGAAGGTCGAGCAGTAAAACGCGTGGAAGACCGCCCAGTGCTCGTCGCTGATGGCCGCGCCTTCCAGCAGTTCGATCTCCAGCCCCAGCGCCGCGCAGTCGCGGCGCTCGCGGCGGATCTCCTTGCGCCGCTTGGAGGTGAGGCCGGCGAGGAAGTCTTCAAAATCGGCGTAGCCCGGGTTGTACCAGTGGTACTGGCAGCCTTCCCGCACCAGCAACTCGGGCCGCTCGAGCAGCGGCAGATCGCTGTCCTGCGGGAAGAGGCAGTGCCAGGACGAGGCGCCCAGCTCGCGGGTCATCTCCATCGCGGCCGTGACCAGTTGGGCTGCCACCGCCGCGCGCGCCGGGTGCCCGTCGCGCAGCAATACGCGGGCACCGGCAACCGGGGTGAAGGGGACGGCGGTTACAAGCTTCGGGTAGTAACGTCCGCCGGCTCGCTGATAGGCCTCGGCCCAGTTCCAGTCGAACACGAACTCCCCGTAGGAGTTGTCGCGAGCGTAGAGCGGCAGGGCCCCGACCAGTTCGTCATCCACGAAGGCCAGCAGATGCACGGGATCCCAGCCGTGGCCCTCAAGACAGCCGTGGTCTTCCAGGCCGGCCAGAAACTCGTGTCGCAGGAACGGGTCGCCGCCCAGCGCCAGCGCGTTCCACTGGGCGGCGGGCAAGTCTGAGAGGCGACGGATGAGGCGAATGTCGGGAGCGGGCGAGTTCATGGGGCATGCCGGCCGGCGGCGTGGCCGGACGGCGGGGTTCTCCTTTTACTTCGCCGGCGGCGTGCCGGCGGGGCCGGTGAAGACCGGAAAGGGGGTGACTTTGTCGCCCCGTCCGTCGGTGATTTTCGACGGCCCGGATTTCTCCACCTCATCAATACGAATGACCGAGTGCATCGGGATGTAGGTGCGGCTGACGCCCTCGAACTCGGATTTCAAATGCTCTTCGCTGGGGTCGACCACCAGCGTGGTCCGCTCGCCGAAAACGATATTTTCGATTTCGACAAAACCCATCAGCCCGCTCTGGCTGACGTTGCGGGCATAGATTTCATAAATCTTGCCCTGATTGTGAAAGCTCACACGGTAGGTGCGCTGCCGCTTCATATTGTGCTGTGTCCTCGGGAGGTGGATTCGATACTAGAGCCCGGCCCGAAATTATTCACCCCCGCAGCGCGCCCGGTTACACGGAGCGGCCGGCGGGGCGCGGGAAACCCGCGGCAGATCAATGCATGGGCGTTCGTGGGGCGGTCGGCGGGGCTGTCCAGCCGCCGGATCTTGCCTTGACGTGCACGGATGATAGTCTTGAGAAACTAATGCAGGTATCATCAGATTCACTTTAGATCACATCAAGTTAATCGATCATTCGCATAATCAGGTTGAGCACATGGCACAGGCGATCCGACGGCCAACTCGCGTTGCCCCGCCGGTAAACTTCCACCTCGCGCAACGCTTGCGTGAAGGTTTATTGATCGCCGGCGGCGGCGTGGGCCTGTTTGTGCTGGTCGCCCTGTGGACCTATCACCCGGCCGATCCCGGCTGGTCGCACACCGGGCAGGGCCTGCCCGGCGTGCACAACCGGGGTGGCCTGTTCGGCGCCTGGTTGGCCGACATCCTGTTCTATCTGATGGGCCGCTGCGCCTTTCTCGGCGCGCTGGTGCTGGCCTGGGGGGCGTGGAAAGTTTGCCGCCGCCGGGTGAGCGCCGATGCGCCGCTCGACAAGGTGCGGCTGTACGTGCAGGGCGCGGGCTTCCTGTTCACGCTGACCATGGGGTCGGCCTTGCTGTGGGTGCGGGCGCACGGCGCGCTGCCCGACCTGCCGCAGGAAGCGGGCGGCATCATGGGCGACCTGATTGGGCGCGGGCTCATCGCCCTGTGCGGCGAATTGGGCGGCGTGCTGCTGATGCTGGCCCTGTTCCTCACCGGCCTGACCCTGATGCTCGAAATCTCCTGGCTGGTGGTGATGGACGTCACCGGCTACTGGACGCTGGTCGGCTACGCCGCGGCCCGACGCCATTTGGCCGTCGGTCGCGAATGGCTGGCGCGCCGGCAGGAGCGTCGCGAACGTACCGCCATCGTCGAAATGGAAAGCGAGCGGCAGGACCAGCGCCCGCCACCGCGCATCGAGCCGCAAATCCAGACCGTGCCGGTCAGCGACCGGGTCGAAAAAGAAAAGCAGGTCATCCTGTTTCAGGAGCCGGCGGAAACAGCGCTCCCGCCGCTCAGCCTGCTGGACGAACCCCGGCTGGCGGCCAGCGGCTACTCGGCGGAAGCGCTGGAAGCGATGTCCCGGCAGGTGGAACTGAAGCTCCGCGATTTCGGCATCGAAGCGCAGGTCGTCGCGGTGTTGCCGGGGCCGGTCATCACCCGCTTCGAGATTTTGCCGGCGCCGGGCGTAAAAGCCAGCCGCATCACCAATCTGGCCAAAGATCTGGCGCGCTCGCTGTCTACCGTCAGCGTGCGGGTGGTGGAAGTCATTCCGGGCAAATCGGTCGTGGGGCTCGAAATCCCCAACGAGCGCCGCGAAGTGGTGAGCCTGTCGGAAATCCTGAAGTCCCGCGAATACGAAGAGAGCGGTTCTAGTCTCACGCTCGCGCTGGGCAAGGACATCGCTGGCAAACCCTCGGTGGTCGATCTGGCCCGTATGCCGCACCTGCTGGTCGCCGGCACCACCGGTTCGGGCAAATCCGTGGCCCTGAACGCCATGATCCTGAGCCTGCTCTACAAGGCGACCGCCAACGATGTGCGGCTCATCATGATCGACCCCAAGATGCTCGAGCTGTCGGTGTACGAAGGCATTCCCAGCCTGCTTGCGCCGGTGGTGACGGACATGAAAGAAGCAGCCAACGCCCTGCGCTGGTGTGTGGGCGAAATGGAGCGGCGCTACAAGCTGATGTCGATGCTGGGCGTGCGCAACCTTGCCGGCTACAACCGCAAAGTGCAGGACGCCGCCGACGCCGGCCAGCCCATTCTTGACCCCATGTTCAAGCGACGCGGCGATAGCGACAGCCCGCAGCCGCTGGCGACGCTGCCGTGCATCGTGGTGGTGGTCGACGAACTGGCCGACATGATGATGACCGTCGGCAAAAAAGTGGAAGAGCTCATTGCGCGCCTCGCCCAGAAAGCGCGCGCCGCCGGCATCCACCTGATTCTCGCCACCCAGCGGCCCTCGGTGGACGTCATCACCGGCCTCATCAAGGCCAATATTCCGACCCGGATCGCCTTTCAGGTGTCTTCGCGCGTCGACAGCCGGACCATCCTCGACCAGATCGGCGCCGAGAGCCTGCTGGGGCATGGCGACATGCTGTATCTGCCCCCCGGCACCTCCACGCCGCAGCGCGTGCATGGCGCCTTCGTCTCGGATCAGGAAGTGCACAAAGTGGTGGAAGAACTGCGCGCGCTGGGCGCGCCGGAATACATCGATGAAATCGTCAATGCCCCGCTGGACGGTGAAGATCAGGGCGCAGGGTTCGACGGTGCAGGCGACGCGGGCGGTGAGCAGGACGAGCTTTACGACCAGGCGGTGCGCATCGTGACCGAGAGCCGTCGCGCGTCGATTTCCGGCGTGCAACGCCGCCTCAAGATTGGCTACAACCGCGCCGCCCGCATGATGGAAGACATGGAACGCGCCGGCGTGGTCGGCGAGCTGCAGTCGAACGGCAGTCGCGAAGTGCTGGCGCCACCGCCGCCGCCGCGGGATTAGACCCATGCGCCGGCTTGCCTTTGGGGTATTCGCGCTGGTGCTGAGCCTGCAGCCGCTGGTCGCCTGCGCCGAGTCTGCGGCCGCGCAGCTCAAGCATTTTCTGGCGGATGTGCGGGCCTTTAACGCGAGTTTCGAGCAGCAGCAGTTTGACGAGCAGGGCACGCTGGTCGAGACCGCCCGTGGCAAGGTGTGTATTGCGCGCCCGGGCCGCTTCAACTGGGATTACCAAACGCCTTACCAGCAACGCATCGTCTCCGATGGCAAGACGCTGTGGGTGTACGACGCCGACCTCGCCCAGGTCACCGTGAATCCGGTCAATACCAACGCGGCGGATTCGCCGGCCCGCCTGCTGGGCGATGACTTTGATCTCGAGGCCAGCTTTACCGTCGGTGAGGCGGTCAGCGAAGCCGGCATCGACTGGGTAAGCCTGGGCTCAAAGCAGCCGAAGCCGCAGTTCAAGGCGGTCCGCATCGGCTTTCGTGAGGGCGAACTGGCGGTGATGCGACTGCAGGATAATTTGGGGCAGACCACCGAAATTCGCTTCACGCAGATCGCCCGCAATCCTGCGGTGCCGCCCGCCACGTTTACGTTTACGCCGCCGACCGGTGTCGACATCATTCACGGCACCGGCGGCTAGGCCGCGGGAAACCCGATGAGCCCGCCGCGCGCGCCCACCGACCCGCGGCCGCTGGCCGACCGGCTGCGCCCGCAGTCAATCGAAGACATCGTCGGTCAGCCGCAGGTACTCGATCCCGACAAACCCTTGCGCCGCGCGCTCGATGCCGGCCAGGTGCATTCCCTGGTGCTGTGGGGCCCGCCGGGCACCGGCAAGACCACCATCGCGCAACTCATCGCCCGCCGCGTCGCGGCGCATTTCGTGTCGGTCTCGGCGGTGCTGAGCGGGGTGAAGGAGATCCGCGCCGCGATCGACGAGGCGCGACGTCACACCGGGGAAACGGGCCAGCGCACGGTGGTGTTTGTCGATGAAGTCCACCGCTTCAACAAGTCGCAGCAGGATGCCTTCTTGCCGCACATCGAAGACGGCACCATCACGTTCGTCGGCGCGACCACCGAAAACCCGGCGTTTGAGCTGAATAACGCGCTGTTGTCGCGGCTGCGGGTGTACGTGCTGCGTTCGCTGGAGCCCGAGGCGATCGTCAGCGTGCTGGACCGCGCGGTCGCCGTGTTGCGGGATGAGGCGGCAGTCGACATCACGCCCGAAGCGCTCGCCGCGCTGGCCGCCGCCGCCGACGGCGATGCCCGCCGCGCGCTCAACCTGCTGGAACTGGCGGTGGGTCACGCCGGTGGCGCGCCGATGGATCGCCCCTTCATTGAGGCCTTTGTGGGTGGCGCCGGCATGCGCCGCTTCGACAAGGGCGGCGACGCCTTCTACGACCAGATTTCGGCCCTGCACAAGTCGGTGCGGGGCACCGATCCCGACGCGGCGCTGTACTGGTTTGCGCGGATGATCGACGGCGGCTGCGACCCGCTCTACATCGCGCGGCGCGTGGTGCGGATGGCGATCGAAGACATTGGCATTGCCGACCCGCGTGCACAGCAAATAGCGCTGGACGCCTGGGATACGTTCGAGCGTCTTGGCGCACCGGAAGGCGAACTCGCGATTGCACAGGCGGTGGTGTACTGCGCGGTCGCCGCCAAGAGCAATGCGGTCTATGCCGGACTAAAGCGCGTGCGCGAAGACATCGAACGCCACGGCTCCCTGCCGGTGCCCGACCATCTGCGCAATGCGCCCACCGCGCTGGCTCGCTCGCTGGGGCACGGCAAGGATTATCGCTACGACCACGACGAGCCCGACGCCCACGCCAGCGGTCAGACCTTTTTGCCGCCGGTGCTCGCCACTCGCCGCTACTACCAGCCGGTGGGGCGCGGGCTTGAGATCAAGATTGCCGAGAAGCTCCGCTATCTGCGCGGCGAGCGCGAGTCTGGCGACGGGCGGAACGGCTGAGCGATGTTCTCCTGGCAAAGTCTGGGTGTCATAGCGCTGGGCGGGGCCATCGGCGCGATTGCGCGCCATGTGGTGGTGCTGGCGCTGGCGGGCGCGACCCGCGCCGGGCTGCCCTGGGGTGTGCTGGTGGCCAACGTCAGCGGCTGTCTGGTCGCCGGGCTCGTGTTTGTGCTGCTGAGCGAACGGCCGGGGGTTGATCCGCTCTGGCGGCTGCTGGTCGCGGTGGGATTTCTCGGCGCGTTCACCACCTTCTCGGCGTTTTCGGTCGACACGCTGCTCCTGATGCAGAGCGGACAACTGGCCCGCGCGGCCGTCAACGTGCTGGCCAATCTCGTGCTCTGTCTGGGCGCCTGCGGTCTCGGCATGTGGCTGGCGCGGCAGCTTTGACTGATACCGCGCGGTACTAAAGCGTCGCGTGCGCTCGTTATAATTCCCGACCCTTGCCTAACACGGCCGCACGGCCTGCTGGACCCACCATGCTCGATCCCCAGACTCTCCGCGCCAATCCCGAAGCGGTGGCGCTGGCCCTCGCGGCCCGCGGCTACACGCTGGATCTCGAAACCTATCAGTCGTTTGAAACCCGCCGCAAAAAGCTGCAGGTCGACACCCAGACCCTGCAGGCGGAGCGCAACGCCAAAAGCAAATCCATTGGTCAGGCCAAGGCCCGGGGCGAAGACATTGAACCCTTGAAGGCCTCGGTAGCGGATTTAGGCGAACGGCTGTCGGCCTGCGAAGAGGCGCTGGAAGCGCTGCAACTCGAATTTGAAGATTTTCTTGCCCACGTACCGAACATCCCGCACGCCTCGGTGCCCCGTGGCCAAAGCGAGGCCGACAACGTTGAGGTTCGCCGCTGGGGCACGCCGCGCGAGTTCAGCTTCACCCCGCGCGACCATGTCGATCTGGGCGCGCTCCACGGTGAAATCGATTTTGAAGCCGGCGCCATGCTGGCCAGCAGTCGCTTCTCGGTGATGTCGGGCTCGATTGCTCGCCTGCACCGTGCGTTGATTCAG
Source organism: Gammaproteobacteria bacterium (assembly GCA_030833185.1). Lineage (GTDB taxonomy): Bacteria > Pseudomonadota > Gammaproteobacteria. Next base: position 1,330 of record JAURHQ010000020.1, on the reverse strand, counting down.
TTCATGCTCGACCTGCACACCACCGAGCATGGCTATCGCGAAGTCTATGTGCCCTATCTGGTCAACGAGCGCGCCATGCGCGGCACCGGCCAGTTGCCGAAATTTCGGGAAGATCTGTTTGAAATCCAGAAGCAGGGCCTGTTTCTGATCCCGACCGCCGAAGTGCCGGTGACCAATCTGGTTCAGGATCAGATTCTCGACGCCGCCACGCTGCCCCGGCGCTATGTGTGCCACACGCCGTGTTTCCGCAGCGAGGCTGGCTCTTACGGGCGCGACACCCGCGGCATGATTCGCCAGCACCAGTTTGAGAAAGTCGAGATTGTGCAGCTTGTGGCGCCGGCCGAGTCCTGGGCGGCGCACGAGGCGCTGACCGCCCACGCTGAGACCGTGCTTCAGCGTCTCGGCCTGCCGTATCGCACGATGGCCCTATGCACCGGCGACATGGGCTTTTCGTCGGCCAAGACCTATGACCTTGAAGTCTGGCTGCCCGGCCAGCAGGCGTATCGTGAAATTTCTTCCTGCAGCAACTTCGAGGATTTTCAGGCCCGCCGGCTCAAGGCGCGCTGGCGTAATCCCGAGACCGGCAAGCCGGAGCTGTTGCATACCTTGAACGGATCGGGCGTTGCGGTGGGCCGCGCACTGGTCGCGGTGCTCGAAAACTATCAGCAGGAAAACGGCGCGGTTCTGGTGCCCGAAGTCTTGCAGCCTTACATGGGTGGCAAGACTGTCCTCACGCCGCCGGCGGCTTGAATTGGGCAAATCTACGCGGCTGCATTTTTAGGCGCGGCGCGTGCGTGTCCGTCAAAGCCACTCGCGGCGCACGCGCCGCTCCTACAGGCGGCGTTGACGTCTCCACGCACGCCGCGAGGGCGCGGTGCTAGACCGCGGACATCAGCAAGGCCACCACGCCCAGCACGACCAGCAGCGGCAACAGGGCAGCCTGCCAGTCGCTACCGCTGCCTTTCGGCGTGTTGGTCAAGATTTCTTTCGCCCGCGGCGCCAGCACCAGAATCATCATGCCCAGCGCGACGGCAGAGGCAATTTTCATCCAGTCCATGGGTGCGCCCTCCGGCAGGGTGGTTGCGCCGCCCGGCCTGACGCCGGGCGGCGGGTATCAGGCCTAGTCGTCGCTGCGGGCGATGCCCAACAACTGCAACAGGCTGACGAACAGGTTGAAAATGTTGAGGTAGAGGCTGATGGTCGCCATCACGTAGTTGGTCTCCCCGCCGTTGATGATGCGGCTGGTGTCGAACAGGATGAAACCGCTCATCAGCAGCACCACCGCGCCCGGAATGACCAGCGACATCACCGGCATCTGCAGGAAGATGTT
>JAURHQ010000209.1 GCA_030833185.1 Gammaproteobacteria bacterium | reverse complement strand
GAGATGCGGCCCGACATCATCCTGTGTTCGATCTCTGCCCTGGGGCAGACCGGCCCGCTGGCCGAACTGCCGGGCTATGACTTCATCGCGCAGGCCTATTCCGGCATTACCTCCATGATTGGCGAGACCGACGGCACGCCCTACATCCCGCCGGTGGGGCTGGGCGATGTGGGCACCGGCGTCCATGCGGCGCTGGCGGTGCTGGCCGCCTTGCGTCATCGCGACCGGACCGGCGAAGGCCAGCAGCTCGACATCGGCCTGCTGGACGTCTACTACCACGCGCAGGAAGTCACCGTGCATCAGGCCAGCGCCAGCGACGGGCGCCTGAATCCCACCCGGCAGGGGCCTCATCTCAACTACCTCTGCCCGGCCGGCGTGTTCAAGGCCAAAGACGGCTGGGTGGTGATCATGGCGTTCCAGCATCACTGGAAAGACCTCTGCGCGGCGATGGCGCGGCCGGACCTCGCCACCCACGAACGCTACGGCACCGACGCCGGCCGGCTGGCCGAACGACCGTTCATCGTGCAGCTTCTGGAAGACTGGCTGGGGAGTTTTCCGGACCGCGACAGCGCGGTGGCCTGTCTGCAGCGGCATCAGGTGCCCGCGGCGCCGGTGCTGTCGGTGGCCGAAACGCTGCGCCATCCGCATCTGGTCCAGCGCGGCACCGTGCGCACGATTGACGACCCCGTCGCCGGCCGCTTCGAGATTCCCGGCATGCCGCTGAAGTTCTCGGCTTTCCCGGACGACCTGCCGCTCAAGGCGCCCACCCTCGGTCAACATAACGCCGAGATCCTGCGTGAATGGCTGGGCCTCGGCGAAGACGACATCGCCGCGCTCGCGTCGGCGCAGGTGGTGCAGTCGGGCGAGTTCTAGGCGGGGTCGCCGCGCTCCCTGATCTCGCCCGGTTCCCTTTAACCGGCTATGGTTGGCCGATGTTCGTTTGCCCAGTCCAGCCGTGACCGCGCCCGCTGTGGGTCGCCGCCAACCCGCCGACGTTGAGGCCGCGCTCGTGACGTGGCTGCGCGCCCGCGCGGGCTACGAGCAAGCGCAAATCGCGGGACTGTCGCGGCCGGCAGGGGCCGGTCTCTCCAACGAGATTTGGCTCTTCGACTGCCCGGCGATAACCCGACCTATCACCAATCCGGCTGGTTCAGCGACATCCCCGAGGACACCCGACGCCGCGCCTGATGCGCGGGCATTGCGGCGCTCGCGACCCCGCACACGCTGGACCCGGCGCGAGACGGCTTTGGCTTTCTCAGCGCCGCCCCCTGGGGCATGCCGTTCGATGCCGACCCGGTGGCCGTGCGGCTGGCCCAGTGGCGCGACTTCATGGCCTGGGGCGCGCGCCACTGCCGCCCATCGACGCTGCGCTGACGGCGCTGGCCCGCATCCGGCCGCCCGCGCAGGGGCCGGGCATCGCCTGGGGCGACGCCAAGATCAGCAACTGCGTGATCGCGCAGGGCGAGGTGTTCGCCTTGCTCGGCTGGGAACTCTGCGGCCTGCCCGACCCGGAAGAAGATCTGGCCTTCTGGCTGCTGCTCGACTGGGTGCACTGGCGCCTGCCGCAGGTGCCGCGACTGCGCGGCCTGCCGGCGCCGGCCGAGACCGCGGCCTACTACGCCGGGCAGCGTGGCCGGCCTAACGCCGCGGAGCTGTGGTGGTTCAAGTTTGGTCTGGTGCGCCTCGCGATCATCTACCATCGCATCATTGAACGCCGGATCGAGCTGGGTCGTCTTCCGCCCGAGATTGATCTGATCGCCGCCAACCCGGTCTGCGCCCTGCTCGAGGAAGTGCTGGCGCTGGAGGAACTGCCGTGAGCGCCTGTCACCCCGACGACGAATTTCATCCGCCGCTGGATGACGACCCTTACCGAACCGAAACCGACTGCGATACGTTCACCGTGCCGGAGCGGCGTTGGCCGAGGGCCGTTGTCTTAACCAGCTCGGCGTGCCGCTGAACCCCAATATGCTGTCCATCAACTGCCTGACCGACTGGCAGATCAACGGCGTGCAGGCCTACGGCGAGGACCATGAAAACTGGACCCCGGCGGCCGCACGCGATTTCTTCCGCCGCTATCTGCAACTGCGCAACCCTTAGCGCGGCCCGTATCCCCGGAGTTCCTGTATGAGCGCTCGCATTCCGCCGACCGAAGCCGCCCGTCTTGAAGCCTTGCGCCAATACGCGGTGCTTGATTCGGAGGCCGAGCAGGGCTTCGACGAACTGGTGCGGGTCGCGTCCATCCTGTGCGGCACGCCAATCTCGCTGGTCTCGCTGGTCGACGCCGACCGGCAATGGTTCAAGGCTCGCCACGGGCTGGAGGCGACGCAGACGCCGCGCGATCAGGCGTTTTGTGCCCATGCCATTCTGGACGACGTGCCGCTGGTAGTGCCGGATGCTCGCAGCGATGCTCGCTTCCAGAACAATCCGCTGGTCGTCGGCGAGCCGGGTATTCGCTTCTACGCCGGGGCGCCGCTGCTCAATCCGGAAGGGCACGCGCTGGGCACGCTGTGCGTGATCGACCGTCAGCCGCGCGCGCTGGCGGCGGCGCAGATAGAAGGCCTGCAACTGCTGGCGCGCCAGGTCGTGACGCAACTGGAACATCGGCGGGTCACGGCGGCATTGGCCAGCGCGCTGGCCGGTCTCAAAACCCTGCAGGGGCTGATTCCGATCTGCGCCTGGTGCAAGTCGCTACGCGACGACGAAGGCTACTGGAAGAGCGTGGAGACTTATCTCGAACAGCAGGCCGGGGTAGAGATGACCCACGGCATGTGCCCGGGCTGCTATGCCCGCCAAACCGAGGCGATTCGAAGCCAGCCGGACTAGCTTGCTGCCAGTGCCTCGCGCAGGGCCTCGGCCAGTTGGGCCGGGCGGTAGGGTTTGCGCAGCAGCTTGAAGCGCTCCGCACGGACCGCGCGCAGACGCTGCTCGGCTTCCGGATAGCCGCTGCTCAGCAGCACCGGCAGACCGGGGCGCAAGGCCCGCGTGGTCAGCGCCAGCTCGCCGCCATCAATGCCGCCCGGCAGCACCAGATCGGTAAACAACAGGGCGATGTCCGGCTCACCACGCAACAGCGCCAGCGCCCCCTGCGCATCCGCCGCGGTCACCACGCGATAGCCCAGATGCTGCAACAGGTTCTCGGCGTATTGGCGCACGAGTTCGTCGTCTTCCACGAGCAGAACCAGCGGCTTGCCGGGCTGACTGGCACGCTGCGGCCGCCAGCGCGGGATGTAGAGGGTGACGCTGGTGCCAACCCCCGGCGTCGAATCGATGCGCAATTGACCACCCGACTGACGCATGAAGCCGTAGACCATCGAGAGACCCATGCCCTGATGGTGCTGTTCCTGCCGGGTGGTGAAGAACGGCTCAATGACGCGCGGCAAATCCGCCGCAGCGATGCCGCTGCCGGTGTCGGTCAGCGAGACCGCGACGAAATCCCCCGAGACGGTGCCCGTTGACTCCGCGAACGCTTCGTCCTGCAAGTGGACGTTGCGGGCGGCGACCAGCAGCTCGCCACCGCCGGGCATCGCGTCGCGCGCGTTCAGCGCCAGATAGAGCAGGGCGTTCTGCAAGTGGCCGGGGTCGATCAGGCCCGGCCACAGCGCGTCATCCAGCTGCAGGCGCACCGCGATGTCCTGCGTGAACGTGCGCCCCAGCGTTTCCCGAAAAGTCCCCAGCGCGCCCGGCAATTCCACCGCCGACGGATCGAGCGGCGCGCGGCGCGCGAAGGCCAGCAGGCGCTGGGTCAGTTCGCTGCCGCGGCGGGCGGCGTCGTTGATTTGCACGGCCATCTGGCGCAGGGCCGGCTGGTTCTTGAGCTGCTGGGCGAGCAGTTCGGCGTAGCCCAGCGTGACCGTCAGCACGTTGTTGAAATCGTGCGCGATGCCGCCGCTCAGCTGGTCGACGGCGTCCAGTCGCTGCGATCTTTCGGCCAGCGCTTCACGCGCCTTGCGGTCGGTTGCATCGCGTTCGATCGCGACCCAATGCGTGTACCAGCCGTTGTCATCGGCCAGCGGCACGATGTCGAGTTCCAGCCAGAAGGCTTCACCCGCCTTGGTGTAGTTAATCAGCTCACAGCGGACGGGTTCCCATCGCGACATCGCGCTACGGATGGTGTCCAGCACCGGGCGTTGGGTCAGCTCACCCTGCAGCATCCGCGGCGTTTTGCCCAAGGCCTCTTCGCGGGTGTAGCCGGTGCGGCGCTCGAAGGCGTCGTTCACGTAGAGGATCTGCGGGTGCGGCGTATCGACACCGGCGGCGGTGGTGATGATGACGATGTCGTTCAGGCGGTCGAGCGCACGCTGCAAGAGCGGCGAGAGCGCCATGGGGTCGCTCAGGGCCTCGAAGCGCACCGCCATGCCCCAGTCGAACGCTTGCGCCCGAAACTGTCGTGCGGGCGCGATGGGCGGCAGGGTCGCTTCCAGCACGGAGACCGCCGCCACGCGCGGCGTATCGCGGAGCGTTCTTTCCACCTGTGCGGCAAGCTGGCCGGGCCATAGCATCCAGAGCGCGCTGCCAATCAGGGGGGTAGAGGTTCCCTCGAACAGCCGCAGGGCCGCACGGTTGGCGTGGGTGATGAGCCATTGCGCATCAACCAGCAGCCAGGGATCGGGCAGGCTCGCGAAGACGTCGACGAGCGCCCCGACCGGGGCGGCACTGGCATTGGTGGCAGGGGCAGGCGACAAAACACGATGTCCAGAAATTACGCGCTGGCAGTATCGACAATCTCGCCGCGCTTGGCACGCGCCGGTGCGTATCGAGCAGAGGCTGGTCGCCCGCGCGTCAGCGCAGTTACCATCCGGATTACCCCTCATCTGCCGCACCCGGCCGGAGTCCGAGTCATCATGAAACCCGCCCTTAGCCTGCCCGCATGGACGCTGGCCAGCCCGCTACTGGGTTGGTTGCTGTTGTTCGCTACACGCTTTTCGCCAGGCAGCTGGTTTTACGGCTTGTTGGTGTTGGGGCTGCTGGGCAGCGTGGTGGCAGCGGTGCACCACGCCGAAGTCATCGCCCATCGCGTGGGCGAACCCCTGGGCACGCTGCTGCTGGCGGTGGCGGTGACGACCATTGAAGTCGCGCTGATCGTCTCGATGATGGTCTCGGCACCCGAGTCCAGCGCGGCGCTGGCGCGCGACACGGTCTTTGCCGCCGTCATGATTATTCTCAACGGCATTGTCGGCCTGTGCCTCTTGCTGGGCGGCTCGCGTTATCGCGAACAGATTTTTCATCAGCAAGGGGTAAACGCGGCGCTGACCACGCTGGCGGCGATCGTCATCCTGACGCTGGTCTTGCCCAACTACACCGAAACCGTCGAGGGGCCGTACTACAGCGCGAGCCAGTTGGCGTTCATCGCGGTGGTATCGGTGGTGCTGTACGGCACCTTTGTGCTGGTGCAGACGGTGCGCCATCGCGATTATTTTCTGGTCCCCGACGCGCCCGGCGAGCACGCCGCGCACGCGGCGCCGCCGACCAATCGCGTCACCGCGCTCAGCAGCCTGATGCTGGTGGTGGCGCTGGGGGCGGTGGTCTTGCTCGCAAAAGCCCTGGCGCCGGCGCTTGAAGCCGGCGTCCAGCAGATCGGCGCGCCGCCCGCGCTGGTGGGCGTGATCATCGCGCTGTTCGTCCTGCTGCCCGAGGGCATCGCGGCGGTGCAGGCCGCGCGCCACAACCGCCTGCAGGTCAGCCTCAACCTGGCGCTGGGATCGGCGCTGGCCAGTATCGCGCTGACGATTCCGGTGGTGGCGCTGGTCTGTCTGGTGCAGGGCTGGCCGCTCGCGCTGGGCCTGTGTCTGGCGTTCTTGATCAGCAACCTGGCCTTGCAATACGGGGCCGCGCGGCTGGCCGCCAGCACCACCGCCCTGATCATGCTCACAGAAATCCTGTTTGCCAGTGTGTCTTCGGCCTGGATGGG
>JAURHQ010000208.1 GCA_030833185.1 Gammaproteobacteria bacterium | reverse complement strand
CGCCTGCGAAGTCGTCAGCGCCGGGGTCTTGCTGTGGCTGGTGTGGTCCGGGCAGCCGCAAGTCTGGGCGGTCTATCTGGCGATGGCGTTCTTTGGCGCTGGCCGCGCCTTCTGGATGCCGACCGGACAGGCCATCACGCCCAAGCTGGTGCCGCCCGCGCTGTTCCCGGCGGCGGTGGCGATCAACAGCACGCTGTTTCAGGCCGCCGCCGTGGGTGGGCCCGGTCTTGGCGGCTTGCTGTACCTGCTCGGCGCCGACGTGGTCTACAGCGTCGTGACCGCGCTCTTGCTGCTCGCGATGGGGCTGGTGCTGGCGATCACCCCGATGGCGGCCAGCGCTCGGGCCGCCTGGCAGCTGCGCGATACGCTGGACGGGCTGCGTTTTGTGTTCCGCCAGCGGATTGTGCTGGGGGCCATCTCGCTCGATTTGTTTGCCGTGCTGTTTGGCGGGGCCACCGCGCTGCTGCCGATTTACGCCGCAGACGTCCTGCACGTCGGCCCCGCCGGTCTTGGCGCGCTGCGGGCGGCGCCGGGTCTGGGCGCGGTGCTGATGGCCGCCTTGCTGGCGCTGCATCCCATTGGCCGGCACGTGGGGCGCTGGATGTTTGGCGGCGTGGCGGTGTTCGGGCTGGCGACGATCGCGTTTGGCGCATCGACCGATTTCCGCTTCTCGCTGCTGGCGCTGGTCTGTCTGGGTGCCGGCGACATGGTCAGCATTTATATCCGGCACATGCTGGTGCAGCTGGAAACACCGGACGCCATTCGCGGCCGGGTGAGCGCGGTCAACGCCATTTTCATCGGCTCGTCCAATGAACTTGGCGAGTTTGAATCCGGACTCACGGCGAGACTCTTCGGGCTGGTGCCGGCGGTCGTGCTGGGCGGCGTAGCAACGCTGGGCGTGGTCGGCATCTTTATGAAATGCTTCCCCGAACTGCGCCGCATGGACCGTTTCCCCGAAGCACGCCGGGCTGAGGCCGGCCCCTGAGCGCACGTGCTCATGACAATCCCGACTGCCCCGGCTATGGTGCGGTCACCCCGTTGCTGAAGGAGATCCCGATGCCCCTGCATCCTCAATGCGCCGCCCTGCTCGACGCCGTGGCCAAGGCCGGTGCGCCGTTCGGCGCCGGCGACGCGCTGGCCGTGCGCACGGCCTATCTGGCCGGCACCCCCAACTTCAGCTACGACCCGGGCCCGCTGGGCCGCGTTGAAGACTTGTCCCTGCCCGGACCGGCAGGCGCCATTGCGGCCCGGCTGTATGAGCCGCTGGGCGAGGCGCCCGCGGCGGGTCGCGCGGGCCTCGTGTATTACCACGGCGGCGGCTGGTCGGCGGGCGATCTGGACACCCATGACCACCTGTGCCGCCACCTCGCGCTGGCCGGCGGCTTCAGCGTGATTGCAATCGACTACCGGCTGGCGCCGGAGCATCCCTTCCCGGCGGCGCTGGACGACTGCCTCGCCGCGACCCGCGCGGTCCGGGCACGCGCCGGCGCGCTGGGCGTGGATGCCAATCGGCTGGCGGTAGGCGGCGACTCGGCCGGCGGCAGCCTGGCGACGCTGGTATGCCTGGCCTTGCGCGATGCGGGCGAACACTGGGTGCGGGCGCAACATTTAATCTACCCGGCGGTGGATTTTGCCGCCGACACCGCCTCGATGCGCGAGAACGGCACCGGCTACCTGCTGACCCGCGGCGCAATGGACATGTTCACCCAGTGGTATGTGCCGAATGTGGCCGACCGCAGCAACCCGCAGGCCTCGCCGCTCCGCGCCGCGAGCCACGCAAACCTGCCGCCGGCGATCATCCAGACCGCGGAGTTTGACCCGCTGCGCGACGAAGGCGCCGACTACGCCGCCAAGCTCCGCGCGGCCGGCGTGGCCGTCGACTACCACTGCTATCCCGGCATGATTCACGGCTTCGCCCGCATGGGTTCAAAGATCGACCACGGCAAGACCTGTCTGGAAGACGGCGCGGCGAAACTGCGGGCGCTGCTCGTATGATCCGGGCGCTGTTGTTGTGCCTGAGTCTGCTGGGGCTGACGCAGGGCGCGGCCCATGCCGCTGGCGTTGCGGTGACCACGCTGGAGGGCAAGGCCTCGACCTTGGCCGAGCACATCACGCCCGGCCACTACACGGTGGTCATGATGTGGACCACCTACTGCAACGTCTGTCGCAAGCAATACCCCATCGTTTCCGCCTTCCACGACGCCCACACCGGCAAGACGGCGGAAGTCCTTGGCCTGTCGCTGGACGGCCCGGAGGAACTCGCTGCCGTGCAGGCCTACGTCGCGAAAAAACCGTTCAGCTATCCCACCGTGGTTGCCGACAGCGCCGCCATGGGCAAGATGTTTGAAGCGGCCACCGGCGAAGCTTTTACCGGCACGCCGACCTATCTGGTGTTCAACCCGCAGCGCCAGCTGGTGGCGTTCAAATCGGGCGATCTGGCGCCGGGCACGCTGGACGGCTACGTCAAGGCCAAGCCGTGAGTCTGGCGCCGCTCGCGGGCCTCGCCTTCGACAACGCCTATACCCGCGGGCTGCCGGCCGATCCGGTGACGGAGAATTTCCGGCGGCAGGTCGCAGGGGCGGCCTATTCCCGGGTCAAGCCGACGCCCGTCAGTGCGCCGGTGCTGATTGCCCACTCGGCCGAAGTTGCCGAACTGCTCGATTTGAGCCCCGCCGACTGCGCCTCGCCCGAGTTTCTGCAGATCTTTGCCGGCAATGCCCTGCTCTGCGGGATGGATCCTTTCGCCATGTGCTATGGCGGGCATCAGTTTGGTAACTGGGCGGGACAGCTCGGCGACGGTCGGGCGATTAACCTCGGCGAGACCGTCAACCGCGCCGGCCAGCGCTGGATGCTGCAACTGAAAGGCGCCGGCGCGACCCCCTATTCCCGCATGGCCGACGGCCTCGCGGTGCTGCGCTCCTCGCTGCGCGAGTTTCTGTGCAGCGAGGCGATGCATCATCTGGGCGTGCCGACCACCCGCGCGCTGTCGCTCATCGGCACCGGCGAAGCGGTGGTGCGGGATATGTTCTACGACGGCCATCCGCGCCCCGAGCCGGGGGCGGTGGTGTGCCGCGTGGCGCCCTCCTTCACCCGTTTCGGTAATTTCCAGCTGCCGGCCGCGCGGGGTGACATTGACCTGCTGCGCGCGCAGGTCGGGCACAGCATTCGGACCGATTATCCCGCCCTCGGCGCGCCCTCGCCGGAGACCTACCTCGCGTGGCTGGCTGAAATTGCCGCGCGCACGGCGCGCATGATTGCCCACTGGATGCGGGTGGGTTTCGTGCATGGGGTGATGAACACGGACAACATGAGCATTCTGGGGCTGACCATCGACTACGGTCCCTACGGTTGGCTGGAAGGCTTCGACCCCGGCTGGACGCCCAATACCACCGACGCCGGCGAGAAGCGCTATCGCTACGGCAACCAGCCGCAAATTGCCTGGTGGAATCTGGTGCAACTGGCCAACGCCCTGCATGCGTTGGTACCCGATGTGCCGGCGCTGGAAGCCGCGCTCGCGGCCTATCCCCGTACTTACGAAGCCGACAGCCAGCGCATGCTGGCCGCCAAGCTGGGGCTGGCGAGTTTTCAGCCGGAAGTCGACTACGAACTGGTCGACGGACTGTACCGGGCGATGAGCCTGACCGAGACCGATTTCACGCTTTTTCACCGACGATTGGCCGCCCTGAGCGGCAATGCGGCGCCGAGCCCGGAAACCGTGTTCGCGGCGTTGGGCGAGGCCTGGTACCTGCCAGCTGAAGTGACGGACGCCGTGCGCGGCGACGTGCTGGCCTGGGTGGCCGCATGGCGGGCCCGCCTGCTGCAAGAGGAGCGCCCGGAAGCCGAACGCGTCGCGCGCATGAACGCGGTCAATCCCTGCTATGTCTTGCGGAACTATCTGGCGCAGGAGGCCATCGATCTCGCCGAGGCCGGCGACTATTCCCGCGTGCGGGAAACCCTCGCCGTGCTCCGCCAGCCCTACAGCGAGCAACCGGGACGCGAGCACTACGCCGGCAAACGGCCGGAATGGGCCCGGCAGCGCGCCGGTTGCTCCATGTTGTCGTGCAGTTCGTAAGAATTCACCGCCAAACTGCGTTTCAGGCCTAAAGCTAGCGGCCTTTTCGGCCGCTTAACGCGTATGCACGCGTGCGCTTCAACTCGATGACTGGCCCTGTTTAGCGGCAGGCCATCAGGACAGGCACGAGGCCTTTTTCTACCGGCAATGGAGACTTACCCCGATGGCGAATCAAAAGTTCAGACTGGTGACCCGCAGCGATTTCGACGGCCTGATCTGCGCGGTACTGCTGAAAGAACTCGACCTGATTGATGACATCAAGTTCGTCCATCCCAAGGACATGCAGGACGGCCTGGTCGACGTCACCGACCGGGACATCACCACCAACCTGCCCTACGTGCAGGGCGTGCATCTGGCGTTTGACCATCACCTGAGCGAAACCCTGCGCAACCAGAAGGCCGACAACCACATCATCAGCCCGGACGCCCCGTCGGCGGCGCGGGTGGTGTACGACTATTACGGCGGCGCCAGCCGCTTCCCCGCCGCCTGGAACGAAATGATGGATGCGGTCGACAAGGGCGACTCTGCCCAGTTCAGCCGCGAGGAAATCCTGAATCCAGAGGGCTGGGTGCTGATGAACTTCCTGATGGACGCCCGCACCGGTCTCGGCCGCTTCCGCGAGTTCACCATCTCCAACTACCAGCTGATGATGGAACTCATCGACCACTGCCGGAACCACAGCGTCGACGAGGTCATCGCGCTGCCCTCGGTACAGGAACGCATCAAGCTGTTTCGTGAGCACGAAGAAGCCGCCAAGGCGCAGATCAAGCAGTGCGCGACAGTCCACGGCAACCTGGTGGTGCTGGACCTGCGCAAGGAAGAGACCATCTACGCGGTCAACCGCTTCATGATTTACGCGCTGTTCCCGGAGACCAATATTTCCATCCACGTGATGTGGGGCGTGAAGCAGCAGAACACGGTGTTCGCCATCGGCAAGTCCATCCTCAACCGGACTTCCAAAACCAACGTCGGCGAGTTGTGCCTGACTTACGGCGGCGGCGGTCACCTCAATGCGGGGACCTGCCAGGTGGGCAATCACGAAAGCGAGACGCTGCTGGCGGAAATCGTCGGCAAAATCACAGCCGACGGCTAGCCGCCTACCGATGCGCTGGCGCGGTTTCCGAACCCCGCCAGCCCCGGTCGCAACGGCGGGCCACGGCCCGCCGTTACTGTTTCAGGCCGCGGGTTTTTTAAGCCCCAGGCGCTCGTAGTAGTGCGCCGGGATGTCCTTCGGGTCCTTGTAGATTTTCAGCACGCAGTAGTCGCGACCGAGTTCGGCCGCCGGCTCGGTGATCACAAACGGGTGGCCGTCGCGGATGGCGTCCAACCGCTCCATGGCAATTTCGTGGGTGCAGTAGACCGGCACATCCGGCCGGCCGTAGGTCATGCGCTGCGGGGTGGCGACTTTCAGGAACGCATTCGGGCCCTCGTACTTGCCGGCCTGAATCTGCCGACCGCCGCTGCCGCAGGGCATCATGCGAATCTCGATTTTTTCGTCGTCCTCGCGAATATCCATCGGCTGCAGGTGACCGCGCAGGCCGGCGACGAACATCTTGACCTTGCGCGTGAAATCGTCCGGCACGGCGTTGATTTTTTCCGCCATCGGCGTCCACCAGGAATCAAGCCCCTCGGTCATCACCTCTTCGAGCGCGACGTCACCGTAGCGCTTGCCCACCGAACTCAGCGTGCCAGTAATCCAGTCGCGATACAGGTCGTGCATGGCGACGAACTCGTTGTACATCCGCTGCGCGAGGCGCTTGGCCTCCTCGGCATTGCCGGCGTCGATTTGTTCCAGCACGCAGTCAAGCGAGCGCCGCCCCATCTCGCGCAGTTGGTCGTCGTTGAAAATACGTTTCGTACTCAT